>CAZPZW010000102.1:0-2066 GCA_964591165.1 uncultured Thermoanaerobaculia bacterium | reverse complement strand
GGCGCCTCGGCGATCGCCGCCTTCGGCGACAGCCTCTACGTGGTCGGGCAGTCGGTCAACGCGGTCGAGAACACCCTGGCTCTCTTCTCGCGCAACCCGGGGACCGGCCTGGTCGAGTTCGAAGAAGTGCACCGCCAAGGGCAGAACGGGGTCGACGGGCTGTTCGGCGCCGCCGACGTGGCGGTGAGCCCGGACGGACTGCACGTCTACGTCGCGGGTCTCTCGCCGGGCTCGCTCGCCGTCTTCGAACGCGACCCGGGGGACGGGAGCCTCACCTTCAAGGAGGCCAAGATCGCCGGAACGCCGGGAATCGTGGGCCTGCAGGGGGCGCACGGCGTGCAGCTCAGCTCGGACGGCGAGCACGTCTACGTCGCCACCTCGATCGACGACGCGGTCGTGGTCTTCCGGCGCAACACCGACGGCGGGAACCCGGCGGCTTTCGGCCGGGTGACGCAGGTCCAGGTCGTCGACGGGCTGCCGTCGCTCGACCGCGCGCTGCGCGTCGCCGTGAGCCCCGACCCGGGCGACGGCTCGAGCAGCCGCAACGTCTACGTCACCGGGCACACCGCCAATGCGCTCACCGTCTTCCAGCGCAACGTGGACACGGCGAGCGACGACTTCGGCCGACTGACCGTGCTGCAGACTTTCGTCGACGGCAGCGGTGTCGAGGGACTCGCGGGAGCGCGGGCGGTCGAAGTGAGCCCGGACGGCAAGCAGGTCTACGTCACCGGTGAGAACGACGACGCGCTCGCCGTCTTCGCCCGCGAGGCGACCGGCGGAACCCTGGTCTTCGTCGAGGCGCGGACCGACGGCGCCGACGGCGTCGACGGGCTCGATCAGGCTTACGCCGTGGCGATCTCGGCCAACAGCCGCAGTGCCTACGTCGCCGGATTCGGCGACGACGCGATCGCCGCTTTCAGCCGGGCCTCCGGATCGCGCTGCACCGGGGCCGGCGTCGGCGCGCTGCACGACACCAACGTCGAGATCGCCGCCGGCGGTGAGGTGGTCTACACCATCCACGCCACGATCGACCCGGGCGCGACCGGCTTCCTGGTCAACGAGGCGGAAGTGATCATCCCGACGAGCATCGTCGACCCGGGCTCGGACTCCGACGGCCAGCACCCGACGGGCGTCTGCGACGACAACGACGCGGCAGGCTACCCGGTGATTCCCGACAACAACGGTTGCCGGGACATCGACGAGCTGAAGCCGAGCAGCGACCTGGCGCTCGACAAGACCGACGGCGACGACGTCGCGGTGCCGGGCGAGGAGCTGACCTACACCATCACCGTGTCCAACGACGGGCCGAGCAACATGGTGGGCGCGACGGTCTACGACGATCTCTCGGCGATCTTCCCGACCGGTGCGACCTGGACCTGCGTGGCGGCCCCTTCGGGAACACTGAGCTTCCTCGCGTCTTACGCCGAGGGCGACGTCCAGCCCGGGCCGGTGACCCTCGAGGGGCTCGACGGGGCGAGCTCCGCTGCCGTCAGCCCGGACGGGCGGCACGTCTACGCGACGGGGCTCGGCTCCGACGCGGTGACGGTCTTCGCGCTGGACGGCGCAACTGGGGAGCTCACGTTCCTGGCGCGCTATCTCGACGGCGAGGGACCGATCACCGGACTCAACGGCGCGTCCGACGTCGTGGTCTCGAGCGATGGCGCCAGCGTTTACGTCGCCGGCCAGGTCGCCGATGCGATCGTCGTGTTCACGCGCGACGATGACTCGGAGAGCCCGACTTTCGGCGAGCTCACTTTCCTGGAGGTGCAGCAGGCGCCGGCGGTGAGCGGGCTCGATCAGCCGACGGCCTTGGCCCTCGACGCGCTGGGCGACAGCCTCTACGTGGCGGCGGCCAACTCCGACGCCGTGGTGGTCTTCGATCGCAATCCGGCGACCGGAGCGCTGACCTTCCTCGAGCTTCAAGTGGACGGGGTCGACAACGTGGACGGCCTCGCAGGCGCGAGTGGCGTCGCAGTGAGCCTGGACGGCGCCCACGTCTATGCCACCGGCGAGAACGACGACGCCGTGGTGGTCTTCACGCGCGACGGCACGACCGGCGCGCTCAC
>CAZPZW010000101.1:0-11011 GCA_964591165.1 uncultured Thermoanaerobaculia bacterium | reverse complement strand
ACAGGCCGATCGAGACGGCGGGATTGAGATGACAGCCGGAGACGTGGCCGATCGAGTAGGCCATCGTCACCACCGTCAGGCCGAAGGCGAGCGACACGCCCAGCAGCCCGATTCCGATGTCGGGGTACTTCGCCGCCAAGACCGCGCTGCCGCAGCCACCCAGCACGAGCCAGAATGTCCCCAGGAACTCCGCGCCCAGCTTGTTCATCACCGCCCCCTTGGCCCTGAAGCCGCCGACGAATCGTCCGACCGGATTGGGCGGCAGTATAGACCTGACGGCAGCACGGCCGGCAAGGCCACCGCGGCGCTGGCGATGGACCGACGAGCACAAAACGCTTCAAGAGGATCCGGCCGCCGTCAACGTTTCGCCCGTCCTTCGGATCCGTCCCTTCCGTTGCCTTCCCGCGCTCCGGACGTTGCCTTCGTCATCTCGGCGGTCCTCTCGCGCATTCGATCGCGCAGCTTCCTCATTTCCCGGGAGGCACGATTCGCCCGATTGGATCCGGCGCGGGGCTCGCAGCGGCGATCGAAGCGGCATCTGCGGTCGAGATTGGAGTGCGGATGGCGCTGCTCCCGGGCGCTTCAACTTTCCGGTTAACACCCCTGTGCAGAACCAGCGGCGCTTGAGCGTGCGCGAGCGGCCGATCAGGGGTAACGAATTGGCATTCACTCAGGCGCTCCTTCGCGAGCTCTCCAGTCCTCCGGACGCCGAGGGCGGAATCAGCCGTTGGCGACGCGCGCGGCCGATCCTCTTTGCGACACGAAGTCGTTTCTTCTGATCCAGATGCGCCTTGAGGGGTCGGTGCGCGCCGGCGTGTGGCATCGCCGTTGCGCTTCGACACCCCCTAGAACTCCCGGATCGTCCGGAGATTCAACCCAAGGAGGTCGAAGATGCGAAGGCTTCTCAGAACAGGGATTGCACTCGTGCTGCTGCGCGCCGCGGCGCCGGCGGTAGCGCAGGAGCAGGTCGGCGCCATCGCTGGAACGGTGTCCGACGCGTCGGGCGCCGTCCTGCCCGGTGTCGCGATCGAAGCCGCGAGCGTTTCCGGCGGCCGGCTCGACACGAAGTCGAACGAGGACGGCACGTACCGCTTCCCGCGCGTCCCGCCGGGCACCTACAACGTGACCGCGAAGCTCGACGGCTTCAACCCCGCCGAGGTCGCCAACGTGGTGGTCACCCTCGGTTCCACCGCGACCATCAACTTCAACCTCGAGGTCGGGACGGTCAGCGAGACGATCAACGTCGTCGGCGAAGCCGGTCAGGTCGACGTGAAGAGCTCGGCGACCGCCACCTCGCTCGCTGGCCGGCAGCTCGAGATGCTCGGCCAGGGACGTGACTTCACCGCGATCGTCGGCGCAGCGGCCGGCGCGTCCAGCGAAGCATTCCTCGGCGGAGTGTCGGTCGACGGCGCCTCCGGTTCCGAGAACCGCTACGTCATCGACGGCATCGACACGACACACCCGCAGGACGGCACCTCGGGCCAGGCGATGACCAGCGACTTCCTCGAAGAGGTCCAAGTGAAGTCTGCCGGCTATGCCGCGGAGTTCGGCGGCTCGACGGGCGGCGTCATCAACGCCGTCACCAAGAGTGGCACCAACGAGTTCAAGGGTTCGGTCGGTTCCTACTTCGGCGACTCTGGCTGGGACGGCGAGGAGCGAATCACGCCCTACGAGGCGGATCCCTCGCTCTACCGTCAGTTCCGCAAGGACGACTACACCCGGATCCAGCCCTTCTTCGACATCGGCGGACCGATTCTCAAGGACTCACTCTGGTTCTACGGCGCCTTCCAAACCACGATGATCGACACGGAGCGCCAGCCCGACGACGATCCAACGACCTACAAGCAGTCCGATGACCGTGACTACTATGCCCTCAACCTGAAGGGCAGCATCGGATCGCAATTCCTCTACAAGCTCTCCGGCAACTTGACCGAACGCGAAGTGAAGAACGCCCTCCCGAACAAGGACGGATCGACGCCGCTCGGCACCCCGCTCGGCGTCGGCAACGTCTTCCCGACCGAGAGCTACTCGTTCTACGCCGACTACGTCCCGACGGACACCTTCTACATGTCCACCCGCCTCGGCTACTACTCGACCGACCAGGAGACGAGCGGCCTGTCGGACTCGGAATCCCGCATCCACTTCCGCAGGGGAACATTCCCGGATCCCGGATCTCCCCTTTCGCGCCCGACCGGATTCTCGACCGTCCCGGCGGCGCTCTTCACCGGCGCCCAGATCGACCTCTGGGAGCGAACGGCCGCCTCACTCGACGGCAACCTGTTCGTCAACGCCGCCGGGAGTCATGCGTTCAAGGCCGGCGTGCAGTACGAAGAGATCAGCAACGACGTCGTCAACGCCGAAGTCGGCAACTACTTCGAAACGAGCTGGGGCCTTACCGATCGTTTCGGCGCCGGGACGCGCGGCACTTACGGCTCCGTCGGTGTTCGTCGCTTCGGTACGTTCGGCAAGGTGTCGAGCGAGAACCTCGGCTTCTTCCTGCAGGATTCCTGGTCCGTCCGGCCGAACCTGACGCTCAACCTCGGCGTCCGGACGGAGCAGGAAGACGTCCCCAACTACGGCCACAATCAGGATCCGACGTTGCCCGAGCTCGCCTGGTCGTTCGACTACGGCGACAAGCTCGCGCCGCGCGTGGGCTTCGCTTGGGACGTCCTCTCAGACCAGAAGCTCAAGGTCTACGGCAGCTGGGGCACGTACTACGACATCAGCAAGTTCGAGATGTCGCGCGGCTCGTTCGGCGGCGATCGCTGGATCCAGTATCTGTACGGGATCGAGACGCTCGACTGGACGACGTTCGACGACGGTTGCCACGTCTCGACGAACGACCCCGGCGACAATCCGTGTCCCGGACTCGGCGAGCCGCTCGCGGTGCTCGACCTGCGGCATCCGAGCGATCCGAGCTTCGGTGGATTCGGGGGCGTCGATCCAGGTCTGAAGCCGATGGAGTCGGAGGAGTTCCAGATCGGCGCCGACTGGCAGTGGACGCAGAACTCGGTCCTGGGCGTGCGCTATGTCGACAAGCGCCTCAACGTCGCGATCGAGGACGTCGGCCTCCGCTTCTACGACGCCGACGGCTTCCTGAACGAGGTCTACACCACCGCGAACCCCGGGATGGGCATCGTGAAGGACCCGGACGGCGCTGGTCCGATCCCCGTGCAGGAGGAGGCGATTCGCGACTACAAGGCGATCGAGCTGTCGTGGGACCGCCGTTTCGCCAGCAATTGGGCGGCGCGCGTCGCCTACACCTACAGCGAGCTCGAAGGCAACTACTCCGGTCTCGCGAGCTCGGACGAGTTCGGCCGCACCGACCCGAACGTCAGCCGCGCTTTCGACGGCCCGTACTACACCGTTCGCGGCGATGGCAGCTCCTCGAGCGGCTCGCTCAACACCGAGCGCCCGCACGTGGTGGACGCGTTCTTCAGCTACCGCTTCGACTTCGGCACTACGATCGGAGTTCAGCAGTACTACGGCTCGGGCACTCCGATCTCCGAAGTGGTCGACCTGCTCGGCGTACAGTTCTATCCGAACGGTCGCGGCTCCAAGGGCACCACGGACGACCTGACGCAGACCGACTTCCGGATCTCGCACCTCTTCAACATCGGGGACTTCGGCCTCGAGCTCTCGGTCCAGGTCCTCAACTTGTTCGACGAGGACGCCACGCTCCTCATCGACAACAACCACTATCGCGCGGACCTCTGCGACTTCCTCGCGGCCTGCGACGGGTCGTCCGCCTCGCTCTACCCGTGGCAGTCGGTCAACACCGACACCGCGATGGCGGGCGCCGACCTCAACCCGTTCTACCTGCAACCCAACGTTGCCGGCTCGTTCACGGGCAGCCCGTATCAGGCTCCGCGGACGATTCGCGCGGGTCTCAAATTCAGCTTCTGAGCATCGGAATCGCGGCTGATCTCCACCAGCCGCTCGGCGGGGGCCTGGAAAGCGCCCCCGCCCTTTTTTCATCTGGCGGGGCTCTTCGGCGGGCGGATGCTTCCCCGAGGGTGAAAGGGCGTTATCCTCCCGCCGCGGAACGAACACGGGTGGTGCAGAGTCGCTCGCCCCAGCGAGGCTCCGGTGTTGCCGATCTGGGCGGGCGCAGGCGTCGACAGCGAGGGCTCATGGCGAAACGCGCCTTCGATAGGGCACTTCTTTGCGCGCTGGCAATCGCCGTGTCGGCTCCGGAGACCCGGGGCCAGGGCATCGGCGAGACCACCGGCACGCTGGTCGGCGAGGTACGCAGCGAGTCCGGTGACGCCTTGCCGAGGGTCTCGATCACCGTCACCGGCGACGCCAGCGCGAAGAGCACGATCTCGGACGCCAACGGTCGGTTCGTCCTCCCCTACCTCGTGCCGGGCAGCTACACGCTCCGGGCGACGCTCGAGGGATTCCGAGACGTCGCGCAGGACGGCCTGCGCATCCGCCTGAATGAGCGCAGCGCGATCCGCGTGCGGATGCGACTGGCGGTTTCGGAGACGATGGAGGTCCATGGCGAGGCGCCGCTCATCGACAGCGGCGGCACGACCGTCGGAACGAATATCCCGCAGGAGCTCATCGCGAGCGTTCCGCTCGACCGTTCGTTCACCGCCGCGATCCACCTGTCTCCCGGAGTCGCCGAGGGTGGCCTGCCCGGCAATCCCTCGGTCTCGGGCGCCTCGGCGTTCGAAACCACCTACATCGTCGATGGGGTCAACATCACCGAGACGGGTTACGGCGTCGTCGGTGCCTACTCCACGAAGTTCGGGTCGCTCGGCAGCGGCTATCCGCCCGACTTCGTGCAGGAGGTGCAGGTCATGACCGCCGGGTTCGAGCCGGAATACGGCCAGGCGCTGGGCGGCGTCGTCAACGTCATCACCCGGAGCGGAGGAATCAGGCTCGCCGGCGAGGCGTTCGTCTACTGGAGCCCTCCGGCGTTGCGCAGCGAGACTCCGCGGCGGGACTTCGAGCAGTCGTACGCCGTCGACGAGGTCGACAAGGAGACCCTCGACGGCGGCCTGCAGCTGGGCGGCCCGATCGTCGCCGAGCGGCTGCACTTCTTCGCTTCGTACAACCGGCGCCGCGAGGAAACCGCATACGCCAACGATCCCGAAGCGCCGCAAGCCGCGGAATACCCGGCCACGACCGACGTGCGCACCACCGATGCCTACGCGTTCAAGGCCAACGCGGGCCTGGGGACGAATCACACCCTCGAGCTCTCGGCGTTCGGCGACCCGGGGTCGAGCGCGCTGGGCAACCAGCTCGGCTTCGGCCTCGCGTCCCTCGACCCGGTGGCGGCACGGTCGTCGCTCGAATACGGCAGCGACAGCCAGGTGGCGCGCTGGAGCGGCGTGCTCGGCGCGAACCTGTTCGTCGAGGGCCAGGTGGCGCGCTCCGCGAGCCGCTTCGCCGAGGTCCTGGGTCCCGAGGCCGACCAGAATCGGCTGAGCGATCTGACGGTCCTACCCATCGTGACGACCGGCGGCCTCGGCGCCTACGACGGTGGATCGCGGGGCGAGAATCTGCAGTACAGCGTCAAGGCGACGAACCTCTGGGGCGCCCACGAGATTCGCTACGGCGCGCAGCTCGAGGAGATCAGCTACGCCGCCGGCTGGGACCGAAGCGGCCCGGGCTTCCGCACCTCGGACGGAAGGCAGACGGCCTCGGGCGCCTCGATCTTCGTCCTGTTCGGCGAGCCGTTCGGCATCGCCGTGGAGAAGATCTACTTCGCGCTCGCTTCGCTCTCCTCGGTGCGCAAGCCGACGTCCACGGACTACCTCAGTCTCTTCGCCCAGGACACCTGGAGCTTGACTCCCCACCTCGACCTTCGGTTTGGCGTGCGTTGGGAGGAGCAGCGGATTCGAGGCGACCGGGCCGGCTCCGAGGACGTGACGTTCCCGGACAACTGGGCGCCGCGCGTCGGACTCTCCTGGGACTACCGGCGAGACGGCCGCTCCAGAGCGTTCCTGCACTACGGTCGCTTCTTCGAGAAGATCCCCAACGATCTCGCGGCGGCGTTGCTCTCCTCGGGGGAGATCGTGTCCGGTTTCTTCTACGACGCCGCGCTCACCGAGCCGCTCCCAGGCTTCGAGGAGATCGACGACTACCAATCGATCGAGGTCGAGGGGCTCGGATCCTCGACCTCCCCGTTCACGACCCGGTCGCCGTACACGGACGAGTGGGTCGCCGGCGTCGAACAGGAGCTCGTGCCCGAGTTCACTCTGGGCGCGCGCTTCATCTACCGCAAGCTCTTCCGGGCGCTGGAGGACATCCAGGTCAGTTTCGACGCCCCCTGTGTTCCCGGTTATCTGGGCACGGCTCTCTGCGTGCCGCCGGGAATAACCGCGGAGGAGGTTGCGACATCGAGCGGCGCCTGGCTGATCACCAACGCCGACGGCCACTATCCCGGCTTCCCGAAGCTCGAGCGCGAGTACCAGGCGCTCGAGCTGACCGCGCAGAGACGGTACTCCGACGGCTGGCAGGTTCTCGGTTCCTATCGCTACGCACGGCTGCGCGGTAACTACGAGGGGCAGTTCGCCCGCGAAACCGGCATCAAGAGCCCGCACTACAGTCCCCTCAGCGATCTCGCCGCGTCCCCGTGGATGGCCTACACCTTCGACGAGGGGCCGTTGCCGAACGACGTCGAGCACACGGTGAAGGTTCACGGCTCCTACCGTTGGGAGCTCGGCCTGAGCGCCGGACTGGCGTTCAACTACGCCTCCGGCCGGCCGGTCACCGCCCTGGGCGCCGTTCCCGGGTCCGGCTCCCAGGTCCGGGTGCTCTCGCCGCGCGGCGCGCTCGGCCGATTGGAAGCGATCACCCAGCTCGATCTGCGTGCCCAGTACGACTTCCGCCTCGGCAGCGACCGGACGATTGCGGTCGGGGTGGACGTCTTCAACGTCTTCGACGCCCGGGCCGTGACCGAGGTGGTGCCGAACGCCGAGGTCGACAACTTCACTTTCGAGCCCCTTCCCAACCCCGACTTTCTCGAGCCGAAGGTGTATCAGAGCCCGCGCTCGGCCCGCATCCTCGTCAAGTTCTCGTTCTGATCGCGGGAACTCCGCGGCCTTACCTCAGGCGGCTGTATTCGGCGCGCGCCGCGACGAGCGCCGGCAGATCCGGGTCGGCCTCCTTCCAGATGGCGAAGAGGTCCTCGTAGGCCCTTCGCGCCCGCGCCGTGTCGCCCGAGAGGGTGGAGGCCCGCGCCAATCCGAGGTAGGCCAGGGGATAGAGCGGACTCGACGGCAGCACACCCCGATGGGCCAGGATCTTCTCGAACGCAGCGGCCGCCTCGCCTCCGCGCCGCTCGCCGAGATAGCTCAAACCGAGCGCATAGGTCGTCCAGAACCCATCGACGGCTCCCAACTGGAACCTGAGCGCGGGTTCGAGCTTCGCGCGCGCCAGGGAGAAGTCGCCGAGCGAATGCTCGAGGAGCGCCTCGGCGACCGGCAGCAGGATGACGCGCGTGTCGGCGGGCCAGGCGGGCGGCGCAGCGTGGAGCCGGTCGAGCGCCTGGCGCGCAGGTTCGACGTCGCCGCACAGCGCGAAGGCGGTGGCCTGCGCCCAATCGACCCGGTCGGAGGGCATCTTGTGCAGCTCGGCACGGGCGCCGTCACAATCCCCGAGCGCCGCGAGGTCCGCCGCGAGGATCGACCGCTCGCCGACCTGGGCGTCGGGGATGTCGGCCAGGGCCGGCCCATCGCGGCGGCCTGCGAAGAGCTCCATCTCCGCCCGCAACACGCCGAAGGCTGGCGGCTCCTGGTTCCGGCACCAATCTAGCTCCCGTTGGAACGCCGCCTGGTCTCCCTCGGCAAAGGCGACGCTCAGCAGGAGAACGTGCGCGTCCTCCGCGCCGATCTCGGACCACTCGCTCTCTTCGGTCGAGCCCAACCCGCGCAGAATCTCGGTCACCGTGCGCTTCACCTCGTCGTACCGGCCAAGAGCCAGCAGAGCTGCCGCCCTTTGGAGGTCGGGCCCAACGTTCGACGCGGCCTCGACGAGCAGCCGCTTTCCTTCCGCCGCCTGCTCGAGGGCTGCGGCGTACTTCCCTTCGCTCAGGTACGCGCCGGCGAGAGCGCTGCGGAACCGGGCCTCGCGTGGATACGCCCGCACTGCGAGCTCCAGGTTCTCCCGAGCTCCGATCAGATCTCCTTTCTCCCCCTCGAGATAGTAGAAGGTGATCCCATACCGCTCGCGCTCCGTCACCCGGTGCCGCAGCTCGTACGCCCGCCGGAGGGCGGGCATCTCGTCCGCGTCGTTCTCCGCCATGTGATAACAGGCCGCCATCTGCATGTACGCGCCAGCGAACTCCGGATCGAGCTCCAGGGCCTTGCGATGGAAGGGAATGGCCTCGGCGAACTTGCCGGCTTCGAACAACCTGCGGCCCTCCGAATAGAACCGCAGCGCCTCGAGCGACGATGTGGTGGCTTCGACGAGCGGCTTGTCGAATCGTTCGATCGAGGCGCGCGACTCGCCGAGCTTCCGGCGCAGCTCCGATGCGGCGCCGCCCAACGCGCTCAGGATGTCCTCCCTCTTCGCCGCCTGCACCTGCTCGCGCGCCAGTGTCTCGCCGGTGCGGGCGCTGATCGCCTGGAGGGTGATCACGAAGCTCTCGCCGAGCGGCGCCAGGCTGCCGACGAGCATGGCGGCGATGCCGTTCCGCTCGCAGATCTCCCGCGCCAGGGCCGGCGTGATGCGCTCGTCTGGCGAGCGTCTCATCATCTCGAGCGTGCTGCGGATGCGATCCGCCGGAAAGAAACTGAAGTATGGCGACTGCTCCATCTGGATCACGAACGCCTGCTTGAGCGTGTCGTCGAACAGCGGGTCGCCGGTCCGGTTCTCGAAGTCGGTAACGAGCACGACGTCCGTTTCGGAAACTGCCGGCGCGGCGGCGCGCGAGTAGAGAACCAGCGCGAGCCCAACCGCCGCGAGTACCGCCAGGCCGACTCCACCCCGCCAGCGCATGCGCCGGACCCGAAGGGTCGCTGCCGGACCCGCGGCGCCGGCAACCGCCGGCGGAGCCCCCTGGGGCTCCGGAGTCCGCGACGACGCAGCGGCGACGGGCGCCGCCGGAGCCGGTGGGCCCGCCCGCTCGATCGGGGCGATCCACCTGTAGCCGCGGCGCGGAATGGTCTCGATGAAGCGCGGCTTCTGGGCGTCGTCGCCGAGGACACGCCGGAGCTCAGCGATGGCGCGCGAAAGGGTGGACTCGGAGACGAATTGATCGGGCCAGACCGTCTCGAGGAGCTTCTCTTTGGAGACGACGTGGCCCTGGTGCTTCGTGAGGAGCAGGAGCACCTCGGTGAGCTTCGGCTCGAGGTGCTGGCTCGCGCCGTCGCGTGTCAGACGATCGAGCTCCGGCTCGACCCAGGCGTCGAGCACGCGAAAACCGTCGCGCGAGGGGCGCTCCGGACCTTGCGAGGGGTCCACGAGGGCGATTGTAGTCCATTCACTGCGGGGTCGCCGGCCGCGCGGCGCGCATTCCGGCAGCGGACCGGCGCAAGCGGTCGAAGGAACGGTGCGAGCGGTCGTCGAGAAGATTTTCGTGCCCCGCAAGGGCGCCCAGCAGGATCCGCCCGGATCCCGCGGGGAAAATTTAGGACACACATAGGAGCTTGGTAGCGCCCCCCTAAAGACTCGCCTGGCTCGCCTCGACAACTCTCGCCGGACCGGAGGGGCCCTGGCGGCGAACGGCGCCGCAGTCGGCCTCCGCGGAAGGAGGAACGAAGATGCGAGCCCAGGGGTGGGTCCAGGCGTTGTTCCTGCTGGCGGGCTGGGAGCTCTGGAGCGCGGCGGCGGCCGCGTCGGACTGTGCCCGCCCGAGCATCGACGCCGCCGCGACGCTCGACGGCATCGAGCTGCGGTTCGATTCCAGCGTCGAGGAGGTCTCGCAGAGCGAGGCGATCGCGATGTGGCAGGTCTGTGCCGGCTACGGCACCGGCTTCCCGGCCTTCTCCGTGGGAACGGAGCTGCCGCGCTACTTCAACATCCGTCAGCTCACCGAGGCCGGACCCGGCATCTGCGGAGAGCTGCGCGGTCGGGAGATCACGCTGTACGCCTTCGCGCAAACCGCGAACGGAGACCTCGTCTGGTGCGGCGAGCCGGGAAAGAGCCTGGCGCACGAGCTGGGGCACGCGCTCGGGCTCGTCGACGCCAGGGAAGATCACTGCAAGGAACGCATCATGGCGACGCACCCGGGCGAGCGCAAGCGGATCGACACCCGGCAGATCACCGCGGAGGAATGCGCCGCGGTCGACCGCCGCTGGCTGACCGCGCCGGAGGTGGCAGCGCTCGAAAGGGACGCGGCGAACCGAGACCTGCTCACGGGCCTGCTACCGGTGAGCCTGCCGGTGGACTCCGGCCTCTTGCTGGCGGCGGATGCCAACCCGCCGAT
The DNA here is from genome assembly GCA_964591165.1 of uncultured Thermoanaerobaculia bacterium. Classification (GTDB taxonomy): domain Bacteria; phylum Acidobacteriota; class Thermoanaerobaculia; order Multivoradales; family JAGPDF01; genus JAGPDF01. Next base: position 630 of record CAZPZW010000101.1, on the reverse strand, counting down.
TCCGGGAGGCTTGCGATGAGAACCGTGCTCAGATCGCCGCGCTTCGGAAACCCATCCTCGGCCCAGGACTCGCCGCCTCGCGAGGGTCGAGGCGTTGCGACCAAGTCCCAACGGGGTGTCGACGCCGCGCTCGCGGAGCCGCTCGCTCGCCTTCTCGTCCACGCCGGCGACCGACTGGCGGTGATCCGGCTCGCCGAGACGAGCTGGCTCGAAGGCGCGGGGAAATTCGTGCGCATTCACATCGCCGGCCAGGCGTACCTCTACCGTCGATCGCTGAGCGGTTTGGAGCTTCGCCTCGACCCCCGTCAGTTCGTGCGCATCCATCGCTCGCGCATCGTCAATCTGGACGCGATCCTGGAGATCGAGCCGCTCGAAGGCGGCGCCTACGACGTCCTGCTTCGCGACGGCTCCCGGCACGTCGTATCGCGCCGCCACCGGCGCCGGTTTCTGGTGCAGGTGAGCGAAGGGTAAAGGAGGCCAGGGCGCGCCGTGCGGACCTGCCAGAAGGTCGCGGGAGGACGTCAGCCATGGAACCTCGCGCCGCACGCAGCGTGATCCTTCGCTTCCCGCCGCGACCGGCTATCCCTGCGCCTGCAACGCCGTGATCACGCCGATGTCGGCCAGGTCCTG
>CAZPZW010000100.1:0-11070 GCA_964591165.1 uncultured Thermoanaerobaculia bacterium | reverse complement strand
AGCGGGTAGATCACGGCGTCGGCATAGCCGAAGCTCATCAGGTCACCCGGCAGCGCAAAACGGTGAGGAGCGGGATAGCGGAGCGGCCCGGCGGCGATCTCCGGCGTCGCGCTCCAGTCGAGCTTCGGCGGGTAGCCGGCGTCGCCGCTGTTCTCCCAGTAGACGTGCCAGCCAGGGGCGAGCTCGAACTCGAGACCGAGCGCCAGCTCCTCGCCGCCGGGCGCCACCTGCCAGGGGGAGACGAGCCTCACCTTGGCCTGTTGGTTGGCGACCCAGGGGCCCACGGCGGCCGGACCCGGGCTGGCGAGCAGGGCGAGAGCGAGTGCCGACGGGGCGAGGCCGCGACGCATCATCCGTTCCTACGCTGAAACCGGCTTTCGGGTTGTCGGCGAGGCGCGAAGGGAAGCGAGCCAGGCGGCGCGGTGCTCCGCCTGCTCGGGGGTCGCCGCCGGATCCGGCTCGAGGCGCCAGCACTTGGGTGGCGCTTCGCCGAAGCGGACCGGGAGCTCGATCCAACGCTCGCGGCGGGCCACCAACAGTTGGCTCTCGCTGCCCGGTGGAAAGGCGGTCAGCCGCCGCTCCCAGTCCTCGGCCCGGAGGCGCAGCCCCGCGAGGCCGGCGATCTCGTCCTCGACCGCCAGGCCGGCGTCCCAGGCGGGCGTGTCGCGGGGCACTTCGACGACCACCAACGCCCCGTTGCGCGGTTCGAGCTTGGCGCCCAGCCAGCCGCGAGGCGGCTCCTCTTCCGCCGGGCGCTCGACCGGCTTGAAGCGGAGCCCGAGCCACTCGAGCGCCGGCGCGTAGTCGAGCTCGTCCGTCGAGCGCACGGCGCGCGCGAAGAAGTCGTCGAGCGGCGCGCCGGCGAGCTCGCTGGCCGCTGCCTCGAAGCCCTCGCTGGTGAAGCCGGCGGCAGCAGAGAAGCGCCGATAGGCCAGGCGCAGCAGATCGTCGAGACTCCGCCGGCCGCCGCTCGCCGCACGCAGCCGCTGGTCGAGCAGGAAGGCGACCACCGCGCCCTTGGTGTAGTAGCTGATGGCGCTGTTCACCGAGCTCTCGTCGCGCCGGTAGAACTTGATCCAGGCGTCGAACGAGGCCTCGGCGAGGGTCTGCATCCGGCGCCCCGGGGTCGACTGCAGCCGCTCGATGGGAGCGGAGAGATGGTCGAGATACTCCTTCTCCGTCGCCAGCCCCGCCCGGTGCACCAGCAGGTCGTCGTAGTAGGAGGTGATCCCCTCGGCCACCCAGAGGCCCGAAGTGTAGTTCTCGCGCTCGTAGTCGAACGGCCCGAGCTCGACCGGACGGAGCCGTTTGACGTTCCAGGTGTGGAAGAACTCGTGGGCGGCGAGCGACAGCCAGTCGAGGTAGCCCTTGCGGGTGCGGACGTCCCAATGGCTGGCGACGAGCAGCGTCGAATCCTGGTGCTCGAGCCCGCTCGCGCCGGTCTCCCGGAGCAGGTTGAGGAAGAGGAAGCTCGCGTAGGGCGGCTCGCCCCACAGCGCCACGGTCTCCGCGACGATCGGTTCGAGGTCGGCGGCCGAGCGCTCGCCGTCCCAGACCCCCTGACCCCCTTCGTGGACCAGCAGGTGCTCGCGGCCGGCGACCGAGAAGCGGTGGACCGAGGAGGGGTTCCCGGCGTAGATCGGCGAGTCGATCAGGCGATCGAAACTCTCGGCGAGCAGGGTGCGGTCGTCGTCCGCGCTTCGCGGTAGCGCGCAGTGGAGGGCGCGCCAGTCCTCCGGGAGCTCGATCGCGACGGTGAACGTCGCTCCGGCCGGCGCGAGCGGCGCGAGGAAGATCGCCGCACCGTTCAGGCTGGCGAAGGCGGCATCGACGAAACAGCCCTGCACGGTCAGCGTGCGAGCGTAGATGCGATAGCGCAGGTGCACTGCGGGGAGATCCCCGCAGTCGATCCGCCACCGGTTCTTGCGGGTCTTTCGCCAGGCGAGCGGCGTGCCGTCCGGACCGGTCGCCGCGAAGCCCTCGAGGTGGTTGGCGTATTCGCGCACGAGATAGGAGCCCGGCGTCCAGACGGGGAGCATCAGCTCGAGGCCGCCGGGGGTCGCCGGAACCTGCGCCGCGACGTCGAGGTAGTGGTGGTGGCGGTCGGGAAAGGAGAGTCGATAGTGGAGCGTCGTGTGCATGGCGCCTCGAAGCGCGCTACCTTATCCGACCTCGCGGCGCGACGCTCGGACCGGAGTCGCACGGTAGACTCGCCGGCCATGTCGCTGCGCACCGTCTTCCGGGCTGCCCTCGCCGTACTCGCGGTCGCTCTGCTCGCCGGGCTGGGCGGATTCCTCTGGCTGCGCACACGCGGGCTGCCCCAGCGTTCCGGCGACGCCGCACTCGCCGGCCTCACGGCCGACGTCACGGTGCGCTTCGACCGCTGGGGTGTGCCGGCGGTCGACGCGGCCTCGGCACGCGACCTGATGGCCGCCCTCGGCTGGCTGCACGCCAACGACCGGCTCTTCCAGATGGAGCTCGGCCGGCGCGCGGCCGCGGGGCGGCTGTCGGAGCTCTTCGGGTCCCGTACCCTGGAGTTCGACGAACGGGTGCGGAGGTTACGCCTGCGCCGCACGGCCGAGCAGCTCGTCGCCGGAATCTCGCCCGAGAGCCGTGCCCTCCTCGAAAGCTACGCCGCCGGCGTCAACGCTTGGCTGGCGGCGCGCGGCCGCGACCTTCCCCCCGAGTTCCGCCTGCTCCGCCATCGTCCCGAACCGTGGGTGCCCGCCGACTCGCTCGGCCTGATCTTCATGATGGCGCGCCAGCTCTCGGCGGTCTTCGAGCCGAACGAGGAGGAGGCGTTCGCCCTGCTGCGCGCCTTCGGTCCCGCGCGTGCGCGCGAGCTCGTCGGAGTGCCCGGCGCCACGATCTTCGCGGAGCTGGAGGCGCTCGCGCGCGAGATCCCGAGCCCCAGCCAGCCGCTCGCGGGGCATGCCGAGGCCGAGGGGCTGGGGAGCAACAACTGGGCGGTCGCCCCGGCGCGCAGCGCGAACGGATCGGCGTTGGTGGCGAACGATCCGCACCTCGGCTTGGGACTGCCCGGCGTCTGGTTCCAGGCGACTCTGCGCGCCCCCGACTACGAGGCCGCGGGCATGACGATTCCGGGGGTTCCCGGGGTGGTGCTCGGGCGCACCGCCAACCTCGCCTGGGCGATGACCAACCTCTACGTCGACGACGTGGATCTCTTCTTCGAGCGCCTCGATGCGAGCGGCGCCAACGTGCAGCGCGGCGCCGGCTGGGAGCCGATCAGGGTCGAGACCGAGATCGTCCGGCTCGACGACGGCGAAGAAGTCGAGATCGAGGTCCGCTCGACCGATCGCGGTCCGTTGCTCGAAGCCGATCCGGCGCGCGGACTGCCGGCGCGCAGCCTCGCCTGGACGGGCTACGCTCCCGCCGATCAGCTGGCCGCGTTCCTCGCTTTGGCGCGCGCCCGCTCGGTGGACGAAGTGCCGGCGGCGATCGCACCGTACGTCTTTCCGGCGCAGAACCTGGTGGTCGGTGATCGCGGCGGGCGGCTGCTCTGGGTGCCGATCGGTCGGGCACCGCAGCGCTTCGGTTGGGACGGACGCTTCCCGGCGCCCGGCTGGCGGACCGACGTCGGTTGGAACAGCCCCCGGCCGAGCGCCGAGAATCCGTCCCTGCTCGATCCCGCTGCGGGGCTGCTCGCGACTGCCAACAGCTTTCTGCCGGTCGAGCAGCCGGCCTGGTTCGAAGGGGAGTTCGACACGCCGTTCCGAGCCCGACGGATCGCCGAGGCGCTCGCCGAGCGCCACGACTGGACTCCCGAGGCACTCGCCGCTCTCCAAGGCGACACGCGCTCGCTCTGGGCCGCCTGGCTGGTGCCGCATCTCGCGGGGCCATGGAACGGCGACGCTGCGAAGGCTTGGCAGGCGCTCGCCGGTTGGGACTTCACGATGCGCCCGCAGGGCCCGGCGGCGCTCTTCGCCCTCGTCGAGCGTCACCTGCAGCGGGCCGTCTTCGAGGACGAGGCACGGCAGGCCGGACTGCCCAGGTTCGGTACGCGCTGGCGGCTTCTGCGTCTGTTCGAAGGCGCACTCTCCACGGAGTGGTTCGACGACGTTTCGACGCCCGCACCGGAGGCGCCGGCGGCGGCGATCGAGAACGCGCTCGCCGCCGCCTGGCGCGACGGGAGCGCGCGCTGGGGCGAGGACGTCGGACGCTGGAACTACGCTGGGATGCACCGGCTGCGACTCGATCACCCGCTCGCCACCGTTCCCTGGCTCGGGCGCTGGTTCGCCCGCGGGCCCTTCGAGCTGCCCGGCTCGGCGACCACGGTGCTCGCCTTCGGCGGTCCCTGGGTGGGCGAGGAGCTCGATGTCGCCTACGGTCCGTCGATGCGTCTGGTCGCCGATCTCGCCGACCCCGATCGCGGCCTGGCGATCCTGCCGGGAGGCCAATCGGGCCATCCGGCGGACCCGCACTATGCCGATCAGCTGCCGCTCTATCTGCGGCTCGAGATGCGCCCGCTGCGGTGGAGCGAACGAGCGATCGCCGGATCGACCGTCTCGACGCTGCGCCTCGGCCCCGTGAAAGGACCGCCATGAGAACTTGGTTCGCCGTCGCCAGCGCGCTGCTCTTCGCGGCGCCGCCGCTCGCCGCCGCGCCCGCTGCCGTGCCCGAGCGGCCGCGCGGGCACCTGGTGCTCATCGGAGGCGGCGGCGAGCCGGACGCCGTCTGGGCGAAGATCTTCGAGCTCGCGGGCGGCAAGGACGCCCGACTGGTCGTCTTGCCGACCGCCTCCGAGCGCGACGAGACCGGTCCGGAGTACCTCGCGGAGCTCGCCGCGCTGGGTTACACCAACACCGCCTGGCTGCCGCTCAAGACGGCCGAGGACGCGGCCCGGCCGGAGATCGTCGCGGCGCTCGAGGAGGCGCGCGCCATCTTCTTCTCGGGCGGCGACCAGAGCCGGATCACCGCCGCGCTGCTCGGCTCGCCTGCGCTCGCCGCCGTCGAGCGGAACTACCGGTCGGGCGGCGTGATCGCCGGAACCTCGGCGGGTCTCGCCTGCATGAGCACTCCGATGATCACCGGCGAGGGGGACTTCACCGTGCTGCGCGCCGAGAACGTCGAGCTCAAACCGGGGCTCGGCTTCGTTACCGAGGCGATCCTCGACCAGCACTTCGTGGCGCGGCAGCGTCAGAACCGCCTGATCTCGGTCGTCCTCGAACATCGCGAGCTGCTGGGCATCGGGGTGGACGAGCGCACCGCGATCTGGATCCGCCCCGACCGCACGTTCGAGGTGATCGGGGACGGCTGGGTGATGGTCTTCGACGCGCGGTCGAGCCGGGTGGAGCGCCGCCCGGACGCGATGGGCAAGGCGTTGCTCGGCGTCGATGCCATGACCACCCGGGTGCTGCTGGCCGGCGAGCGATTCGATCTTGCCCGCGGCCTGCCGCTGCCCTGAGCCGGCGCGCCGCGCAAGACGTGCGAAGGCTGGGTTACACTCGGGCAACTTTTCCCCTCTGGGAGGGAGGACCGGTGATCACACATCAGCGGCTCGTCGTCGCGCTCGTCGCAATGCTCGCTCTGGCCGCCGTCGCCGAAGCGGAAGGTCCTCCCTGGGGGGCCTCGCTCGCCGAGGGCAAGAAGCTGCCGCTGCCCTTCGGCGTCGGCCTCACGGTCTACCATCAGGATCAGGAGTACGCGCTCGACTCGCTCTCGATCGGGATCCCCGGTTTCGACAGCCTGCCGCTCGACCGGATCGCGATCGACAACCAGCTCACCGAGTTGAACCTCAAGCTCGATCTCTGGGTGCTTCCCTTCCTGAACGTCTTCGCGCTCTACGGCGACCTCGACGGGAAGACCGACGTCGACTTCAGCCAGCTTGCGCTTCCCTTCCCGCTCGGGCGGATCGCGATCGAGTACGGCGGCAACGTGCTCGGCGGCGGGCTCACCCTGGCCGGTGGAGGGGACCGCTGGTTCGGCTCGCTCACCGGCGTGTTGACCGAGAGTGATCTCACCGGTGACTTCGATTCGAGCGCGAGCTCGTTCGTCGCCATGCCGCGCGTCGGGATGTACGGCGAGCGCGGCGCGATCTGGATCGGCGCGATGTACCAGACGACGGAGGAAGAGCACCGGGGGACGATCGGATTGCCCTTCGTGGGCCCCGTGCCCTTCGATGTCACGTTGAAGCAGCAGGACGAATGGAACGCCCTCGCCGGGATCCACGCCGCGATCGCGGAACACTGGACGATCGAGGTGGAGGGCGGCTTCGGCGCGCGTCAGCACGCCACGATGACGATCGACTATCGTTTCTAGCCGAAGGAGGCGCGCGATGCGCGGCCGGAGGCTCGGAAGCGGGTGCCGGGGGAGCGGGGGCGTGGCCCTGCTGCTCGTCGCCGCGCTCTGGGCCACCCCGCTCGCCGGCTACGAGACCGATCAGTACACCAACCGGCTGCGGCCGATCGCCGACTCCCGTGCCGAGCTCGACCGGGAGGTCAACCAAGCACTGGTCGCGATCGCCGGGGATTGGAAAGGACCCGCCGACCGGGGCGGGTTCGCCTATCGGGTCTATGCTCGGCTGGGGGGCATCTACTGGGTCGATCGGATCGAACGGCGTGCGATGAAGTCCGCGAGCATCGAGCGCCTGCCGCAGCATCGCCGGCAGAGCGTCTTTGCGAACGCGCCCTTCTGGACGACGCGGGTGAACTTCTTCTTCGGCGTCGGCGACACCATCCGGCTCGCGGGATCGTTGATCGGCACCGACAAGCTGGGGCACTTCTTCTCCCAGGGCTTCAAGTACTTCAAGAGTCATCTCGCCGGCTGGCCCGAGTCGCGCGTCTACTGGCGAGGCCGCTTCAACGAACGTTGGATCTTCGGTCAGCTCACCACCAGCGTCTATTCCAACGCCGACCTGGTGGCGAATTTCGAGGGCCTGGTCTTCTATCGCAGCCTGTTCGAGGACGACGTCGTGCCCGGCAAGCCGGCCATCGTGCGTTTCCGCGACGGTCGCGCCGAGCTCCAGCGGGAGTTCACCTGGGCGGACCACGTCAACGACTACTGGGACGAGGCGCTCAATCCGTCCCACATGAGCCCGGGTCTGGCCAAGGCGGTGCGCCAGGCGCTGCGGGTGGTCTGCGTCGACTACTACCGCGAGCCCGCCGCCTTCGCCGCCCGCGACGAGAGCGCGCTGCGCGAGCGCTACGCCGCGATCGGGCTGCGCGAGGCGCCCGAGAACGGCGTTCCCGCGGTCTGCGACGGCGAGCCGGCTCGCCTCGGCGGCGCCGAGTAGCGGCGCGGCGGGTGGTCTAGCGCAGACGCCGCGTGCGCCGCGCGGCCGGCCTGACGCGTTCGACGTAGGGTTCGACGCTGGGCGTGGTGCAGCGCGGCAGCGGTTGCTCGATCGCCGCCTCGATGTCCCGCACCCGCTCGAGATCCATCCAACTCGCGATCGAGGAGACCAGTCCGGTCGCCGTGCCGCGGGCGGTGCGTCCGGCGCGGTGCACGTAGTCCTCGACGGTCTCCGGCAGGTCGTAGTTGATGATGTGCTGGATGCCGGGAACGTCGAGCCCGCGCGCCGCGATGTCGGTGGCGATCAGGATGCGGTGCTGGCCCTCGCGGAAGCCGGCGAGCGCCGCGATGCGCTCCTTCTGCGAGAGGTCGGCGTGGATGCGGTCGACCGGGTGCCCGACGCGCTGCAGCGCGCGGTAGAGCCACTCCGCGTCCGAACGGCGCCGCACGAAGACCAGGGTCGAGCCGAGCTCCTGGTTGAGCAGCGAGAGGATGCAGGGCTTTTTGGCATCCGGATCGACCAGGTAGAGGCGGTGCGAGATGCCGGCGGCGGCCATGCCGGGCGGAGTGATGTCCACCCGGAAGGCCGCGGTGAGGAAGCGTTGGGTCAGCCGCTCGATCGGCGGAGGCATGGTGGCCGAGAACATCATGGTGTGACGCTTCTCGGGCACCGCCTCGAGGATGGCGTGGATCTGCGGCAGGAAGCCCAGGTCGAGCATGTGGTCGGCTTCGTCGAGCACCAACTCCTCGACCTTGTCGAGCCGCACCGTGCCCCGTTCGAGATGGTCGAGGAGACGCCCCGGGGTGGCCACCAGGATGTCGGGTTTCTTCATCAGGGCGTCCATCTGGTGCCTGATGTTGAGCCCGCCGATCAGCGACACCGTGCGTAGCCGGTGGCTGGCGCCGAAGTAATCGAGGAACGCCTTGGTCTGCAGCGTGATCTCGCGGGTCGGAGAGAGGATCAGTCCGCGCACCCCGCGTCCGTGGCGCAGGCGTTGGGCGAGCGGGATGGCGAACGCCGCGGTCTTGCCCGAGCCGGTCTCGGCGAGCCCCATGATGTCCCGGCCGGCGAGCGCGTCGGGAATCACCGCGGCCTGGATCGGCGTCGGATGCGTCCAGCCGAGCTCGGCCACCGCGAGGCGCAGCTCCGCCGAGAGGCCGAGGTCGTCGAACGAACGGGCGGATTCCGGAACGGGGTGCTGCGGCAGGGAGCTGTCTGGCACTCGTGACGATTCTAGTCTGCTTCGGTGAAAAGCCCGGCCTGATCTCCGTCGCGCCCGGATTCGGGGAAGTTCGAGAGGCCCACGCCGGCGAGCCGGAAGCGGGCGCTCTCGGGCAGCCCGACCGTCGCGAGCAGGTCGACGGCCAGGCGCGCCAGCTCCTCTGACGTCGCCGGCGGCAGGGCCGCCGTGGTGCGCCGCGTGAGCAGCCGGAAGTCGCTGGTCTTGAGTTTCACGGTCACCGTTCGTCCGCTGCGCTCGCGGCGCCGGCCGGCGGTCCACAGGCGCTCCGCGAGCTCGGCGAGGATCGGCCCGAGCTCCCCGAGGGGTAGGTCGGCGGCGAAAGTGGTCTCGACCGAGACCGACTTGACCGGGCGCTCGGGCACCACCGGGTGCTCGTCGATGCCGCGGGCGAGCTCGTAGAGCCGCTGGCCGAACTTCCCGAAACGCCGCTCGAGGTCCACCGCCTCGAAACGCAACAGATCGCCCACGGTCGCGACCCCCAACTCGGCGAGATGGGCCCCGGTGGTGCGCCCGACGCCGGGGAGGCGACCGACCGGGAGCGGCGCGAGGAAGCTCGCCACTTCGTGCGGCCGGATGACGAAGAGGCCGTCCGGCTTCTTCCAGTCGGAGGCGATCTTGGCGAGGAATTTGTTCGGCGCCACGCCCGCGGAGGCGGTGAGCGACGTCTCCTCGCGGATCTCGCGCCGGATGACCCGCGCGGTCTCGGTCGCGCTCGGCAGGCCGGTGAGCTCGTGAGTGACGTCGAGATAGGCCTCGTCGAGCGACAGCGGCTCGACCAGCGGCGTGTGGCGCAGAAAGATCGCGCGGGTCTGGCGAGAGACCTCGCGGTAGCGCGGGAAGTCGGGCGGAACGAAGACGGCTTGTGGGCAGAGCCGCTCGGCGGTGAGCGCCGGCATCGCCGAGCGGATGCCGAACGTGCGCGCCTCGTAGGACGCGGCGCAGACCACCGAGCGGGCTCCTTTCCAGGCCACGACGACGGGACGGCCGCGCAGCTCCGGTCGGTCGCGCTGCTCGACCGAGGCATAGAAGGCGTCCATGTCGACATGGACGATCTTGCGCATCGGCCGGAAGTCTGGCTCGCGGCGCCGAGGCGCCGCAAGGCCCGAGCCGTCAGGGCGCGGGGACCTGGATCGTCCAGGCGGTCGCGTCGCCGGTCTCGAAGTCGTCGACGAAGAGGTAGAAGTCGGGAGCGAAGATGCCTGCCGCCCCGAACAGCCCCAGCGTCGACTGCGGAATCGGTTGGCCTGTCGGATCGTAGGCCGTGATCTCGATCTGGGTGAGCACCCGACTCGGGTCGGTCGCGACCGGTTTGCCGAAGAGCGCGGCGTCGTCGATGTTGTTGATGTTGATCCCGGTGCCGCCGCTCGTCTGGTAGCGGTCCATGCCGTCGACGAGGTAGTAGGAAGTGGGTTCGAGCTCGCCGCCGTCGGCGAGCCAGCCGTCGATGATCACGCCGCCGGGAACGGTGTAGGGCGGGCCGGTCGAGTAGAAGAACTTCACTCCGAGGACGGAGAATCCGCCTCCCCCTGCGCCGAAGAGATGCACCTGCTGGACGACCGCGTCGGTCACGTCGATGACGAAGATGTCGTCGCCCTGCCCGGGAGGCGACCGCCGGGCGTTCAGGCCGTTGTCGGCGTTGGAGTAGGCGAGCTCGAAACGGGGATGCTGGCTGCTGCCGGGAAAGACTCCGTCGTCCGGCAGGCCGGGGCTGGTGCCTCCGACGCCGCTCCAGCAGGCGGCCGTCGTGGCCGTGGGCATGTGGTAGCCGTCCTCGAGACTGTCGTGGACGTGATCGAATCCCGGGATTCCGCAACTCGTGGAGTTGGCGACCAGGTCGGCGTTGAACACCGCGCTCAGGTCGTAGTCGTAGACCTGCCGCGCGAGCATGGCCGTCGCCCCGAAGACGTTGAGGACACCCTGATCGCCGTCGGTCCGTTCGAGCGTGAAGGAGTCGAGCGTGCGCGCCGGATCGACCGGGAAGGCACGGCCCACGATGCCCGGGTCGTTGACGTCCTCGCACTGGAGGTTGCCGAAGCCGTCCAACTGGCCACGGTCGAGGCCATCGATCAGATCGAAGAAGCCGGGCGGCGCCTCCTCGAACCAGGAGGGATACGAGACTCCGGCGAAGACGTCGGGGGAGCCGCTGGTGTAGTTGAGGGTCACGGTCAGGGAGGTCTCCCAGGCCCCGGTGGCGTAGAGGTAGAGCGTGTCGTAGGCCAGGTTGGGTAGCTGGACCGTGATCGTGCCGACCGCGTGGAAAGTCTGCCAGGTGTTGAATCCGTTGTCCGCCTGGTGCCACCCGAGCCGCGCTTCCGGGTGCGCGGCATTCCCGGCGAACACGGCGTCGTCCGGCAGGAAAGGTCCCGCGCAAGGCATCCCGGCGCCCGCGCTCGTGGTGATGAACGACCAGGTCCCCTCGATCGAGTCCATGTCGGTGTCGAACGCTCCGGCGACGCCATTGATCACCACGTCGGCATTGAAGTGAGGCTTGAAGTTCACTTGCACGATGCCGGCGCCCCGCGCGGGGGTGGCCGCGAGCGATAGGCCGACGAGGACGAGGAGCAAGATCCGGGTG
>CAZPZW010000099.1:0-11333 GCA_964591165.1 uncultured Thermoanaerobaculia bacterium | reverse complement strand
TGATCAGCAGCTGGTCCATCGAGCAGTTGCCGACCCGCTCGCCGATGCCGAGCGCCGTGGCGTGCACGCGGTCGACTCCCGAGGTCATGGCGGTGATGGTGTTGATCACGCCGAGCCCCCGGTCGTTGTGCCCGTGCCAGTCGATCTTCACCTCCTCGCCGGTCTCGCGGATGAGCTGGCGGACGTAGGGCACCAGGTTGCGCACGCCGCGAGGCGTGATGTGGCCGACCGTGTCGCAGACGCACACCCGCTTGGCTCCCGCCTCGATCGCGGTCTTGAACAGGCGGCGGATGGTCTCGGGCGTGGCGCGGCAGGTGTCCTCGGTGACGAACATCACCGGTAGCCCGTTCGCGACCGCGTAGGCCACCGCCTCTTCGGTGAGCTTGAGCATGTGGTCGATCGTCCAGTCCTCGGCGAACTGACGGATGGGCGACGAGCCGATGAACGCGCAGGCCTCGATCGCCATGCCGGCCTTCTGCGAGATCTCGATCAGCGGGGTGATGTCGGAGATCACCGTCCGCACCGCGCAGTTGGGGGTGATCCTCATCCGGTGGCCGGCGATCTCCTGGCAGAGGGCGAGGATGTCGGCCCGGGCACGCGGTCCAGCGCCGGGCAACCCGATGTCCGCGGTGTGGACGCCGAGCCGCTCCATGAGGTGGAGCAGCCGGATCTTGGTGTCGATGTCGGGGTCCTTGACCGACGGCGACTGCAGGCCGTCGCGCAGCGTTTCGTCGTCGAACTCGACCGGGCGCTCGCGATGCGGGTAGCCGTTGCCGGCGGTGTTCCAGTCGTAGACGAGCTCCGACGTGGCGGGGTGGGCTTTCATCGGCGGCTCCTTCTCCAGGGCGTGCTCGAAGTCCCGTGGCGCGGTGTGCGCAACCGTATTCCCTCGGCCGGAGTGGGTCAAGCCGCGGGGCGACGTGCGCCCGCCCCCGGGCCCCCACGAGCCTCCCGCGCGAGCGCGGGCGACGCAACTCCGATCTGGAATCTGCGTATCGCAGGATAATGACCTCCATGCACTCACGGAACTCCCTCGCCGTCCTCTTCCTTCTCCTCCTCCTGAGCTCGCCGCTGCCGCTCCCGGCGTCCTCGGTAACACCGCTCCCCGAGCCGGGCCTCGACCTCGCCGGGATGGACCGCGCCGTCGCCCCCGGCGACGACTTCTTCGCCTACGGCAACGGCGGCTGGCTCCAGCGCACCGAGATTCCCGCCGATCGCGCCGGCTGGGGCTCCTTCGCCATCCTCGCCGACGAGGCCGACCGCCGGACCGCCGAGCTCATCCGGCAGGCCGGCTCTGCGCCCCGGGACGCTGCCGACGCCCGCCGGATCGGCGACTACTACGCCGCCTACATGAACGAAGCCGCCATCGAGGCGCAAGGGCTCGCTCCGCTCCAGCCCGAGCTGGCGGCGATCGCCGCGCTCGCCGACCGGAAGGCGCTCGCGGGCTACCTCGGAGCGCTGCTGCGCGCCGACGTCGATCCGCTGAATGCCACCGATTTCTACACCGACCGCCTGTTCGGTCTCTGGGTGTCGCCCGATCTGGATCAACCGGCGCGCAACATGGCCTACCTGCTGCAAGGCGGGCTCGGCATGCCGGATCGCGACAACTACCTCGCGACCGACGAACGGAGCCTCGCCCTGCAGGCGAAGTATCGCGAGCACGTCGCCGCGGTCCTCGCTCTCGGGGGCTTCCCGGGCGCCGCCGAGCGCGCGGCGCGGATCGACGCGCTGGAGCGCAGGATCGCCGCGGTCCACGTCAGCCGGACCGACTCGCTCGACGTGCAGAAGGGGCACAACCGCTGGCGGGTCGATCAGTTCGCGACCCGGGCGCCGGGACTCGACTGGACCGCGTTCTTCGCCGCCGCCGCCCTGACGGGCCAGACGGAGATCATGGTCTGGCATCCCTCCGCGATCACCGGGATCGCGGCCCTGGTCGCCAGCGAGCCGCTGGAAGTCTGGCGGGACTACCTCGCTTTCCATGCCATCGACCGCGCCGCATCCGTGCTGCCCAAGGCCTTCGTGGACGAACGATTCGCCTTCTACGGCACCGCGCTCTCGGGCGTCACCGAGCAACGCGAGCGCTGGAAGCGCGCCGTCGACGCGACCAACGCGGCGCTCGGCGACGCGGTCGGCAAGCTCTACGTCGAGCGCTACTTCCCCCCCGAGTCGAAGGCGGCGGCGGAGAAGATGGTCGCCGACATCGTCGCGGCTTTCGACCGCCGGATCGATCGCCTCGAGTGGATGTCCCCCGAGACCCGGGTCAAGGCGAAGGCGAAGCTCGCCACCATGTACGTCGGCATCGGCTATCCGGAACGTTGGCGCGACTACTCCGGGCTCGTGATCAGGCCGGACGACGCCTTCGGCAATGCGGACCGCTCCTCGCGCTTCGACTACCGATCGGCGCTCGCCAAGCTGACGCGGCCGAGCGACCGGAAGGAGTGGTGGATGACGCCGCAGACGGTCAACGCGGTCAACCTGCCGCTCCAGAACGCGCTCAACTTCCCGGCTGCGATCCTCGAACCCCCGTTCTTCGACGCGCGCACCGACCCGGCGCAGAACTACGGCGGCATCGGCACCGTGATCGGACACGAGATCAGCCACGGCTTCGACGATCAGGGATCGCTCTTCGACACCTCGGGCCGGCTCGCCAACTGGTGGACCGAGCAGGACTTCGCGCACTTCCGCGCGGCTGCCGAGCGCCTCGTCGCGCAGTACGACGCCTACGAGCCGCTGCCGGGCATCAAGCTCAACGGCAAGCTGACTCTGTCGGAGAACATCGCCGACGTGGCGGGGATCGCGGCGGCCTACGACGGCTACCGCGCGGCCTACGGCGGCCGGGAGGGTCCCGCCGCGCAAGGGCTGACCGGCGACCAGCGCTTCTTCCTCTCGTTCTCCCAGATTTGGCGGGTCAAGGTGCGCCCCGAGGCGCTGCGCAACTCACTGCTCACCAACGGTCACTCGCCGGGGGAGTTCCGCGCCGCGACGGTGCGCAACATCGACCCCTGGTACGCCGCCTTCGGCGTCCGCGAGGGAGCGAAGCTCTATCTCGCTCCGGCCTCCCGCGTGCAGGTCTGGTGAGCGCGGCGGCGGTGCGCTCGCGCAGCGACCCGCCGGACGGGTAGGCTAGTCTGCGCGATGGCGGTCGACGCGTTCCTGCTCCTGCTCGGCATGATCGCGCTCGGCAAGCTCGCCGCGAAGACCGGGCGGTTCCCCGAGTCCGCGGCCGAAGTGCTCAACCGCTTCGTGATCGACGTTTGCCTGCCCGCGGCGGTGCTGCGCTACGCCTCCCGCCTCGAGCTCGACTCCAGCCTCTTCCGACTGGTGGCGGTTCCCTGGCTGCTCTGCGCCGCGACGGCGATCGGGGTGCTGCTCGTCGCCCGGCGCGCGGCGCTCTCCGCCGAACGCACCGCCGTCCTGCTGCTCTGCGTGCCGCTGGGCAACACCGCCTTCCTCGGCTATCCGTTGACCCGCGCTCTGCTCGGCGAGCCGGCGCTCTCCTACGCCGTGGTCTACGACCAGTTTGGTTCTTTCCTGCTGCTCACCACCTGGGGTCTCTGGGTGCTGGCCCGCTATGGCGGCGACCGCCAGCCGACCTTGCGGGAGATCGCCGGGCGGATCGTCCGATTTCCCCCTTTTCTCGCCCTCGCCGTGGCGCTGACCGTGATGCCGGCGGCGCCACCCCCGGTCGTCGACGTGGTCCTCGCCCGGCTCTCCGATGCCCTCTTCCCGATCGTCACCTTCGCGGTCGGGCTGCAGATCAAGCTCCGCCTGCCCCGGCACCAACTGGGGCCGCTCGCCGCCGGCCTGGGGATCAAGCTCGTGCTGCTGCCGCTCGCCGCCTGGGGACTGGTCGGCCTGCTCGGCATCGATGGAGTCGCCGGCCAGGTCGCGGTGGTGGAGAGCGCCATGCCGCCGATGGTCACCGCCGGGGCTCTCGCCAGCTCGCACCGGCTCGCCCCGGAGCTCGCCGCGGCGCTGGTGGGCTACGGCGCGGTGCTCGCGTTGATCACCCTGCCGCTCTGGCGGCTGGTCCTCGGATGATCGGGGTGTCGAGCGGTCGGATAGGGTAACCGAGCGGCTGGTACGCGAGCGGGCCGCGGAAAGGGTCGCGCGCATGATTCGAGGAGTCGCCTGTGCCAGCCTCGCATTTCTTCTCCTGTCCGCTCCGCCGGCCGTCGGCGGCGCGGCGCCGGATACGCCGGTCGCCGCGCGCTTCGCCGACCTGGTCGAGCGCGAGTGGCGCTGGCGGTTGCGCGAGTTCCCGCTCCTCGCGACCTCGGTCGGAGTGCACGACTACGACGACCGGTTGGGCGACGAGTCGCTCGCCGCCTACGCCCGGCGCGACGCGGAGACAACGGCGTTCCTGGCCGAGCTCGAAGCCCTGGACCACGCCGCGCTCGCCGCGGGAGATCAGATCGACTACGCGATCTTCCGCACCCAGCTCGTCGAACGGCGCGACGCCTTCCGCTTCGGCGATCCGTTGCTCACGCTCAACGCGGACTCCGGCTTCCATAGCAGCTTCGCGCTGCTGCACATGGGGTTGCCCTTTTCGACGCTCGCCGACTACGAGAACTACCTCGCCCGGCTCGACCAGTTCCCGGCCTACCTCGAGCAGCATGTCGAGCGGATGCGCGAGGGGGTGCGGCGAGGGATGACGATCCCGCGCGCGACGCTGGCCGGGATCGAGTCGACCATCCGCCCGCTGGCGGAGGTCGAGCCGGAGCTGCATCCGGTCTTCGCGCCCTTCACCCGGTTTCCCGCCACGTTGCCGGAGGCGACGCGCGCGCGCTTGACGGCGCGGGGGCGGGAGACGGTGGCGCGGTCGATTCTCCCCGGCTACCGGATGTTCCTCGACTTCATGACCCGCGAATACGTTCCCGCCTGCCGGACCACGCTCGCGGCCCAGGACCTGCCCGACGGGGAGGCCTACTACCGCTACCTCATCCGCGCGTTCACCACGCTCGAGCTCGAGCCGCGGGAGGTGCACGAGCTCGGCCGCGCCGAGCTCGCCGCGATCCGCGCCGAAATGGAGCGGGTGCTCGCGACGACCGGGTTCCGCGGCACGTTCGCGGAGTTCCTCGAGTTCCTGCGCAGCGATCCCCGCTTCTACGCCAAGACCCCGGAGGAGCTGCTCGAGAAGGCGAGCACGATCGCCAAGCGGATGGACGCCAAGCTGCCGAGCCTCTTCGGGCGCCTGCCACGCCAGCCCTACGGCGTCATGGCCGTGCCGGCCGCGCTGGCGCCGAAGTACACCTCGGGGCGCTACTCGCCGTCGCCGCCCGACTCGACGGAGCCCGGCTGGTACTGGGTGAACACCTACGCCCTCGAGCAGCGCCCGCTGTTCAACCTCGAGGCGCTGACCCTGCACGAGGCGGTACCCGGGCACCACCTGCAGAACGCCCTGGCACAGGAGGCGGAGTCGGTCCGGCCCTTCCGTCGCTTCAGCTACCTCTCGGCCTATGGCGAGGGCTGGGGGCTCTATGCGGAGTTTCTGGGCGAAGAGGCCGGTTTCTACACCGACCCGTACCACCGGTTCGGCTATCTGGGCTACCGGGCCTGGCGCGCCGCCCGACTGGTGGTGGACACCGGTCTCCACGCCCTGGGCTGGAATCGCCAGCAGGCGATCGACTTCCTGGTCGCCAACACGTCGTTGCCGCGGGTGGAGGCCACCACCGAGATCGACCGCTACATCTCCTGGCCGGCCCAGGCGCTCTCCTACTACTTGGGCTACCTGAAGATCCGCGAGCTCCGCGCCCGCGCCGAAGCGGCTCTCGGCGAGCGCTTCGACCTGCGCGGCTTCCACGACGAGCTCCTGCGCCACGGCGCGGTGCCGTTGCCGGTGCTGGAGGGGATCGTCGAGCGCTGGGTCGCCGCGCGCCTCCACCCGAGCTGACGACCGGTCCGCGCGTAGGATAGAGGGGAGCGCGAGGGGTGGCCATGCCGAGCGAAAACGGCGTCATGCTGCAGTACTTCCACTGGTATCTGCCGGCCGACGGGACGTTGTGGGAGGAGGCCGCGGCACGGGCGGAGGAGCTCGCGAGAGCCGGATTCACGGCGCTCTGGCTGCCGCCCGCCACCAAGGGGGCGGCCGGCGCGAGCGACGTGGGCTACGGGGCCTACGACTTGTACGATCTCGGCGAGTTCGAACAGAAGGGCTCGGTGCGCACGAAGTACGGCACGCGGAGTCAGTACCTCGCGGCGGTGCAGGCGCTGCAGCGCTCAGGTCTCCAGGTCTACGCCGACACGGTGCTCAACCACCGCATGGGCGGCGACGCCACCGAGATCGTGCGGGCGACGCCTTTCGCGCAGGACGATCGGCTGCGCCCGGTGGGCGAGCCGCGCGAGATCGAGGCCTACACCCGGTTCCAGTTCCCTGGCCGGCGCGGCCGGCATTCGGCCTTCGAATGGCGGGCACGGCACTTCGACGCGGTCGACTACGACCATCGCCGTCCCGACGAGAAGGGGATCGTCTACCTCCTGGAGGGCAAGCATTTCGACGACCAGGTGGCGCTCGAGAAAGGGAATTTCTCCTTTCTCATGGGAGCCGACCTCGACTTCGAGAGCCCGGAGGTGCGCGACGAGGTCACCGCCTGGGGCCGCTGGTTCCTCGACACCACCGGCGTCGACGGCTTCCGACTCGACGCCGTGAAGCACATCGCCGCCTGGTTCTTCCCGCAGTGGCTCGACGAGATGGAGCGCCACGCCAAGCGGGACCTGTTCGTCGCGGCGGAGTACTGGACGCCCGATCTCGCTGCCCTGAACTGGTTCCTCGACCGCCTCGGCGGGCGGATCACCGCCTTCGACATGCCGTTGCACTACCACTTCCACAACGCCAGCCGCGCCGGCGGTAACCACGACATGCGGCGGCTGTTCGAAGGCACGCTGGTGCAGCGGCGCGGCCACGAGATCGTCACCTTCGTCGACAACCACGATTCCCAGCCGCTGCAGGCCCTGGAGTCGCCGGTCGAGGCCTGGTTCAAGCCGCTCGCCTACGCGCTCATCCTGCTGCGCCGCGAGGGGTACCCGTGCGTCTTCCACGCCGACTACTACGGCGCGGAGTACGACGACGTCGGCCGCGACGGACGCCGGCACCGCGTCGTCCTGTCATCGCACCGCTGGTTGATCGACAAGTTCCTCCGCGCCCGGCGGGAGCATGCCTGGGGTCCCCAGATCGACTACTTCGATCACTGGAATGTGGTCGGCTTCGTCCGCTTGGGCGACGCGCGGCATCCCAAGGCGATGGCGGTCCTGATGAGCGACGGCGCGGGGGGAACCAAGTGGATGGACGTCGGGCGGGCAGACGCCAGGTTCGTCGACTGGACCGGGCACCTCGCCCACCCGGTGGTCACCAACGAGGACGGCTGGGGCGAGTTCGCCTGTCTCGGCGGCTCGGTCTCCGTCTGGGTGGAGGAGTAGCTCTCGTTGCTCCCAGGTCTCGTCAAGGAACGGTAGACGACCAACGGTCGGTGTCGTTCGTCTCGAAGCCGTCCTCGAACGCCGGGAGGGCTTTCTTCGCCAGACCCAGGCCGGAGACCGCGCCCTCGGCGAGGTCGAACCAGAAGGTGGCATTGACGGCGTAGAGGTCCGTGCAGGCCACGTCGAGACAGCCCGGCGGCGCGGGAGCCAGGGCGATGGGACCCTCGAGCCCGGGCGAGGGCCCCGGCCCGCTGCCCGAGACCTGAACGGGATCGTCGTCGACGAGAAAGTCGAGTCGCAGACCGGTTTCGGCGTGGAGCGAGACGTGGTGCGTCGGGAAGTAGGTGAAGGGTCCGGCCAGGGTCAGACCGAAGAACTCGTTGCCGGTGGGCGCCGGGCCGAGCGGGATCACCACGGGCGCGCCTCCCGGCAGATAGCTCACCGCGTAGAGCATGTTGTCCTGCCGGCGGGTGAAGACTCCCCAGACCATGCCGCCGATCATGTAGAAGCGGTTCTCGATGAGCGGCCCGGCCTGGCCCAGTGGATCCTCGATGTCGGTCGAGACGAGGACGTTGGCGAGCGGCGTCGCGCCGTTCGCACAGTCGATCCGTTTCTCGGTGGCGGGTCCCCGGGTCGGCACCTCGTAGAACACGCAGTTGAGCGCGTTGGTGGCCTGGGACGCGTTCGCGTCCACGGCCAACGCCACTCGCTCGCCGCCGTCGAAGTTGCGGTAGATCCCCCCCGCCGGGCTGAGGGTGCGAAGGGGGGTCCAGCTCGAGCCGTTCGTGCTGCTGAAGAGGTGGTAGGCGCCGGTCGTGTTGTTGAGGCCCCCGACGACGAAGTCGACGCCGGCGGCGGCACTGCTCGAGTCGATCCAGGTCTGGACGGTCTCGATCGGAAAGGTCGAAGCGGAGTTGCAGGGCGGCGAGCAGGTCCAGAAGCGGAGATCGAAGGCCGAGGTCACGTAGGAGCCGCCGATCTGGCCGGAGTCGATCTCGCCGACGGTGCCCAGGGCGAAGTTGGTTCCTGCGGAGTCGATGGTCGTGAAGGAGACCGAGCCGGCGCCAGTCGGGTCGATCAGGCCGACTTGGAGCTTCGGCGCGGCCGCGAAGAGGATGGCGACCGGAATCTTCAGGCCGCCGACGTCGACCCCGGGCAGCGGCTGTCCCATCTCCAGGGGCAGGTTGGCCACGATCGGGGTGGATGGCGACCAAGGCGACACGGCGGGCAGCGCCCCCACGGTGATCAGCGCCGCCATGGCGGCGGCGAACCACGGCTTGCACTCCGGTCGTCTCATGATCGCTCCCTCCCCTGGGCGGGCGGTCTCTGCAGGCGAAATGGGCGCTCAACGGTCCTGCCCGGTCTCCGCTCGCAGGGTAATGCGCCGGAAGATATCGCGGTCCGCCACCGGCTCGGACCGGTGCATGCCGTCAGGTGAGATGGACCGGCTCCCAGGCGAGGCCCAGGTTGACGATGCGCTGCAGGAGGGGCGCGTACTCCAGGCCGCCGGCTCGCGCCGATTGGGCGAAGTCCTCGTCGGAGGCGATCTGGGGGTTGGGGTTCGCCTCGATGACGAAGATCTCGCCCGCGGGAGTGAGGCGCAGGTCGATCCGCGCGTAGCCCGAGAGGTAGAGGGCATCGTAGGCGCGCTTGCAGAGGCGCTGGATCCTCGGCTCGAGCCCCTCCGGCAGGTCGCGAGCCGGGCCGCTCTCGATGCCGTGCTTCTCCTGGTAGCTGCGGCTCCACTTGAGCCGCTCGGTGGCGATCTTGCGCGCCTCGACGGGCATCTTCTCGAAGGTGAGCTCCCAAGTCGGCAGAGCGGTGAGCCGTCCGTTGCCGAGGATCCCGACGTAGAGCTCGCGCCCTTCGATGTAGCTCTCGACGATCGCCGCGGTGCCGAGACTCTGGTGGATGAACTGGATGCGCTCCTGGAGGCGCTGCTCGGTCTCCACCACCGAAGCCTGCGAGATGCCGATCGAGGCGTCGAGCTCGAGCGACTTGACGAAGAGCGGAAAGGCCAGCCGCCGGGGACGGCGGAACTTCTTGCCGCGCGGCACGACGGCGAACTCGGCGACGCGGATGCGGTGATAGGCGAGGAGCTTCTTGGCGAGCGCCTTGTCCTGGGCGAGCATGAGCCCGCGCGCGTTGCAGCCGGTGTACTTCATGCGCTGCAGCTCGAGGTAGGCGACCACGTTCTGCCCCCATTGCACCACGTCGTCGAAGCCCTCGAGCAGGTTGAAGGCGATCTGGGGACGGAACTCCCGCACCGCGCGCCGGATCGGATTGAGCTCGCCGCCGACCCCGAGCACGTGCACCTCGTGCCCGAGCTCGACGAGCCCGCGGGTCACCTGGTACTCGGTGCGCCAGGGCGCGTCGGGGAGGGTCTCCTCGCTCGCGGTCGCCGGGGGCACCAGATCGGGATGGACCAGGGCGAGGATGCGCAGCGGCTTCACAAGGCCACCCGGTGCCGTCCGCTGTGCAGGTAGTTCATGGTCTGGACGGTGAGCAGGACGGCGAAGTCGAGCTTGGTCTGCTCCGCGGGCCGGGTGAGCCGCAGGCCGAGCTCGCGGCAGCGCACGATCATGTCGTCGAGCACGTTGTCGATCGTGTACTGGTACTCGTTGGTCCAGCGGCTCGCCAGCTGGCGCATCTCGCGTCGCACCCGGGTGAGGAAGCTCGCCGCGGTCGGCTGCCGGACGTAGGCCGGGTCGTCGGAGAAGAGCTTGCGCAGGTCGCGGTCGTAGAAGGAGGGGTGGTCGACGCCGTGGCGCGCGCGTTTCTCCTCGTAGTGGCGGCGCAGCGTCTTGGTCAGCGTCGGCAGGGCGTCGACTTGGGTGGTCGAGAGCACGCGAGGCGTCTTTCCCGCCAGCTCGCGCATCAGCTCGTCGACGTACTCGAGCTTCTTCAGCGCCTGCCAGCCCTGGTAGCGGTCCCGCCAGTTCGATTCGGGGTCGAGCCAGACGGCGAAGGTCTCGGCGAAGTCCTCGTCGGGGTGCGCCTGCGCGTACCACATGTCGAGGTGGATGACGAAGCTCTTGCTGTAGGGGCGCGGGGCGTAGAACTCGGGATAGGGCTCGGTGGTGCTGCCGAAGAGCTCGCGGCGGCGCCGGCGGCGCCGCAGGTGATAGGCGTTCTCGAGCGCGTGCCCGGTCTCGTGGCGGAGGATCTTGAGGCACCAGTCGTGCGCTCCGCCCTCGACTTCCAGCATCTGGCGGAGCTCGAGCTTGGCGAGCCGGGGATGGGCGAGATAGAAGGGGATCGCGATGCCGGGCACGCCGTCGGGGGTGAACCACTCGTCGGACAGCCAGAAATGGGGGCGGAAGGCCAGCCCGCACGCCGCGAGCTCGCCGTGGAGCTGCGCGATGCGCGCCTCGAGCTCCGGCCCCAGCGGCAGGTCGAGGTCGCGGAAGCGCAGGGCGAGCAGCCGCGCGTCGTCCCAGTCGGCCCAGTCGGCGGGCCCCAAGCGGCGCCGCTTCTCGCGCGGCCTGGGCGCTGGTTTCGCCGGCGCCGTGGCCACCTCCGGAATCCCCGGCGGAGCGGGCGGCGGTACCGTGGGCGCCGCGGGCTCGCCCTCCGGTCCGATCTTCGCAACCCCCTCCCCGTCGCCCGCCCCGTGCCCGGCCGGCCGCTCTACGTCCATGGTGTGGCCGATTCTGGCACGAGGCCAGCGAATCCGGCGGGAGAGCCTACCGAGCTATTCACGATCTCGATGCTCCTGTCGGCCAGGCGGGCTTTCGCGTGCACCCTCGGAATCGAGGTCAGCACGCGAAGTCCCCGCGACCGATTGATCCGAGGCCTGACAGCTCCAAACACGATTCCGTGCGACACTTCGACCTGCGCCACATGCTGCTCGCGAGACGAACTCAATTGCCGGGCGAGGCCTGCTCAGGTCCGGCGCTGGTCAGGAGCGTTGCCAG
>CAZPZW010000098.1:0-11417 GCA_964591165.1 uncultured Thermoanaerobaculia bacterium | reverse complement strand
CATCATCCGCGCATAGAAGTGCTTGCTCGCGGTCGGTTTGAAGCCGTGTTTCTCGCGGGGGTAGAGGGCTTCTTCGAAGGGGAGGCCGGCGGCGACGAGGGCGTCGATCACGGCGATCGAGTTCTGGGGGTGGACGTTGTCGTCGCCGGTGCCGTGGACGATCAGGAGGGCGTCCTTGAGGTCCTTCGCCGCGGTCACCGCGCTGCCGGTCTTGTAGCCCTCGGGATTGCTCTCCGGGCTGTCCATGTAGCGCTCGGTCCAGACCGAGTCGTAGAGCCGCCAGTCGGCGACCGGGGCGCCGGCCATGCCGGCTTTCCAGACGCCGGGAGCGTGGAAGAGCGACCAGAGGGTGTTGGCGCCGCCGCCCGACCAGCCCCAGAGGCCGATCCGCGTCGCGTCCACCCAGGGGAGGCTCTTCAGGTAGTCCACCCCGGCGAGCTGCCCGGCGAGCTCGAGCGGGCCGAAGTTGCGGTGCACCCGGTCCTCGCCCGCCTTGCCGAAGAAGGCCGAGGCCTCGTTGTCCACCGAGAAGATGACGAAGCCGCGCTCCGCCATCAGCTTCTGCCAGAGGCCGCGCTGCCGTCCCCAGCCGTTCACGACGACTTGCGAGCCCGGGCCGCCGTAGTGGTACATCAGCACGGGGTACCGCTGCGTGGCGTCGAAGCCCGCCGGCTTGGTCAGCATCGCCGGGAGCTTCACGCCGTTCGGGCCGGGGATCTCGAGGAACTCGACCTGCGGCAGCGCCGACACGTCGATCGTCGGCTCCTGCTGACCGGGGAGCTCGATCACCTTCTCCCCCGTGAGCTTGCGCAGCGTCGCCGAGCCCGGGTGGTTCGCGCCGCTCAAGTTGTGGATCCAGTAAGGAGTCTTCGGTGAAGGGGTCGCGCTGTTCGTGCCGGGGTCCTCGGCCAGGAGCTGCGCTTCGCCGCCGGCGAGCTCCAGGCGCATCACCTGGCGGTCCGCGGCGCCGAGCGCAGCGATCCGGAAGCCGGTCACGATGGCGTCCGCCGGCCCTTCGCGGTAGGCCACCAAGCGATCGAGCGCCCAGCCGTCGGGTGTGAGCGTCGCCGTCTTCTTTCCCTCGGCGTCGTAGCGCGCGAGCGCCTTCCAGCCGCCCTCCTCCGTCGACCAGAGGAAGCCGCCATCAGCGAGGAAGTGGAAGTCGTCGTTGAGATTGACCCAGGTCGAATGGGCTTGCTTCGCGATCGCCTCGCACCCCTCGCCCGCCGGGTCGCAGGCCAGCAGCTCGAGCTCGGTCTGCTCGCGGTTCAGGCGCTCGACGGCGACCTTGGCGCCGTCCGGGCGCCAGTGGACGCGGGCGAAGTAGTACGCCTGCGCGTCGCCCAGCGGGAGCGTCGCCACCGCGCGGGTCACGAGGTCGATCACCCGCACCTCGACCCCCGGATTCTTCTCCCCGGCCTTCGGGTAGCGCTGCCACTTCACCGTGGGGTAGAGCGGCCGGTCGTCGACCAGCGGGTAGCGCGCGACCTCCCGCTCGTCGAAGCGGTAGAAGGCGAGCTTGGTGCCGTCCGGGCTCCACCAGAAGGCCCGTGGGCGGCGGTGCCAGATCTCCTCCCAGTAGATCCAGCTCGTCTTGCCATTCAGGACTTCGTCCTCCCTGCCGTCGCCCGTCAGGCGGGATTCGAGGCCGGTCGCGAGGTCGAGCGCGTAGAGGTCGTGCTCGCGAACGAAGGCGACCTTCCGGCCGTCGGGAGAGAAGAGCGGGTCCTCCTCCTTGGCGGGGGAGTCGGTCAGGCGGCGGAGCTGCTTCGTGGCCAGGCGGTAGAGATAGAGATCGCCCTGCTCGACGAGCAGCATCGTGTCGCTCGCCGGGGACCAGACGTAGGGCATGGCGCCGAACCCGGCCGGCATCGCCGAGGCCTCCGCGCCGTCGCCTCGGGCGGGGAAGCCGAGCGCGGCGAAGTCGAGCGTCCAGGTGACCTTGCCGGTCGCCGGATCGAGGCCGCGGAGCTCGCGGGCGTTTCCTTCCCGCCAGAGGCAGGTGAGCATCCGGCCGTCGGGGCGCCAACTCCACCCACTCGCCTTGGGGCGCGCGCGGTCGTCGAATATCTTGTCGAACGAGAGCTGCTGGCCGGACAGCGGAGCAGCGAGCTCGGCGAGGAGCCCGGCGAGGGCGATCAGCGGCAGGAGCATCGGCGGGACCGGTCGCATGAGATCTCCTTCTGCGGAGCGCGGCAACCGGGCGAGTCTATCCGTCCGGGTGGCGCCCCCGGGCGGCCCCGAGCCGATAGGATTCGCCTGATGATCCCCTTCGCTCTCGACTTCGCCCTCTGGGAGAAGCTCCTGCTCGCCCTCGCGATCGTCGCTTCGATCGCCCTGTTCGCTCGCGACTTCGGCGCCCGCCTCGCCCGCGTGCGCGCCGGCAGGTCCGACCGCCCGCGCACCGACAAGCCCCGCCTCCGCCTGCGCCGCTTCGTCGACGAGGTGGTGCTGCAGAAGAAGATCCTCGGCCCCCGGCCGGTGGTGGGGACCCTGCACGGCATGGTCTACGTCGGGTTCGTCTGCTTCGGGCTCGAGACGCTCGACCACTTCCTCAAGGGGTTCGGCATCCACTTCCTGGCGGCGGTTCTCGGCGGCTACCTGCCGGTCTTCAAGGGGTTCATCGCAATCGTCGCGGTGGCCGTCTCGATCGGCATCGTGGGGCTCGGCATTCGGCGCTTCCTCATGCCGAAGATCTCGCCCGATCCCAGGTCGTGGACTTCGCTGCTGGTCGCCTTCCTGATCCTCCTGTTGATGGTGACCTACCTGAACGGCCTGCGGCAGCCGCCGCTCGCCCCTAAGCTCAACTGGTGGCTGCACGCCCTGGCGATCCTCGTCTTCCCGCACGTCATCCTGCGCAGCAAGCACCTGCACCTCGTCCTGGCGCCGTTCAACATCTATTGGAAGACCGAGCGGTTGGCCGAGATCCTCCCGATGGACCTCTCGGAAGAGGCGCTGGGGGCCGATGGCGCCACCCTGGGGCTCGAGACGATGCGAGATGCGCCCTGGAAGATGCGGCTCGATTTCCTGACCTGCGTCGAGTGCAAGCGCTGCACCGAACAGTGCCCGGCGCACGGCGCCGGCCAGGAGCTCGACCCGCGCGGCTTCGTGCTCGCCGGGAAGCGGACGCTGCTCGGCCTGGCCGAGGATGCGGCCGTGCTCGGCAACGTGATCAGCGAGAAGGCGCTCGGCCAGTGCACCAGCTGCGGGGCTTGCGAGGCGATCTGCCCGGTGGGAATCGAGCATCTGCAGATCGTCACCGGCGCCAAGCGGGCGCAGGCGCTCGCCTCCGGCCAGGGCATGGTGGCGGCCAAGTTCCTGCAGGCGATGGAGCGCTACGGCAATCCCTTCGCGGCCCCCGCCTCGACCCGCGAGAAGCTGGTCGCCGAGCTCGCGATCCCCGCGTACGAGCCGGGGAAGACCGACGTCTTGCTCTGGCTGGGCTGCGTCTGGGGCTACAACGCCGACGCCAAAGCGCCGGCGAAGGCGATGGTCGAGCTTCTGGACCGCGCCGGGATCTCCTACGGTGTGCTCGCCGACGAGGCCTGCTGCGGCCACCATAACCGCCGTCAGGGCGAAGAGATGCAGTTCCAGACCTTCGCCCGGCAGAACCTCGAGACGCTCGCGGCGGCCGAGGTGAAGAAGATCGTCACCCCCTGCCCGCACTGCCTGCATTCGCTCAAGCAGGAGTATCCGGCGCTCGAGCCGAGCTTCGCGCCGGAGGTGGTGCACCACTCCGAGTTGATCTTCGACCTCCTCCGGCAGAAGAAGCTTGAGCTCCCGCCGACGACCGAGCGGCCGCCCCTTCCGATCACGACGTTCCACGATCCGTGCTACCTGGGACGCTACGAAGGGGTCTTCGACGAGCCGCGCGATCTCCTCGCCGCCGCCGGCTATCGCATCACCGAGATGCCGCGCCGGCGCGAGCGCTCCTACTGCTGCGGCGGCGGCAGCGCCGGCTTCGCCCGCGAGTCGGAGGAGCCGACGCGGGTCGACCAGAAGCGCAAGGCCGAAGTGGTCGCGACCGGCGCCAAGCTCCTGGTCACCGCCTGCCCGGAGTGCAAGATGATGCTCGATTCGGCGGTCGAGGAGACGCGCGACCTCGCTGAAGTGGTCGCCGCGGCGCTTGCGCCGCGGGGCGACCGACCCGAGGCTGCGCCGACGACATGAGGCGGGTGGGCGGGTGAGCGACGGCCCGGACGTCGCGGCGCGCCATCTGGCGAGCCTCCGTGGACAGCTCCGGCGCGACTATCTGACCGGAGCGCGCTGGGAGAGCGCGCTCGCCGAGAGCGCCGCGATGGCGCGCGAGGCGCTGGGCGCCCACACCGCGCTGGTGGCGCTCTACGACTCCGCCGCGGGCGTCTGGAGCGCGCGGACCCACGACGGCCAGGCGCTCGCCGGAGACGAGATCCGATTGGTCGCGTCGCTGTCGGTGCTCGAAACGGTGCGCGAGCGGGGGGAGCCGGCGCTGCGCGCCGAGGAGCTGCCGCGCCTGCTCAAGACCAGGAGCGCCATGCGCCACGATCTGGCGAGCGTCCTGGCGGTGCCGCTCTGGCTCTGGGAGTACGGCGGAGCGCGGCCGAAGCGCACCTTCGGCGGCTGCCTCTACGCGGACCGGCGCGGGGTTGAGAATCCCTTCGGGCCCGAGGACATCGAGCTGGTGCTCGACCTCGCGGCGATCGCCGAGCGCAATCTCTCGTTGCTGCGCCAGCTCGCTCGCGTCCAGCGCCAGCTCTCGCGTGCCGCCGGGGAGGTCGAGCGGCTGCGGGGCACGGCCGAGGACGCCTACCGGCTGGCCCACTACGAATCGCATGACCCTGTCTTCGTCGCCGAGATTCTCGAGCCGCTGGCGCGCGCTGCCGAGGCAGGGAAGGTTGGCCTCCTCCTACTCGGTCCCACCGGCAGCGGCAAGACCCACTTGGCACGCGCTTTCCACTACAAGTCGCCGCGCGCCGCTGGACCTTTCGTGGTGCTCGACTGCGGCCAGGTCACCTCGGCTGAGGCGCTCGGCGCGGAGCTCTTCGGGTACGCGCCGAAGTCGGGGTTCAGCGCCCCGAGCGAGGGGCGGCTGGGCAAAGCCGAGCTGGCCGACGGCGGCACGCTCTTCCTCGACGAGATCGGCGCGCTGCCGCTCGAACTGCAGCAACGGTTGCTGCGCCTGATCCAGAGCGGCCGCTTCTCGCCGCTTGGTTCCGGGGAAGAGCGCCAGGCGGACCTGCAGGTCGTCGCTGCGGCCAACCAGGACCTCCAGCAACTGGTGCGCCAAGGGAAATTCCGCGAGGACCTCTACTGGCGGCTCGCCGAGATCACCCTCCGCCTGCCGTCGCTCGACCGTCGGCGAGGGGACATCCGCGGCTTCGCGGAGAACTTCCTGGTCGCAGCGCGGGCCCGCTTCGGGCGCCCGGAGATCGCGGGCTTCAGCGAGGCGGCGCTCGCCGCGTTGATCGAGTACGACTGGTCGGCCGCGGGCAATCTGCGCGGCCTCGAGCATGCGGTGCACCGCAGCGTCCTGCTCGCTCCGCGCGGCACGGTGCGCCTCGCAGCGGAGCAGCTCGCGCTCGATCGCCCGCGCAGCGAAGGGTCGCCGCCACCGGCCGAGCGCGCGCCCTCGCCACTCACCCGCCTGCTGCGCCGGAAGATCGCCGAGCACGCCGGGGTCGTGGCACGCCTTGCCGACGATCCCGAGGTGGTGGCTGCATTCGGCGCCGGGGGCTCGGTCGCGCGGTCGACGCTGCGCCTGAAGCTGAAGCAGCTCGGCCTCGCCGCGGAGCTCGACGCCGCGCGTGGCGCGGGTCGCCCCGATCTGGAGCAGGTGCGGGCAGCGCTGCGCGGCCACGGCTCGGCGGAAGCGGCGGCGCGCGCCCTCGGCGTGACGCGCGACAGTCTGCAGTGGACGCTACGCCGCGCCGGGCTCTCCGTGCGTACCGTGCTCGACGAGGAGGGCACCTGAAGCGGATCGCCGCCTGGGGACTCGGCGTGGCGCTCGGCGCCGCGCTCGCCCCGTCGGCGCTGCCCGCGCTCGATCCGGGGCGCCGGCTCACCCAGTACAACGTCACCATCTGGGGAGTCGAGGAGGGACTGCCCTCGCTCTCGGTCGCCTGCGTCGCGCAGACCCCCGACGGCTATCTCTGGATTGGCACCACCGAGGGGCTGGCGCGCTTCGACGGGGTGCGCTTCAAGGTCTACGACCGCTGGAACACCCCGGCTTTCCGTCTGAACGAGGTGCGAACCCTCTTCGTCGATTCGCGTGGTGCGCTCTGGATCGGTTTCGCGGGCGCGGGCGCGGTGGTGAAAGAAGGGGAGAGCTTCAGCCCCCTCGAGCCCACGGATTTCGCGGTGTTCGCCTTCGCCGAGGACGCCGAGGGAATCCTGGTCAGCTCGGACCGCGGGCTGCTGCGCTCGCGCCGTGAGAGGCCGCTCCAGCTCGAGGCGGTGGAGCTGCCGGCCGAGCTCGCCGGAGCGCAGGTCGTCGAGCTGGTGGTGGACGCGCAGGACGCGCTCTGGCTGGGCGTGCGCGACCGCGGTGTCTACCGCTGGCACGCGGGCCGGCTCAGCGGTCCGGCCAGGTTCGAGCGCCGACCCCGGCCGGGCGGCAACTCCCCCTCGGTGCGGCCGGACGCGCGGGGTGGCGTCGTGCTGCTCGGTCCGGAGGCGATCTACACGCCACGCGATGGCGACATCGAGGATCTGCGGCGCGAGAGTCCACCCGGCGAAGAGACGGTGTTCGACCTGTTGATCGATCGCGCGGGAGTGCGCTGGATCTCCGGCTTCGCCCGGGGTGGTGCGCGGCGGCTCTCGGGCGGTGGGGTCGAGCGCTTCCCCGAGGCGCATCCACTGATCGCCGGGCGCTTCTCGCCGTTCCTGGAGGACCGCGAAGGCAACCTCTGGCTGGGGAGCTGGACGCGCGGGCTGATGCGGCTCTCCGACGGCCCCTTCGCTTCCTGGTCGCGCGACGAGGGGATCGCCGGCGACGCCGTGCGCACGCTCGCCGAGAGCCGCAGCGGCGCGATCTGGGTGGGCACCACCGATGGATTGAGCCGCATCGAGCAGGGGAGCGTGGAGTCCTTCACTCTGCCGCGCGGGTCGAGAGGCACGATGGATGGGGTCGACTGGGTCTACTCGCTCGCCGAGACGGCCGATGGCGCGATCGCGGTCGGCTCGCGCGCCGGGCTCTTCCGCTTCCACGGCTCCCGCGTCGAGGCGTGGCCGGAAGCCCGGGCGAGGTTCGCGACGTCGGCGGTCTTCTCTCTGCTCGCGGCGCGCGACGGCGCCCTCTGGCTGGGCCTCGACGCCGCCACGGACGACCGGACACCCGGGGTGGCCCGCCTGAAGGCAGGAGGGATCGAGGCGCCGCCGGTCCGTCCGATCATTGCCTACGACCTGGTCGAGGATCAGCGCGGCAGCGTCTGGGTGGCAGGCAAGAACGGTCTCTACGAGGTCCGCCCCGAAGGCGAGGTGGTGAAACACGAAACGCCGGTCGAGCCACTGCACGGCCTCTTCATGAGTGCCACCGAGGACTCGCGCGGCGATCTCTGGTTCGGCACGCTCGAAGGGGGAATCCTGCGCTACCGCGACGGAGAGTTCCGGCTGCTCCGCCGGCAGGACGGACTGTTCGACGACACCGCATGGGCGATCGTCGACGACCGGCTCGGGCACTTGTGGGTCTCCTGTGCCCGCGGCGTCTACCGGATGGCGCTCGCCGATCTCGACGCCTTCTTCGACGGGCGGATGGCGAGGCTCTCGTACCGTCTCTTCGGCGTCGAGGACGGGCTCAAGTCGGCGGTCTTCGAGGGAGGCAACGGCGACGCGGGAATCCGTGCGTCCGACGGACGGCTCTGGTTCGCCACCATGCGAGGCGCCGCGGTGGTCGACCCGCGGCAGGTGGCGGAGCCGCCATCGGTCGCGGCTCGGATCGAGGAGGTGCGGGTCGACGGGCGCGCCGTCGACGGCACGCGCTCGCTCGATCTCGCGGCGGGGCGCCACCGGATCGAGATCGACTTCACGGCGCTCCATCTCCGGGCGCCGAAGCGGCTGCGCTTCCGCTACCGCCTCGGCGGCGTCGATGGAGATTGGATCGCGGCCGGCGACCGGCGGAGCGCCGAGTACCCGGCGGTTCCGCCGGGTGAGCGCCGCTTCTCGGTGGAGGCGTCGCTCGACGGCAGGAGCTGGGGTGCGGCGGCGGAGCTGCCGCTCACGATCGCTCCCTACTGGTGGCAGCGCTGGTGGTTCTACGCCCTCGTGGGCCTGGCGCTGGTCGCCCTGGGAGGTGCCCTGCAGGTGGCGCGGACCGCGGCGCTGCGTCGGCGCACGCAGGAGCTCGAGGGAGTCGTGGACTTCGGTCGCTCGGTCGCCGGGGTGCTCGATCCCAGCGAGATCGTGCGCCAGCTCGATCGCGCGCTGGTGGCGCGCTGGGGCGAGGCGCCCCGCCTCCTGCTCGCGCGACGTGAAGGACGTCCACCGCTGGTTCACGCCGCGGGCAGCGCCGCCGCGAAGGCGCACCGCTTCTCACCGGAGGCCGGCGTTGAGGAGTTGCGCTCGGTGGGACTCGACCTCGCGGCGCCGCTGGTCTCCGGCGAGACCCCTTTCGGTTGGCTCGCCGTGGCTGCCGCCGGGCGCCGCGAGCGGAGCGCCGATGCGGCGCACCTCGGCGCGCTCGCCGCGCAGTCGGCAATGGCGCTCGAAGGCGCCTGGCAAGCGCAGGAGGCGGTGCGCTGGCGCCACCTCTCGGAGTCGCGAGGGGAGTGGCTGCAGCTCGATCTGGTGCATCGCCTGGTCTTCGCCGCGGTCGCCCGCCAGGGGCTCGAGGCGCCGTCGACCGACGCCACGGTGCGCGCGGCGCTCGGCGAGGTGCTGAGCGAGTCGCGCCCCGGGAGCCGAGGCCAGGGCACGGACCGCGTCTCCGGCGCGATCGGCCGTCTGATCGCCGATCGCATCCTGGCGCGCGGCGCCGCCGGAGAGCTGCGGGTGCAGCGCGAATCCTGGTTGCTGCTCCCGGAGTGCCGTCTCCCGTTCGCCGAGATCGTCCGCCAGGCGACGGAGCGGGTGGGCGCCTACCAGCTGCTCGAGCGCATCGGCGCGGGAGGAATGGGGGAGGTCTACCGCGCGGTCAACGTGCACGACGGCTCGCCGGCCGCGGTGAAGCTGCTCTTCCCGGAGCAGACGGCCGATCCGACGGCGCGGCGGCGGCTCGATCGCGAAGGGGAGATCGTCGCCCAGCTCCAGCATCCCAACATCGTCCGCCTGCTCGAGCGCGGGGAGCACGGGGGGCGGCTCTACCTCGCGATGGAGCTGCTCGCCGGCGAGACGCTCGCCGAGCGGTTGCGGCGCGGACGCCTCGCGGAGCCGCGCGCGCTCGTCCTGGCGGCCGAGATCGCGTCGGCCCTGGCGGAGCTCCACCGGCACGGCGTGGTGCATCGTGACCTCACGGCAGGTAACGTGATGTGCCTTCCGGAAGGACGCTTCGTGCTCCTCGACTTCGGCCTGGCGCGCGGTGTGGCACGCGCGACGCTCACCGAGACGGCGACGCTGGTCGGCACGCTGCCCTACATGGCGCCGGAGGTCCTGCGCTCGGAGACGGCCGACGAGCGGAGCGACCTCTGGTCGCTCGGCGTCGTGCTCTGGGAGGCGCTCGCCGGTCACCTGCCGTGGGGCGAGGGGGCGCCGACCCTGCAGATGGCGCTCGCCGTGGCGCGGCTCGAGGCCCCGATCGATCCGCCGCCGGCTCTCGCGGCGCGTCCTGCCGTGGCCGCGCTGCTCGCCCGGCTCCTCGAGCCCGAGCGCGCCCGGCGAGCGGCCGACGCCGCGACGCTCGCGGCGCAACTTGGCGCGCTGGCCCGCGAGGCGGAGGCGGCGAGCGGCGAAACCTCGCCCGGGAACTAGTCTCGAGCTCCGTTCGGCCGACGGTGCCGACGGCACACGGGTGTGCGGCGGGCACGCGAGAAGGTCGCCTGTTCGCTGGCCCTCATCGGATCCAAAGGTCTGCGTATCAGCGGTTTGGGCGGTCCCCCAGACCTGGCATCGGCTCTGCAGTCGCGTCTTCCAGCAACGCGAGGAAAGGAGAGCCGTGGCGAGTTGGGGGAGGGAGCGGGGGCTGCGCCTGCTGGCAGCTCGGGGAGACGAGGGCGGCGAGGGTGGGGCAGCCGGCGGCGCGCCCCAACGACGCGCGTCGGTGTTGGAGCTGGTCGAGACGATCTATGCCGCGGCGCTCGACGAACGGCGCTGGTGGCTCGCCCTGCAACACCTGGCCGCGGCGCTCGCCGCGCGGCGTGCGTTGCTGGTGCAGCGGGACGGAGAACGCTGGCTGGTGCTCGCGGCGAGTGACCTCGTCCCGGTGGCGCGCGAGCCACTCGCCCGACTGGAGCTCCTCGCCCGCACCGAGGGGCACGTCGAGCTCCCGCTCGGCGAGGAGACCCCGCAACTCCATCTCCTGCTCGACCGCGCACCACTCACGGCGGGGGAGGCCGAGCTCCTGCGCCTGGTGGGCACGCACCTGGTCCGCGCCTGGCGGGTGACCGAGACACTCGCCGAGGCGGAACATCGCCTGCGGCTCACCAGCGAGGCGCTCGACCGGCTGGCGACCGGCGTCGCGCTGCTCGACAGCGCCGGCATGGTGCTCGCGGCGAACGCCTCGGCCGAGCGGCTGCTCACCGGCGAGAGCGAGATCCGGATCGAAGGCGGTCGCCTGGTGGCCGGGCGACCGCAGCTGGAGCGTCGCCTCGCCGCCGCGCTGGCGCGCCTCGGCGCGCCGCACGGCGAGCGGAGCAGGCCGGCGGAGGTGCTGCGCTTGCCGATCGGAAGCGCCGAGCCCTGCCTCGAGCTACTCCTCTTGCCGGTGCTGGGCTCGGACTACCGCACCGGCTCGGCGGCGGTGGTCTTCGTCTACGATCCGCGCGGCGGCGCGAGCGCGCCCGCGGCGCTGCTCGAGGAGCTCTACGGCCTGACTCCCGCAGAGTCGCGGCTCGTCGGGCGCATCCTCCTCGGGCGCACGCTCGAGGAGGCGGCTCGCGACCTCGGCATCCGCCACGAGACGGCGCGCACCCACCTCAAACGGATCTTCCAGAAGGTCGGCACCACCCGCCAAGCCGATCTCGTCCGCCTGCTGCTCACCGGCCCCGCCCGGGTGCGGTGGGAGTGAGCGCCGATCCGCACGCGCGTTGCGCCGCGATCACGTATGACGGCCGTCATCACCCGATCGGGGGACGACAAGCCGCATCGCTTCGCTTAATTTGCGCCAACCATTCCGAAGGGGGAGGACTCATGGGTCGCACACTCGGTGTTCCGTCAGCCGCTCCGCATCGTCACCTCGGCGTCGTCGTCCGCACGATCTTCGCGCTCGCCCTCGTGGCGTTCGCCCTCGCGCTCGCGCCCACACCCAGCCGCGCCGAGCAGCCGGCCTACCTGGTCGAGGACATCAATGC
>CAZPZW010000097.1:0-11431 GCA_964591165.1 uncultured Thermoanaerobaculia bacterium | reverse complement strand
GCGCCCCCACCGCGCGCTGCGCGGCGGCGAGCTCGGTCAAGAACGGCACGCTCCCCGGGCTCGCCGCGACCAGCGCCTGGAGCTCGCGGATCGCCGGCCCTGCCTCCCCCGCTGCCAAGCGCCGCTTCGCCTCCAGAAAGCGCGCGAGGAGCTCCAGCCCGCGCTTCGGCGCGAGCGTCCCGGCGCGCTTCGACTGGCCCGAGAGATAGCCCAGGTTCCGCATCGCCGCCGCGAGCTCGGCGTCGGGAGCGAGGGGGCGGGGCTCGAAAAGGAGCTTTCGGTTAAGGAGTGACTTCAGCTGCTGTTGTGGCTCCCGATCTTCAGCCGAGCTGGCGGCGAGGAGGTTTCGCTCCTCTCTTGGATCGGCGGTGAGATCGAAGAGCTCGGGTTCGGGACCGAGCACGAAGCGCAGGCTCCCCGACGTCACCGCGGCGAGGGGCGCCCAGCCGAACGCCGAGGCGGGCATCTGCGTCTCGTGGTAGACCGGCGGAGGATCGGATCCGTCGAGCGTGAGCGGAAGCGACGGACCAGGGACCTCCTTCGCTGAGCTTCTTTCCAACCCGGCGAGCGCCACCAGCGTCGCCGCGAGCCGCACGATCCCGACTGGATCGGACCGAACCCTGCCGGGAGGCACGCCCGGGCCGGCGAGGATCAGCGGGACACGCAGCACCGCCTCCGTGAGGAGCAAGCCGTGCTCCGCCTCGCCGTGCTCGCCGAGCGATTCACCGTGATCGCCGACGACGGCGACCACCGCCGGTCGGTGTCTCGGGAGCTCGGCGAGCAGGCGCCCCAACTCACGGTCGACCGTCTCGATCTCGTGGAGGTATCGGGCCCTGGCATCGGCCTCGGGCAGAGCGGGCGGCGCCGCGTAGGGAGCGTGCGGGTCGTAGAAGTGGACCCAGAGGAAGAACGGCTGGTCGGCCGGCACGGCTCGCGTGGCGGCGAGGGCGGCGTCCACGACCTCCTTCGCCGGCCGCTCGGGGTAGCCGTACTCCCCCAGGCGCTCCGCCGTCATGCGGTCGCCGTAGTGGTCGAAACCCTGGTCGAGTCCGAATCGCCGGTCGAGCACGCGCGAGGCGACGACCGCTGCCGTCGCGTAGCCCGCGGTCCGCAGACGCTCGGCCAGCGTCCAAGCCTCCGGCGCGAGCGCCCCCATCCCGTTGTCCCGCACGCCGTGCTGGTTGGGGTCGAGGCCAGTCAGGAGCGAAGCGTGCGCCGGCAGGGTGAGCGGCACCGGGGAGAGAGCCCGGTCGAAGCGCGTGCCGCGCGCCGCCAGCGCATCGAGTACCGGCGTCCGCGCCGCCCCGCCGTAGCTGCCGACGGCGTCGGCGCGGGTGGTGTCGAGGGTCACCAGCAGGACATCCGGCCGTTGCGCTGCGCTGGCGAACGGCGGAGCGATCGCGAGCCATAGAAAACAGAGCGCCCCCGGAGCCGAAGCCCCGGAGGCGCGAGGTGAGAGGCGAAGGCGCTTCAAACCTGCGGTCGCCCGACTACGGCGAGGTCTGCGACCACTCCTGCGTGTTGCCGGTCTCGAAGTCGTCGGCGAAGATGTAGTTCGACGCGCCGCAGGTGTTCGACTGCGCGTCGGCGACCTCGAGGTCGAAGTTGGTCAGCGTGACGTCGTCGAAGCGGAAACCGTCGTCGTTGACCAGCGGGTCGGTGCCGTAGCGCACCTCCAGCCGAGCAGCCTTCCCGGCCAGGGTCCCGGTCTGCAACGCCGCCGAGCTCCAGGTGCTCGACGCCCAGCTCGCGGCGACTCCGGCCCAGCCCGGCTGACCCTCGGTGCCGCAGGTGCCGTTGACGCCACTCGCGTTGTACAGCCGGCCCCCGGAGGGGTCGACGCGGGTGCGCACCCCGGTGCCGAGGTCGAGCACTCCGATGTTCGCCCGGTCCCACCACTGACCGTCGTTCGTCTCGGTCCGGAAGTGGGTGGAGAGCGTCATCGTGGAGGTGCCCGTGAGCCGGATGACTGGCGACTGGACCACGTCGCACTGCTGGTCGAGGAAGGCCGACGACTGATAGTAGAAGGTCCCGGCTCCGCCGGCCCCTCCGGGGGCGACGTTCGTCCGGTTGAAGGTTCCGGCGGTCGTCTGCCAGCCCTGGGTCGAAGCCTCGAAACTGAACGTGCTCGAGGCCTGGTTCTGGAAATCGCCTTCGGTCAGCGCGAAGGTGAAGCTCACCGCTGCCGGCGAGGTGAGCTGATCGGCGGTGACGTCCATGTCGATGGTGAAGGTGCTCCCCTGCGTCACGCCCTGGGGGATGAACTCCAGGGTCGCGACGGCCGACTCGCAGGAAACCAGGCTGGCGTCGACGATCTTGGGGAAGGTGGTCACGAAGGTCGTCGACGGGTGACTCGGCGAGCTCGCGGCCAGAATGCGCACGTTGGTCAGCGTCGTCGAGCCCGCATTCGCGAGCGGCAGCCGGACGCGCCCCTGCTCACAGTTGTCGAGGAACAGATCGTGGTCGCCCGAGAGGATCGAGAGGTCGAACTGGTCGGTGACCGCGGTGAAGACCGCTCCGCCGCCGGCGGCGCTCGGCGTCACCGGGGTGCAGGCGCTCATCGCCGTGCCGAAGCACTCGTCGTTCGCCCCCATCGGCTCGATGCGGTAGTAGTAGGTCCGCCCGTTCTGCAGGCCGCGGTCGGTGAAGGTCGTGCCGGCAGTCTCGCCGACCAGGATCTTGCCGAAGTCGCAGCTGAACACCCCGTCCGTGCGATAGACGCGGTAGCTCGAGGCACCCGCGACCGAGGTCCAGGAGAGGTCGGCGCTCTTGTCGCGCGCGGTCGGCGTCACCGTCGGCGCCAGGGCCGGCCGGCCGGCGCAGCCGGCGGCGACCACGGTAGGAACGGTGCAGGCGATGTTGTGCGCGTTGAAGGCGTCGAAGATCTCCTGCATGTGCGGCGTGCCGTCGTTCAGGTTGCCGTTGTCGTCGTCGGCGGCGATGTACTGCATGTAGCCGTTGGTCGCCGCGCAGCCGCAGCCGTTCGGAGTGGTGCAGCCGGCGCCGTTGGTGCAGCTGTACCAGGAGCTGACCCCGCCGGCGGCGCGGAAGGTGAGCTGCGTGGCCACCTCGCGCGCCAGGTCGCGCGAGAAGCTGTACGGCGCGCTGGTCAGCTCGCGGTTCCACAGATCCCAGACCGCTTCGGCGTAGACCGCGCCCTCGCAGTGCACGCCGCCGCCGCAGGGCGCAGGACCGCTGCCGCAGTTGGCGTCGATCCAGGCGATGGTCGTGGGCACTCCGTTCTGACGATTGTCCCAGTCGATGTCGCGCACGCCGCTGCAGATCAGCAGCGGGCCGCCGCCGTCCGGATCGACGCAGGGGTTGCCGTAGCCGCCGCAGCCGGCGTTGTTCGCCCGGAAGCCGCGACCGACGCAGCTGTCGTGCAGGCGCAGCGAGGCGTAGATGTCGGCGATCCCCTCCCCGGGGTTGGCGATGGTCGGCGTGGCGTCGTTGTTGTCCATGCCGTGCCCCCACTCGTGGTCGAAGATGCCGGCGATCTCACCGGTGTTCCGGCAGCCGCCGCCCGAGCGGAAGAAGTTGACCTGGGAGCCGTTCCAGTTGGCGTTGCAGGTCGCGACGACGTTCATGTTGGCGGTGAGCTGCTGCTGCAGCCAGGCGTTGGACGGCAACTGCCGTCGCGCCATCTCCTTCATCATGTTCATCTCGTGGAACCCGCTGCGCGAGGCGTGCGTGTTGCCGGCGCCCCCGAAGCCCGGCGTCGTGCAATCCGTCCCCGCGCTGGCACCGAAGTCGAGATCGCCGGCGCCGCTCAAGCTGGCCGCGCCGCAGACGTCGGCCATCCGCATGGAGGGCCCGGAGAGCGCGCTCGAGATCGTGCCGTCGACGCACAGCGGCAGGTTGCCGCCGATGTCCGTGGTGACTACGCCCGTGGGAGTGGTGACGCTCGAGAAGCTCATCGGCCAGCCCGCCTGCTCGATGCCGTCCGGAAAACCGCCCTGGCTCAGGCCGTCGTTCGCGACCGGGTAGACGCCGCCCGCGACCTTGCGCTGCGTCGCGGCCCATTGCGTCGTGTCGTGGAAGGACAGGAGCTCGGCGGTGCGGGCATCGACGTAGGCCTCGAAGCGGTTGGACGGGTCGCCCAGGTCGGGTCGCACGACCCACACCAGTCTCAGCTCCAGGCCCTGACCGACGTCCCCGGCCGCGAGCAGCTCGCGCGTCGAGACCGGGACCCAGGCGAGCTGGCTCCCCTTCCATTGGCTGCCGAACGCGAACGCGCCCAGGTGGTGGCGGACGCTGGCGAGCGCCTGCTCCCGGCTCACTGCCGGCGCGACCGTGGCGTCCGCCTCGGCCCAGTTCACCGTGCCGAGCGAGACCAGGTTGCCGAACCGAAGGACGAGGGTCAGATGCGAGTCGATCACCGGCCAGCCGGCGACGACGCGCGGCACGTAGACGATGATGTGATCGTCGCTGAGCACCGTGACCTTGCCGGGATTGGCCAGCTCCGCCGGGTCGATGGCCAGCGCCTCGGCATTGCGCTCCAGATACCCGCGCACGGCTTCCCAGGCCGCCTGTTCAAGACCGATTCGGGTCTGCGGTGCGCCGAGTCCGAGGTCCGCCCAACGCAGCTGGTTGCCGACCCCAGTGCCCGGGAGAAGGGGCTCTACGGGCAGGAGGGTGGCGAAGCGACCGGTGCGGAGGTCGATCTGGGTTGAAGCCGCATCCACCCCCAAGACCGCGAAGCGCATGGCGTCCACGGCCTCGCCGAGACGGTCCCCCGACAGCTGCTGTTGGGAGACGTAGAGGTCGGGGTGGCGGTAGATCAGGCGCAGGTGCTGATCCGTCTCGGGGGCCTGCACGGCGGCGAGGGGTGCCACGATCGTGCACAGGGCGAGGGCGAGGGTGAAGGCTTGCATCCTTGGGCTTCGAGGCAAGGTACTCCTCCTTGGCTGGCCAGGTCCCGGAAAGGGCCTGGAAAAGTGCTTTCGAGAACGAGGTTGAACCCTACCAGGACCTTTGCGGTCGGTGCAACGACCCATGCCACCGCCCGGCTCGCGGCGTCTCGGGTCAGTCGCGCAGCGCTTCTTGAAGCCGGTCGAGGGCCCGCTCGAGGCGGGAGAGGGTCTCGTGGCCCGTGCAGCGCCGGGCAGCCCCGTCGTCCATTCCGAGGCCGCGCCAGAGGTCGCGACAGGGGTCTTCCAGGACCTCCAAGCGCAGCCGCAGCCCGTTGCGGGCGAGGATCGGGGCGAGCTCCCGAGCCCGTCGCAGCAGCTCCCGCCGAGTCGCTTCGTAGGCGTGAGCGCACACCGCCCGCCGCGCCGAGAAGCTGAAGATGTTGCTGAAGAAGACCTGGTAGTCGTCGCGCTGCGGCTCCAGCAGGACGACATCGGCTCCCTTGAAGATGTCGGCGTAACGCCGCATCCCGACGGTCAGCCGGGAGTGGATCAACGTGCGGAAGGTCTGCGACAGGACGGTCGGCAGGCCGCGGCGGAGCAGCTCCTCCCGGTCGTAGGTCTCCGCGCCGTTGCTACCCCCCTGTGAAACGTCCACCGGCACGATCGGATTGATGCAGAACAGGAGCTTGGCCCCGGAGTCGAGCGCCACCGAGGCGTGGACGGTCTTGTTCAGCACGCCGTCGACGTAGAAGTGTCCGTCGATGTCGACCGGCGGGTAGAGCCCCGGCAGGGCGCTCGACGCCTGTACCGCGCGCGAGATCGGCACGTGCTCCCGGCCCCTGGCGCCGAACACCACCGAGCGCCCGGAATCGAGCTCGGCCGCCACGATGAAGAGCCGTCGGTCGAGCTCGCGGAAATCGTCGGTCCGCCCTTTGATGGTGTAGATGTTGCGCAGGTAGCGGCGGATCGGCTCGTTGTCGAAGATGCCCACCGGCAGGGCCCGCGACAGACGAGTGAGCGAGTCGAGGAGCGTGCGATCGTAGGGGTTCTGCGCGAACTCGAAGATCGCCTCGAAGGCGAGGCGCGGCAACGAGAGTCCGCGCCGCGCCCACTCCGTGAGCGCCGGGGTGAAGAAGTTCTCGGGAACGAACGGATGCTCGCCGGGCTCGTGCTTCACGATCGCCCGGCACATCTGCGCCGGGGTGATCTGGTTGGCCAGGTTCGCCGCCAGGAAGGCGCCCGCCGAGACGCCGACGTAGACATCCAGGGAGTTGAGGTCGAGGCCCTCGATCGCCTCGTCCAAGGCGCGCAGGGCCCCGATCTCGTAGATCGCCCCCTCCGGCCCGCCCCCGGCGAGGGCGACGCCGATCGGATGCTTGCGACGGGCCGGGCGGGCGGGCAAGTCAGCGCTTCCGGCGAGCGGCGACCTTGCGGGTGCCGCCGGGGCGGCGGCGCGGC
Organism: uncultured Thermoanaerobaculia bacterium; assembly: GCA_964591165.1. GTDB lineage: Bacteria > Acidobacteriota > Thermoanaerobaculia > Multivoradales > JAGPDF01 > JAGPDF01. The sequence goes on along the minus strand of CAZPZW010000097.1, from coordinate 5,120 downwards.
TTCATCTTCTTCTCGACGAGCTGCGTGAGCTCCTCGACCCGGCGAGTGAGCGACGCGATCTCGTCCTTGCTCGGCACGCCGATTCGCTTCAGAGCGCCGACGACCTTGTCGTCCCAGCGCTCTTCGACCGCGCCGAGAGTGTCCTCGACCCGCTCCCAAGCGTCGCCGGCGCGATCCTTGGCGGTCGCCGCGAGGTCCTCGACCTGACCGCGCAGCTTGTCGAGCTGCGCTCTGCCCTTGCTCTCGACCGCCTCACCCTTCTTGACCAGGCTCTTGAAGAGCTTGCCGCCCTCCTCTTCCGCCGTGGAGAGCGCGCCCAGCCCGGCGAGCCAGACCTTGTTGGCGGAGGTCTTGAGCCCCGCCGCGACGTCCTTCTGCACCTTCCGCTTGACCGTCATGTCGATCGTCCTTTCGCGATGATAGCGATGCCCTTGCCGCGCCGCAGCGCGCCCTCTAGACCAGCCGTTGCCGCAGCGCCTCGACGCGGCGCGCCAGCTCTCTCACCTCCGCGCGCGACGGCAACCCGAACTCGCCGAGCAGCGCTTCGGCCTGCTTCTGTGCCCGGCGACCCGCGCCCTCGGCGAAGCGCAGGATCTCGGCGCCCTTCTCGTTCAGCAGCCGCTGCGCCTTCTCGAACGGCAGGTCACGGCGGTGGCGCCCCTTCTCGACCAGCTCGTCGAACAGCGTGACGCTCTTCTCGCCCGCCGTCGCGGCCAAGCCGAGTCCGACCAGCCAAGCCGTCCGACCGGCAGCGATCAGTCGTTCGCCCGCCACCTCGAATCCGCGGTCGGCAACGTCCACGGCGACCTGATGGGGCTTCTTCCTCATTTCACGACTCCCTTCTTGCGTCGCGTGGGCGACGACACGTTGGCGGTGCGCGCCGGACGGCGCGCGCGGGACTTGTCGGCTCCCGGGCGCTCCGCCTCGAGCTTCACCAGCGATCCTTCGAGCTCCTCCAGGCGCTCGCGCAGCCGCTCCATCTCCTCGCGTGCCTTGCGCACCGGGGCGAGGCGATCGATCGAGGCCTGGAAGAAACGATCCATCTTGTGCTGTACCTGCTCGACGCCCGACTCCACCGCTTTCTGACCCGCTCTCACCAGCTCGTGGAGCAGCTCGCTCGGCAGAAACGCCGTCCCCCGGCGACCCTCGTCGAGGATGATCTGGGTCAGCATCTGGGCCGTGACGTCCGCGCCGGTCGCGTTGTCGACCACCCGCACGTCGGCGCCGCCGCGGATCCACTCCGCCAGCTCGTCGAGCGAAACGTAGCGGCTCTCTTCGGTGTCGTAGAGCTTCCGGCTCTCGTAGCGCTTGATCAGTCGGTGCATGCGGACCTCGGCGGCTGGCCTCGTAGAGTCATGCCGCAATGCGGCATGCCAAGCTCTTTATACCGCGCTGCGGCATACCTGTCAAGCCTCTCCTTGCCGCGCTGCGGCAAGCCGACGTGTCCGTTGCAGCCCGCCAGCCGGGATGCGATGGCGCGCGCCTTGTGCTAGAAGCTCCCCATGGAACGCTCGTACGACGTCTTGGTGCTCGGTGGCGGACTGGTCGGTCTTGCCACCGCGCGCGAGCTCGCAGCGCGACAGGCCCGGGTCGCGCTGCTCGAGCGCCGCGAGCTCGGGTACGCTGCGTCCTCCGCCGGTGCCGGGATGCTCGCGCCGCTCTCGCAAGGCAGCGAACCGCCGCGGCTGCTCGCGCTGCTACGCGCCGCGCGTCAGCTCTGGCGCCCCTGGCTGGCGGAGATCACCGCCGAGGGCGGCACGACCGTCGAGTACGACGCCTCGGGAACGCTCGTCGCCGCGCTCGACGAGGCCGAGTCCGACAAGCTCGAGGCTGTCGCCGCAGGCTGCCGCGCCGCAGCCGAGCCGGTCGAGGAGGTCGCGCTCCGGCAAGCGCGGGAATGGGTTCCCGACCTCGCGCCGGAGGCCCGGCGGGTGCTCCTGATGCCCGACACCCACCGGGTCGACAACGTGCAGGCGACGCAGGCGCTGGCGCGCGCCGCGGCGGCTCGCGGGGTCGCCCTCTATCCGCATCACGAGGCGATCGCCCTCAGCACCGCCCCGACCGGTGTCTCGGTCGAGACCCGGCACGGCGTCTTTCGCGCCGCGACGCTGGTCCTCGCCGCAGGCGCCTGGAGCGGCCGGATCGCAGGGCTTCCCGAGCTGCCGGTCCATCCCGTGCGCGGGCAGATGGTTCGCTTGGAGGGCGTCGCCTGGCCGTGGAGCGGATCGGTCTGGGGCATCGAGCGCTACGCCGTGCGCCGCGGGGCCACCGGCCTGCTCGTCGGCACGACCGTCGAGGAGGCCGGCTTCGCGGAGCACCCCACCGCCGAAGGCATCTCCGACATCCTCGCCTTCGCGCGGCGTCTCTTCCCGACGCTCGCCGCGGCGCGGCTCACGGCGACCTGGGCCGGCCTGCGCCCGGGCTCGCCCGACGGCCGGCCCCTCCTCGGCCGATTGGGCGACCTGCCGGTCGTCGCCGCCTGCGGGCATCATCGGGACGGGATCCTGCTCGCGCCCTGGACCGGCCGCCACCTCGCGCGCCATCTGCTCGACGGCACGCCGATCCCGGAGGGCGACCTCTTCGCGCCCGATCGCTTCGCCCGCGCGGACGGTTGAGCGCCCCGGTGCGAGCCGATACAATGCGATCGCGCCGCGCCGGCGCGGCGCGCCCATGAAAGGACGGAGGGGATGCCGCACATCATTGCCGAGCCCTGCATCGGAACCAAGGACACTTCCTGTGTCGACGTCTGCCCGGTCGACTGCATCTACGGCAAGGGCGAAGACTGGGAGATGCTCTATATCCAGCCCGAAGAGTGCATCGACTGCGGGCTGTGCATCGATGCCTGCCCGGTGCAGGCGATCTTCCCCATGGAAGAGGTCCCCGACAAGTGGAAGGCGTTCATCGCCAAGAACTACGAGCACTTCAAACTGACCCCTCCCTGACCGGCGGCCTGCCGCCGCACGCCGCAACCGAGGACGCGCTTCGCGCGTCCTTTTTTCTTTCTTCCGCGGAAATGATTTGCTGACAGAATCGGTTTGAGATGTTGAGTGGCCGGCACTGCGATTTCTCGCTTGCCGGGGCGCGATCGACGCTGCTCGCGGCCGAGTCCAAGGGGGGCGTGTGGAGTTCAAGGACTATTACAAGCTACTCGGCGTCGAGCGCGAGGCCACAGCGGACGAGGTCCAGCGCGCCTACCGCAAGCTCGCCCGCAAGTTCCACCCCGACGTGAGCAAGGAGAAAGGGGCGGAGGCGAAGTTCAAGGAGGTCGCCGAGGCCTACGAAGTGCTGAAAGACCCCGAGAAGCGGGCGAAGTACGACCGCTTCGGCTCGGCTTGGAAGTCACGCCCGCCGGAGGGGGGGGCACCTCCCGGCTTCGAGGGCTTCTCGTTCGATCTCGGCGGGACACCGTTCGCAGCCGGCGGCGGCGCGAGTGGTTTCTCGAGCTTCTTCGAGATGCTCTTCGGCGGCGAGGGAGGCGGGAGGCCGGGCGCCGGCTGGGGCACGTGGACCAACGACGGCCGCGGCGGCTGGGCGCGGCCAGGGGCGAATCAGGAGGTGACGCTCGCGCTCAGCCTCGAGGAGGCGCTCGCCGGAGGCGTCCGTGAGCTCGCGCTGGCGGAAGGGGACGGCGTCCGCCGGATCAAGGTCAACCTGCCGCGCGGCGTCCGACCGGGTCAGTCGATCCGGGTCGCGGGACGCGGCGAGACGGGACGGGCCGGCGGTCCGCCGGGAGATCTGCTGCTGCGCGTGGAGATCCTCCCCCACCCGCGCTTCCACCTCGAAGGGCGAGATCTCCACACCACTCTCGAGGTCGCTCCCTGGGAGGCGGCACTGGGTGGCGAGGCCGAGATCCGCACGCTCGACGGCAGCGTTCGCGTCCGGGTTCCCGCCAACACCTCGTCGGGGCGGAAGATCCGGGTGAAAGGCCGGGGCTTCCCGGGCGGCGCCGGGGTCGAAGCCGGCGATCTCTACGCCGAGATCCGCATCGTCGTGCCGGAGGCGCTCTCCGATCGCGAGCGCGAGCTCTTCGCCGACCTGGCGCGCACCTCGACCTTCCGGCCGCGCAGTTGAACGATCCGAAGGAGAACGGAACCGAGCGATGGACCTCAACCGACTGACCCAGAAATCGCAGGAGGCGCTCGCCGGAGCGCAGGCCGACGCGGTGCGCCGCGGACAGCAGGAGGTGGACTGCGAGCACCTGCTCGCCGCCCTCCTCGCGCAGCCGGAAGGCCTGGTGCCTCGTCTGCTCGCCCGGCTCGAGATCGCTCCGGCGACCGTCGGCGCGGCGCTCGAGTCGGAGCTCGCCCGCCGGCCGCGCGTGACCGGCGGCGGCGCCGAGCCGGGAAAGATCTACATCACGCAGCGCCTGCAGAGGCTGCTCGCCGACGCGGAGAGCGAGGCGAGACGGCTGAAGGACGAGTACGTCTCGGTCGAGCACCTCCTGCTCTCGCTGCTCGACGAGAACCCGCCCGGCCCGGCGGCCAAGCTGTTGCAGCAGGCGGGCGCGACGCGCGAAAAGCTGCTCGCCGCCCTCACCGCGGTGCGCGGCCATCAGCGGGTCACCTCGGCGGAGCCCGAAGCGGCTTACGAAGCGCTCGCCAAGTACGGCATCGACCTGGTGGCCGAGGCGCGCGCGGGCAAGCTCGATCCGGTGGTCGGACGGGACGCCGAGATCCGCCGGGTGGTGAGGATCCTCTCGCGCAAGACCAAGAACAACCCGGTGCTGATCGGCGAGCCCGGGGTGGGCAAGACGGCGATCGTCGAAGGGCTCGCGCAGCGCATCGTCAAGCGCGACGTCCCCGAGTGGCTGCAGGACCGCTCGCTCTTCTCGCTCGACATGGGCGCGCTCCTGGCCGGCGCCAAGTACCGCGGCGAGTTCGAGGAAAGGCTCAAGGCGGTGCTCAACGAGATCAAGCGGAGCGAAGGTCGCATCCTGCTGTTCATCGACGAGCTGCACACCATCGTCGGGGCCGGAAAGACGGAGGGCTCGCCGGACGCCGGCAACCTGCTCAAGCCGATGCTCGCCCGCGGCGAGCTGCACTGCATCGGCGCGACCACGCTGGACGAATATCGCAAGCACATCGAGAAGGACGCGGCGCTCGAGCGCCGGTTCCAGCCGG
>CAZPZW010000096.1:0-12283 GCA_964591165.1 uncultured Thermoanaerobaculia bacterium | reverse complement strand
TGCATCGACAGCCCGTAGAGCTGGCGCGACAGGCCGACGCAGAAGTCGGCCATGTCGATCATCTCCTGCACCTCGCCCTGCCCTTCGGTGGGGACCTTGCCCACTTCGAGGGTCACCAGGCGGCCCAGGTCCTCCTTGTGCTTGCGCAGCTCCTCGCCGAGCAGGCGGACGACCTCGCCGCGCTTGGGCGCCGGCCAGCGCTTCCACTCGTCGAAGGCGCGGACGCTCGCCGCCGCGACCCGCTCGTAGTCGGCCGCCGAGCAGGTTCGGACGCTGGCCAGCGGCTCGCCGGTCGAGGGATTGAGCGACTCGATGCGCGGACCTTGGGTGTCGATCCAGCTGCCGTCGAAGGCACCTGGATTGTCTTCGGCGAGGCCGAGGCGGGAGAGAACGGAGGAGACAGCGATCGGGCTCGAAACGGTCATGAGAATCTCCGCAGGATGGAAGTCGACGTCGGGGGCCGGCGGCGAACCGGCAAGGGAAGTTTACCCCAGGGGGGGCCTGGCGCGGCCCCTCCACCGTACAATGCACTGCGCCCGTGGCCCTGATCCCCCCCCTCCTCCTCGCGCTATTTGCTTGCTGGAGCGGGACTTTTGCCGCTTCGGGCAGCTGGCCGGCCGGTCCGGCGGGGCAGGCCTTCCTGCTCGCCGCCGGGCTGCTCGGCGCCGCCTCCTGGGCCGATCCGCTGCGCCTGGGGAGGTCGGGGCGCTGGCTTGGCTGGGCGCTGCTCGCCGCGATCGCGGGGAGCTGGGCCGCGTCGCCGGTGCCGCGCGCCGGACGCGTCGGAGCGGTGCTCCTGCCCCTCGTGCTCCTCCTGCCCGGCGCGATCGCCGCCTGCTGGCGCGATCGCGCCCGCCGCGACCTCGGCCTGCCTCTGTGGACCCTGGTGGTGGCCGGAGTCGCCGCCTGGAGCCTGGTCGCCCAGCTCCAGCAGGGAACTCCGCGGGCGGCCATGCCGCTCGGGCATCACAATCTGCTGGCCGCGTGGCTGGTCGTCGCCTTGCCGCCGGCGGCGCTGCTGCTGCGCTCGGCCGGGTGGCGCCGCTGGCTGGGAGCGGGGAGCGTGCTCCTGGCGAGTGCCGCCCTGCTCGCCTGCCGCTCGCTCGCGGGTGGACTCGCCTTCGCGGCGCTCGCCGGAGCCGCCGCCTGGACGTTGCCGCGGGCGCGCCGTCTCCTGCTCGGTCTGGTGCTGATCGGACTCGGCCTCCTGGTCCCGCGGATCGAACGCATCCTGAGCGGCGAGGACGCCTCGGTGGCGGCGCGCACCATCTACTGGCGGGCCGGATGGAACGGGTGGCTCGAGCGCCCGATGACCGGCTGGGGGCCCGGGGCGACTCCTTGGACGCTGGCTCTCCATCTGGAGCCCGCTCCGGGAGTCTCGCCTCCCGGAGAGGTGGTAGGCGAGCTGCATTCGCTCTACCTCTCACTGCTCTACGAGACCGGCGCTCCCGCGACGCTGTTGGGTCTCGCGACGGTCGGGCTCTTCGCGCTGCGGCGCTGGCGAAATCGCTCCCGGGCCGCCGACCCGGGGGCTGTCGCCGCCGGGCTCGCGGCGCTCGGCGCGGCGGGCATCGCCGCTGGCGGCGCGGCGTTCCTGACCGTCCCGGCGATCCCGATCGCCCTGGCGGGCGCGGCCGGCCTCGCGCTCGCCGGCGAGCGCGGACCGGAACCGCGAGCGCCGACGCGCGTCGCTCGAGCCTGGCCGGCCTGGCTCTACATCGCCACGGCAGGGGTCGTGCTGGCACCGTTGGCGCTCGCCGAGCGGAGTTACGACGCGGCGGTGGAGCGGCCGCAGGGCAGTCCCGCGGAGCCGTTGCTCGCCCGCGCCCTGGCGCTCGACCCCGAGTTTCCTCTCTACCAGGCCCGGCACGCCTGGTCCTCGGGCGGACCGGTGGAACAGCGGGCCGAGGAGGCGATAAGCGCGGCGCGCTCTGCGGTCGGTGTGGCGGCGCTCTGGTACCGGGCCGGTGCCTTGGCGCGTGAGGCGGGCCGCGACGACTGGCGGAAGGAAGCGCTGCGTCGCGCCATGGCGCTCGATCCGCTGAGCGGATTCGCGCCCTTTCAGCTCTTCGAGCTGTCCGGCAATCTGGATTGCGCGGCGCGTGCTCTCGCCGCCGAGCCCCGTCTCGCGGCCGCGACGCTGTGGCGCGATCTTCCGGAGCTGCGCGCCGTAGCGCTCGATCGCCTGGCGGTCTGGCCGGGGCTCGACGCTGGGTGGCGGCGCGATGTCGTCGCGGCGGCGCGCGCGGCGCCGCCGGGTGGTGGCGGAGAGGTCGATCTCGCCGCCCAGATGGACCTCACGCCGGCGCTCGCGGTCTCCCTGCACCAGTTCCGGCGCAGGCCCTGGCCGGCCGATCTCGCTCGCATCCGTGTCGAGCGCGGCGCGGTGCGCGCGCTGCGTGGCCTGCCCGCGGCGGCCGAGCTGCCGACTTCGCTGCCAGAAGCGTTTCCGCGCAGCGGCTGCGCGCCCCCGCGGGGCGCCGCGGGTTCAGCCGAAGACGGCGGCTAGGGCGCGCTCGATGCGGCGCAGCCCCTCGTCCACCTCGTCCGCGGTGAGGACGAGCGGCGGGCGCATGCGGATGGCGCGCTCGCCCGAGGCGAGACCGAGCACGTCGCTGTCGTTGAGCGCCTTGAGGGTGCGATTCCGCGTTTCGCCGTCGGGCAGGTCGAAGGCGACGAAGAGCCCCCGTCCGCGCGGGTTGGTGACTTTGCCGGGGAAGAGCCGCGCGAGGCCGCGGAACCCTTCCAAGAGGTGGCCACCGACGCGGGTCGCACGGTCGAGGAGGGCGTCTTCTTCGATGATCTCGATGATGCGCTGGCAGCGCACCATGTCGACCAGGTTTCCCCCCCAGGTCGAGTTGATGCGCGAGGAGACCTTGAACACCGAGTCGACCTCGTCGACCCGCGGGCCGGCAGCGATGCCGCCGACCTGCGTCTTCTTGGCGAACGAGAAGACGTCGGGTTGAACGTCGAAATGCTCGAAGGCCCACCACGTGCCGGTCGTACCGAAGCCGGTCTGGACTTCGTCGAAGATGAGCAGGAACTCGTGCCGGTCGGCGAGCTCGCGCAGGGCGCGCAGGAACTCGGGGCGGAAGTGGTTGTCTCCGCCCTCGCCCTGGATCGGCTCGATGATCAGCCCGGCGATGTCGTGTCCGTGCGTCGCCACCGCGCGCTCGATCTCGGCGATCGCCTGCCGTTCGAGGGCCGCGGTCTCGGCGAGCCTTGCCTCGCTCAACGGGAAGCTGAGCTTCGGGTTGACGATCCGGGGCCAGGGGAACTTGGGGAAGTGCTGGATCTTCCGCGGGTCGGTGTTGGTGAGCGACATGGTGTAGCCGCTCCGCCCGTGGAACGCTTGGCGGAAGTGGATGATCTGGGAGCCGAGTTCGCCGCGGCCGGCGGCGAGGTTCTTGCGCACCTTCCAGTCGAAGGCGACCTTGAGCGCGTTCTCCACCGCTGCCGCGCCCCCTTCGATGAAGAAGAGACGCTGGCGGAACGGCGGCGGCACGGTGCGCGCGAACGTCTCGACGAACTCCGCCATGAAAGTGGTGTAGATGTCGGAATTCGCCGGTTTGTTGAGCGCCGCCGGCAGGATGCGCGCGCGGAACTCCTCGTTCGTCATCTTGGGGTGGTTGAAGCCCACCGGATTGGTCGAGAAGTGGCCGAAGAAGTCGAGCACGTCGCGCCCCCGTACCGCGTCGTACAGGTAGACCCCGTGGCTCCGTTCGATGTCCTGGACGAGATGGTAGCCGTCCACCAGGATGTGGCGCGCCAGCGCTTCGCGCACCGCTTCGGGGGTGAAACGAACCGAATCGCTCAGGGTCGTGGTCATCGTCGCCTCGTCTGCGGTCGTGGGGCTGCGGAACTGGGGCTGCAGGCCGGAAGGTCTCGCGCGAGCTGGCCCGCGCGGGCAGTCTAACAGCGGCCGCGAAGGGCGGTCAACGCGCCGCGGTGCGGGGCAGCGCGGGATCGAGGTCGAGCGCCGGGTCGGCGAGGAGCACGCGATTGCGCCCCGCCTCCTTGGCCCGGTACATCGCCGAATCCGAGAGGCGCAGCAGGCGGCTCTTCCCGGCGGCGAGGTCGCAGGTCGGCGGCACGTGCAGGGCGAGCGAGGCGACGCCGATCGAGCAGGTGATGCCAGCCAGGTGGAGCGGCTCGGGCTGGATCTCTCCGACGGTCTGACAGAAGGTGGCCTGCTCGATCTCGCCGCGCAGCCGCTCGGAGAGCGCCATGGCCTCGCTCGCCGCGATGCCCGGAATCACGATGACGAACTCGTCGCCGCCGTAGCGGGCCACGATCGCCCCGGGATAGGCCACCGTCCGGCGCAGGAGTTGTCCCGCTTCGCGCAAGACCTGCGAGCCCGCCAGGTGCCCGTGGTGGTCGTTGACCCGCTTGAAGTAGTCGAGATCCAGGAAGAGCAGCGCCACGTCGTCGTGCGCCGCGCGGCCGCGGACCAGCACCTGCTCGAGAATCGAGTGCAGGTAGCGGTCGTTGAACAGGCCGGTGAGGTTGTCGCGCTTCGCGGCCTCCTGGGCCAGGCGTCCGTCGAGCACGTTCTGGATCGCGATCGACATGTAGTCGGCGAAGATCTCCAGCAGGTCGAGCTCGTTCTCGCTGTAGCCCGAGGCGCCGTGGCGGTTGATCAGCTCGAGGACGCCGCAGACCTCCGCGCCGATGCGGATCGGGATGGCGACCAGCGAGCGGGTGCGGTACTGCGTCTCCGCGTCGATTCGAGCGTCGAAGAAGCGGTCGCTGCCGGCGTTCGGGGTGAAGTAGGCCTCACCCGAGAGATAGACGTGACCGGCGATCCCCTGATCGGCGGGCAGGGTCTGACCGACCAGGAGATCCGCCTTGTCTCCGAAGGCGGCGAGAAAGGTGAGGCGGTTGCGGCTGCGGTCGGCCTGTTTGATCCGCGGGTTGTCGAGCAGGATCGAGCCCGCCTCGGAGGGCACGAACTCGTTGGCTTTCTTGAGCACCTCGACCAGGTTGTCGGCGAGGCTCATCTCCGGCTCGAAGTGTGGCGGCGCGGCTCGCCGACGCTCGAGGAACTGCTCGAGCTTGTGAGGTTCGAGGCTGAAGACGTCGATCATGGCGTCGCGCCGCTCACTGGACTCCGATGCTGAAAAAAAGATACCAGAATCCGGCTTGGGCCCAGTGCACTGCTTTACCGCAGGGCGCGCGCCAGCCGGCGCGATCGCGCGACGGCGTCGGAGAGCAGAGCGTCCGGATCGGCGAGCTCCGGGGCGTAGCGCAGGTAGTGCAGCTCGTGCGCGAGCTCGACGAGCTCGGCCGCGACGGCGCGCTCCACCCGTCGCTCGGCGAGCCGATCCGCCCAGTGCGCCACCGGCGTCGAGGGCGGAAGCTGCCAGCGCTCCGCCAAGTGCCGCCGCCAGGCCTCCTCGAGGCGCGCCGCGGCCTCGCGCGGCGCCGCTGGGCCGGCGGCTTCCGCCGCCGCAGCGATGGCCGCGTGCAGCGCGGCGTTCGCGGCGCGCTCCGGTGCCGGGTGAGCGATCCGGCGCCAGGCGATCGCCCCGCCGCCGAAGAGGGCGAGGCCGCCGATTCCGGCGAGCCAGACCCAGCCCGGAGCGGCGCTCGGCCCCGTCGTCGTGGGATCGCCCGGCGTCGGCGGTCGTTCCGTCGCCTGTAGCCCGACTGGAGGGGCGGCGGCTGCCGTCCCGACGACTTCGAGGGGAAGGCTCTCGGACGTCGCCTGGCGGTAGCCCTGCGTGAGCGGGTCGAAGTAGGTCATCTCGACCGGCGGTAGGGCGAATGTGCCCGGGTGGGTGGGCACCACCACGAAGCTCCACTCGCGTGTGGCGACCAGCCCGTTGTCCTCCAGACGCTCGCCGGCCTGCTGTTGGGGCGGAAACGTCTTGAGGCCGTCGGGGAGGCGCAGATCCGGAGTCGGGAGGCTCTGCAGGTGCCCGCGACCCACCGCGCGCAGGGTGAGCGTCGCGGCCTCCCCGACTTCCAGCCGGCTGCGGTCGAGCTTGGCCGAGACCGCCACCTCGCCGACCAGCCCCGCGAAGCCGCGGGGAGGGCTGGGGAGCGCGCGTACTTCGAGCTCGACCGGTTCGGTTCGCAGATGCAGCGTCTCGGATCTGCCGAAGGGAGAGCCGAAGGGTCCCAGGTCCGCGAGCCGGACGACCAGGTCCACCTCGGTCGGTTCCAGGCGGAAACGGCCCGGCGAGAGTGGATAGAGCGCGCGCCGCAGCATCGGCACGCGGCCGAGACGCTCGCCGTTCTCGGTGATCCACTCGGGCCGCAGCGGCTCGGGTTGGGGCACCTCGCGCACCCAGAATCCCTTGAAATCGGGCAGCCGCGTGGGCTGGAAGGCGCCGATGTCCGCCTGCGTGTAGAGCCACAGGGTATACGTCGTCTGCTGGCCGACGACGACGCCCGCCGGCGTGAGCTCGGCACGCAGGAAGATCTGCGGTCGGTCCTCGGCGCGCGCCGCGCCACGGCGAGAGGGGGAGCTGCGCTCGAGGAAGTCGTCGAACGGGTCGTAGGTCCGCGGCTGCGGGGCCCGCCGGCGCCCGGGGGGCGCCTCGCTCACCACCTGGATCTCCCGGTCCGCGACCTCGAGCGTCGTATCACGGGTCACGAGGCGGATACTGCGCACCCGCGCCGGCCCTTCGGCGAGCGGGCGCAGCCGCCAGGTGAGCTGCAGGCTGGAAGACGTCTCGCCGTTGACCCAGCGCTGGCTCTGCGACTGGAAGGGGCCGCCGGCGATCTCCAGGTTGTCGAGCTCGAAAGTGGGCGTCGCCTGCAATCCGGAGAATCCAGAGGACGAGACCTCGAGCGTCAGCGTGGCGAGCTCGCCCAGACCGACCGGATCGGGAGTGAGCCGGCCGACGGCGCTGAGGTTCCCGGCTGCCCAGGCGGCGGGAGTCAGCGCGATGCCGCAGAGAATGGCCGCGAGAGGCCTCACCAGTCCTTCTCCACCCTCGCCTTGCTGCGGGCGCGCTGTTCGTGCTGCTCGCGCCGCTGTTGGCGCTCGAGGTTCTCCACCGCTTGGAGGATCGCCGCCGCCTGCTCGGCCGTCATGTCCTGCTGATCGCGGAACTGCGGTAGAGGACGCTGGGCGCCCGAGGAAGACTGCGGCTCATCGGAGTTCCCGCCACCCTGCGACCCGGGCTCGTCGGGGGCCGGGGGCGCGCTGCGGCTCTCTCCTCCCGTCGGCTGCGCGGGCGGAGCGTCGTTCGGGTCGTCCGGCGGGCCGGACGGTGGCGGGGATCCCTGCGGACTCCCCTCCGGCCGGTCCTGCGGCTGGCTCTGCGGCTGCGGCTGGTCCTTGCGCTGCTGCTGCTCCTTCTGCTGCTGCTCGAGTCGGCGGAGCGCGAGCTCGAGATTCCGCTTGGCGGCGGGGAAATCGGCGCGGCGGCGCAGGGCATTCTGATAGGCGTCGATCGCTCCGCGAGCGTTCTCGGCGGCGAGGCGGGCGTTCCCCAGGTTGTAGTAGGCGTCGGGGGCGAGCTCCTCGCCGGCTTGCGCCGCGGCGCGTGCGAGGAGCGCCTCGGCCTCGGGAGCGCTGGCGGCGAGGCGGGCCGTCCCCGCGTTGAACGACGCGAGGGGGTCGTCGGGGCGCAGGCGCAGCGCCGAGTCGAGGGCCCCGACCGCTTCGGCGGGCTTCTCCTGCTGCCACGCGGCGAGCCCGCGCGCCGTTCGCTCGCGCGCGTTGAATCGCCAGCGTTCGAGCGGCGGCGCGGCCTCGGGCGGCGCGGACTCGGCGGCGATCGCCGCGAGCAGCGGAAGCGCCAGCAGCCACCTCATGCGCGGCCTCGGTGTGGCGCGCGGTAGGGGGACAGGGCGAGCCAGAGCAGGAGGGCTCCGGCGGCCGCGGCGAGCGGCCACTGGTAGCGCTCCTCGAGCGTCGCGACGTTCGATTGGGAGAGCTCGCGCTTCTGCATGCCGCGGATCCGGTCGATCACCGGAGCGGGATCGGCCTGGGTGTCCGCCGCGGCGAGGAACACGCCACCGGTCCCTTCGGCCAGCTGCTCGAGCACGTCGCGGTGCAACCGGCTGATCACCACCTCGCCGCGCTCGTCGCGCTTGAACGCGCCCCGCTCGCCGGGCTGGGGGATCGGACCTCCGTGCTCGGTGCCGACTCCGATCGCGTGCACGACGACGCCGGCGCGACGCAGCGTCTCGGTCGCGCGATCGAGGTCGACGCCGTGATCCTCGCCGTCGGAGAGCAGCACCAGCGCCCGGTGCTTCTCGTTGCCGGCGGGAAAGAGCTCCACCGCGCGCTCGAGCGCCGGGGCCAGGCGCGTGCCGGGCACGGGAAGCGTCCCCGGCTCGACCGCGTCGAGCAGCAGGTCGAGCACCGCGACGTCGACGGTGAGCGGCGCCATGACGATACCGACGCCCTCGGCTTGCAGCAGCGCGACGCGATTGCCGGGGAGCTCCTGTGCCATCCGGCGAATCAGCGACTGGGCGAGCCAGAGGCGCGACGGGAGGACGTCGTAGGTCGCCATCGAGGCGGAGGTGTCGAGCACGAAGACGATGTCGACGCCGCGCTGTTGCACCTGCTCGACCGTCTCGCCCCAGCGGGGCCGGGCGAGGGCCAGCGCCGAGCCGAGCGCCGCGACGCCGAGCAGCACGGCGAGCAACGCCCGCGAGCGCGGCGCCATGCCCAGCCGCAGGCGGGGTTGCATGCTGCGCGCTGCCCAAGCGCTCTCCGCCGAGGCGCGTCGCGCGAGCAGCCAGAGCGTCGCCGCGACGGCGGCGGGTGCCGCCAAGGCGAGCCAGAGCAGATCGGGTGCAGCGAGATTCATGGCTCGGCCGTGATCCGCAGCGCCCCGGCGGCGAGCGGGAGCATCAGGAGCGCCAGCCCGGTCCAGGCGAAGGGCTGGAAGCTCTCGCGATAGCGCACGTAGCGCTTGACCTGCACCGGCGTCTTCTCCAGCAGATCGATGCGCCCGAAGATCTCGGCGAGGGTTCGCGGATCGGTGGCGGAGAAGAAGCTGCCGCCCGTGCGGTCGGCGATCGCCTGCAGGAGCTTCTCGTCGACCTCGACGTCCATCATCACCCGGCGGATCTCCTGGCGGCCGGAGAGCGGGTCGCGCACCGTGATCGGCACCGGCACCCGGCCGGCGCGCCCGACGCCGATGGTGTAGACCTTGATCCCGAGCCCCTTGGCGACCGCCGCCGCGGAGAGCGGATCGATCTCGCCGGCGTTGTTGACTCCGTCGGTGACCAGCACGATGACCTTGGACTTCGCGGCACTGTCCTTGAGCCGGCCAGCGCCGTTGGCGAGGGCCACGCCGATCGCCGTCCCGTCGGGGACCGTGTTGAGCTCGATCGAGGCGATCAGCTCGTCGAGCATCGCCCGGTCGGTGGTGAGCGGCGAGCGGGTGAGCGCGGTGCCGCCGAAGACGGTCACGCCGATACGATCTCCGGCGCGGCGCGCGACGAAATCGCGCACCACCTGCTTGGCGACCGTCAGACGGTTCTCGGGTTGGAAGTCCTCGGCCCCCATGCTGCCCGAGATGTCGATCACGATCTGGATGTCGATACCCTCGGTGGTGGCTTCCTCCCAGGCGTAGCCGAGGCGGGGTCGCGCGAGCGCCACCACGAGGGCGAGCAGCGCGAGGAGGCGCAGGTAGAAGGGAAGATGCAGACGCCAGGTGCCGCCAGTCGCCGCCGGGAGACGGCTCGCCAGCAGAGCGCCGGTCGCCGCGCGGCGATGGTGCAGCCAGGCCAGCACTGGAACGGCGAGCGCCGCGAGCAGCCAGAGAGGGTCGGCGAACTGCGGCAGCGGGTTCATACCGCTCCCTGGGTCTCGCCGGCGGCCGGCTCCGGGTGGAGATGGGCCTCGAGGGCGTCGGCGACCGCGGCGGCTTCGCCGGCGGCGATCGTGAGCTCGCTGGCCGAGGCCCCGCGGCGCGCGAACTTCACCTGATCGGCCTGGCGCAGGACGCGGACGCCCCGCTGCACGAGGTCAGCCGCCAGCCGGCGGGCCGCGAGTTGGCGGTAGATCTCGGTCGAGCTGCTCTCGACCGCCGGAAACGAGAGCGCTCGCCCGAGGTAGCGGCGCAGCGCCAGGCTCAGGCGGCGCCAGGCGGCGTCGGAATCGAGGGCCGGCAGGCTGGCCAACGCCGCGGCGAGCTCGACGCGCGGCGGCACGGGCGGCACGGATGGGGCGACTTCGCCGAACGAGCCGCGACGCCAGGCGAGCGCCCCCGCGGCGGCGGCGAGCGCAACCGCGGCGGCGATCGTCCAACCGGCCGCCGCCGGCAGCGGCTGGGGTCGCGGTGCCGCGGGGGGTGCCGGGGAGGGCGCCGCCTCGTCGTCGGGCAGGACCGAGTCGACCTCGAGCTGCAGAGGCGCCGGCAGGGCGATCCGTCGCTCGGGATCGCTCGCCACCCGCACGGCGACCGGCGGCAGCTCGAGAGTGCCGGGGCGGAAGGCGGTGAGCGTCAGCCTCTGGACGAGCAGGACCTGATCTCCCGCGGCGATCCGCTCGACCGGAGAGGCGACGAGAACCTCGGCTTCCCCCCAACCCGAGCTCCAGTCGGGAAAGGTGGCGTCGAGCGCGGTGTCGGCTTGGGCCAGGTGGAGGGTCAGCGTCGCTGCGACGCGGTCGCCCACGGCGAGGTGGGTCGGCACGACCGTCGCCTCGAGCCGCGTCTCGCCGCCGACCGCGGGCGTCGCGAGGAGCGGCAGCAGCAGGGCGAGCACCACGCGGCTCGTCATCGCTGCATCCTCCGCCGGCGCGATTCGAAGAAGCCGACCAGGGCGGGCATGTAGGGTCGGTCGGTCGCCAGGGCGAGGTGGTCGACCCCGAGACGGAGCACGAGCTGGCGCAGGGCCTGGCGTTCGTCGTGCGCGCGCGCCGCTTCGGCCGCAGCATGACGGCGGCCGTCGAAGAGGGCGACCCGGCCGGTCTCGGCGTCGCGCAGGACCAGCGGACCGACCGCCGGTGGAGCGAGGTCCTTGGGGTCGGCGAGCTCGACCACGATGAGGTCGTGGCGCGCGGCGGCGCGCTGCAGCGCGGCGACCGGGGGCGCGCCGACGAAGTCGGAGATCACGAAGAGCACCGAGCGCTGCCGGAGGTTGGCGAGCACCGCGGCGAGGCCCTGCTCGAGGTCGGTGCCGCCCGCGGCCGGATGATTGAGCACGTCGTGGACCAGCCGCAGCACCTGGTTGCGCCGCCGCTGCGGCGCGAGGAAGAGCTCCAGCCGATCGGACACCAGGGCAGCGCCGACCCGGTCGTGGTTGCGCAACGCGGCGAAGGCGAGCAGCGCGGCGATTTCGGCGGCGAGCTCCCGCTTCAGCAAGGCGCGCGAACCGAAGCCGAGGCTTCCCGAAACGTCGATCGCCAGGAACACGTTGAGATCGCGTTCCTCGACGTACTGCTTGACGAACGGGAGGCCCATGCGCGCGGTGCGATTCCAGTCGATCGAGCGCACGTCGTCGCCCGGCTGGTAGGGGCGCACCTCGGCGAACTCCATGCCGCGCCCCTTGAAGACCGAGTGGTAGGTGCCCGCGACGCCCTGATCGACCAGCCGCTTGGTCGAGATCTCGATCCGCCGCACTTTCGCCAGCAGGTCCGCCGGAACGCGCGTCAGCGCGGCCCGGACGGGCGCCGGCCGACGGCGGAACCGCTCGCGCAGCGCCGAGAGCATCTCGACCCCGGGCCGGTCAGGGGACCTCGACCCGGTCGAGCAGGCGGGTCACGAGGTCGTCGCTGGTCAGATTCTGGGCTTCCGCTTCGTAGGTCGGGACGATGCGGTGGCGCAGCACGTCGGGGGCGATCTCCTTGACGTCCTCCGGGATCACGTAGCCGCGCCCGCGCAGCAGGGCCATCGCCTTGGCGGCGCGGGCCAGGAAGAGGGTGGCCCGCGGCGAGGCGCCGAAGCCGATCAGGGGCGCCAGGTCCTTCATGCCGGCGGCGCCGGGATCGCGCGAGGCCGCGACCAGGTCGATCAGATAGCCGCGCAGCTTGCCATCGAGGAAGACGGTGTCGGCGACCCTGCGGAGCTCGATCAGGCGGAGCCGGTCGAGGACCGCATGGACCTCGATGTCGCGCTCGACGAGCATCCGCTCGAGGATCTCCTCCTCTTCGGCCCGGCTGGGATAACCGAGCCGGAGCTTGAGCATGAAGCGGTCGACCTGCGCCTCGGCCAGGGGATAGGTCCCCTCCTGCTCGATCGGGTTCTGCGTGGCGAGGACGAGGAACGGCTCGGGCAGGGCGTGCGTGCTATCGCCCAGCGTCACCTGCCGCTCTTCCATTGCCTCGAGCAGCGCCGACTGCACCTTGGCCGGGGCGCGGTTGATCTCG
>CAZPZW010000095.1:0-12366 GCA_964591165.1 uncultured Thermoanaerobaculia bacterium | reverse complement strand
CGATCGCCCCGGCGATGAAGAAGGCCGGGACGAGGCAGAGCAGGACGTGCTCGCGCGCATACCACTTCGCGAGCTGGAAGGACTCGAGCAGAGCGCCGTCGAAGCGCGTCGTGCCCACCGGCAGGAAATAGAGCGCGAGGAATGCGGCCGCGAGGCCGGCCATCCACTTGAGCTCGGACCGTCCGTTCATCGGCTCGCCCTCAAGCCGGCAACGCCGAGGCGGTCGCGCGGGCGGCCGGCTTGCGCACCCCGATCGCCACCAGGTCGAGCTCGGCGGCGCACAGGGTGGTGATCGGGATCCGACGTAGGCGAGCAATCAGCGCGCGGTCGCCGCGCACGGTGGGGTCCCCTTCGAGCAGGAGCCGGAGCGGCGGCACGAGAGAGGCCGCCGCGCCGTCGTCGCGCAGGCGGTAGAAGACCAGCTTGCCCGCCTTCCGCTCGGCGACCAGCCCGCCCCGGGCGAGCACCGAGAGATGCTGCGAGACCGTCGAGGGCGCCAGCTCGAGCACCGCGGTCAGCTGACAGACACAGAGCTCGCCGGTCGCCAGCATGCCCAGCATGCGGAGGCGCGCCGGGTGGGCGAGTCCCTTGGCGAGCTCGACCAAGCGGTCGAGCGTGCCCTCCGCATCGTTTCGTCGTTTCGTCATGTCACGAAATATAGTCGATCCGCGCCGCCGCTCAACCGCCCCGTGGGGTGGTCCGCTACGCCAGGCGCGGGGACGAAGGAGCGGTGAGGCGCTAGGAGAACGGCAGCGCGGCGAGCTCGGCCTGGCCGCCTCCCTCGAGCTCCAGGCGCGCCGGTGGCTCCCCCACCCGCTGGTGGAGGATGCCGAGCCCGATCGCGCCGAAGCGCGGCGAGAGGGCGACCGAGGTCGCCCGGCCCGCCGGGCGACCGTCGTGCAGCAGCACCGCACCGGAAGCCGGCAGGCCGCCGGGAAAGCGCAGGCCGTAGGGCTTGCGCTGCACGCCACCCCGGTAGTGGATGCGGGCGATCACTTCCTGGCCGAGATAGCACCCCTTGGTGTAGCTGACGTCCCCCTCCCGGCCGGTCTCCTGCGGGAAGTGCTCGGGGCCGAAGTCGATACCGAACCGCAGCTCGCCGTCCTCGACGCGCGCCACCTCGCGCGCCTCCGCGCTCACCTTCCGCAGACCCAAGCTCCCGGCCTTTCGCAGCAGAGTCTCCTCCAGGCCGTCCAGCCGAGAGGCTTCAGCTAAGAGAAGGAAGCGGGCGCCGCGGGGGGACGCGGCGACCGACAGGACCTCCACTTCGAGTCCGTCCGCTGCAAACCGCCCAGCTCGTCCCGGGGGCGGCGACGGAGTGCCGCTCCAGGCGGCGAGCGCCTCACTGGCGCGCGGGCCGACGAGCTCGAGCGCCGCCGGGGCCACGAGCAAACGGATTTCGACCCGCGCCGCGAGACGGTACTTGTCGAGGTGCGCCGCGATCGCCTCGCCTCGTCCCGGCGGCAGCAGCAGGCGGAGCGACGTCTCGCCCTGGAGCGCGACGAGGTCGGCGAGGATCTTCCCCTGCCGCTCGGTGAAGAAGCCGGCAACTGCCTCGCCCGGCGCGAGCTGCCGCACTTCGCAGGTCACCAGCCCGTGCAGGAGCTGCAGGCGGTCGGGCCCGGCGAGCTCGAGGAGATCGAACGGCGGCGCCGCGACGAGCCCCGCGTCGGAGCGCAGCGCCGCGAGCTCCTCCGGCCGGATCACGGCGAGACGCTGGACCAGCGTGACGTGTTGCCGCGCTCGAAGTCGTCGGCGAAGACGATGTTCGACGGCACGGTGATGCCGTAGTTGCAGCCGAAGCCGCCCGAGGAGTCGTTGTAGATCGAAGCCATGGTCGAGAGCGTCGCCGCGCCGTAACCCAGCTCGGCCGCCGCCTGAATCACCGCCTGCGCCGCCTGCGCCTGGTTGGTGGTCCCTCCGGTCATCGAGATCCCTTCGAGCACCGCCTCGTCGGTGGCGGCGAGGCCGATGAGCTCCGCGACGTCGATGTTGCACGACGCCCAGAACTGGCCATCGGTGTGGATCTGCCCGATGAGGCCGGTCGGATAGAGGTGGTTGTCGTTCCAGTTGGTGACCCGTCCGCCCCAGAACGGATTGTGCCCGTCCCAGCTGAAGGTCCAGTCGTACTCCGGATCGACCGGGGTCCACTGGCCGGCGAAGGAGCGGCTGTAGGAGATCGCGAAGTAGTCCCCCAGCCCCTCCGAGAGCCCCTGCACCTGGGAGAGCCCGCCGTTGGTGATCCAGTCGTGGATGCCGTGCCCGAGCTCGTGGATCACCACGTCGGCGTCCTCGGCGTCGTCCACGCCCCCGTCGCCGAAGGCCAGGATCTGGCTGCCACCGACGTAGTGCGAGTTGTCGGCGCCGTTCAGGCCGTGCGCGTCGTAGCGCACGCCGGTCGTGTAGGCCGAAGGGCGAACCGGGATGCCGAGGGTCTCGTTGATGTACCGCATGAAGGTGTCGATGTGGTAGTAGACATGCTGGTGCTCGAAGAAGTCGTTCGAGCGGCTGCCCACCGCGAAGGCCCCGGTCGCCGAGGTCATGCAGGGGATGTTGGGCGACTCGAGATTGTCGCGGCAGTCGGCGTAGGGACCGGCCAAGCTGTAAGTCCCGGCGTTCAGCGTGATGTCCAGCAGCGCGACCGGGAAGATCTCGGCGGTGAGCTGGGCGGTGTCGGCGTCGCCGCCGTCGGTGTAACCCGGATCGTTGTAAGTGGCGCCGGCCGAGGAGAGCGGATCGGGCAGGAACGCCTCGCCGGTGCCGTCCACGTAGGCCGCGCGATCCTCGATCTTCAGCAGTTCGCCGCTCGCGGCATCGATCAGGACTTCCCAGTCGCCCACCGGAGCGCCCATCGGCACGAGCCGCTCGACCCGCACCAGGCGCGCGCGATCGGCGCCCGGGAAGACCATCAGCTCGCTGCGTGAATAGCTGAGCGGGCCGGCGACGCCGAGCGCCGAGAGCGCCGTCTGGCGCGCCGCCTCGGCGGAGACCTCCGCCGCCTCGGCGACCGTGCCGACGATCGGCCGGTAGTCGTTCACGACGTAGATCACCTGTCCTCGCCGATTGAGCGACACCGCGATCTCGCCGCCATAGACCGGATGACCGGCCACCGTCTGGCGGAAGCGCACCACGTCGATCGCCTTGCCCCGGCGCTCGGCCTTGAGCTCGAGGTCGGCGAGCGCCGGATCGGCGAGCGCGAGCTCGCGCGCCCGGACGGCGAGGAAGTCGCGCGCCATCGCCTCCAGCGTCGCACCCTGCGCGGCATAGCTCTGATTGGCCAGCATCCGCGGCACGCCGGGCGCGGGCTCGGCCAGCGCGGGACCGGCGAGAGAGGGACGCTCGCCCTCCGGCGCCTTGGCCGCGGCGACGGGAAGGGCGAGCAGCATCGCTGCGAGCAGCGCGAGAAGCAGACGATTCGATGTCATGGCGGTATCTCCCGAGGAGCTGGTCGTGTGGTTCGGCCGCAATCCTACCCCCCGCCGCCGCGCGCGGCGACCCTGGGGGCGCCGAACCGCTGCCGCGGCCCTCTCGCCCGCTCAGGCGGGCGCCGGACCGGCGTCGTCGACCGCTTCGAAGAGCACGAATGCGGCCTCGATCTCGGCGTGGCTGCCGACCAGCACGAGATCGTCCCCCGTCTCGAGCCGGAAATCCGCGGGCGGGTTGGTGTGCGAGCGCTCGCCGCGGACCGCCGCGATCACCGTCGCGCCGGTGCGCCGCCGGAGGTCGAGCTCGCCCAGCGTGCGGCCCACCGCCGGGCTCTGCGCTTCGACGCGCAGGACGTCGGTGGTGCCGGCGGCGAGCGCCTCGAGCACCGCCGCGGAGACCCGCCCGTCGCGCGCCGGGGCGCGCAGCATGCGGTAGTCCTCGCCGCGCAGCACCCGGGTCTGGGCGCGCACCACGTTGCGCGGCACGCGGTAGAGCGCCAGCACCCGGGTGAAGATCTCGATCGAGCTCTCGAACTCCTCCGAGATCACGTCGTCCGCGCCGGCCGCGCGCAACGCCTCGATCTCGGCGACCAGCCGGGTGCGCACCAGCAGATGGAGGTTGGGCGCCTCCGCCCGGGCGATCGCGAGCGCCCGGCGGGTCGCCTCGGGATCGGAGATCGCGAAGACCACCAGGCGGGCGCGCCCCACCCCGGCGGCGCGCTGGATCTCCGGCCGCGTCGCGTCGCCGAAGAGGATCGGTTCGCCCGCCCGGCGCGCCCACTCGACCAGCCGGGCGTCGGATTCGACCACCCGATAGCGGATGCCCGCCTCGGCCAGCACCCGGGCCAGCGTCCGGCCGCCGGCGCCGAAACCGACGATGACCACGTGGTCGGCGACCGGCCTCTCGACCTCGCTCGCCGGCAAGGTGCGGTCGCGATCGAACCAGGCGACGAGCCGCCGGGGAAGGCGCTCCGCCACGCGGGGGGCCAGCGCGATCAGCGCCGGCGTGGCGAGCAGGGTGAGCACCGCCGCGGCCATCACCACCGCGTGCAGCCCGGCGTCGAGCAGGCCCAGCGCGCGGGCCGACGCCGCGATGACGAACGAGAACTCGCCGATCTGCGCGAGCCCGAGGGCGACCAGTGCCGCCACGCGGGCCGGGAAGCCGACCGCGCGCACCGCGAGCGCGGTCGCGACCAGCTTCGCGGCGATCAGGAGCAGGACCACTACGGTGACCAGCGGCAGATGACGGAAGATCTCCGCGACGTCGACCAGCATGCCGATGGAGACGAAGAAGAGGCTGGCGAAGAGATCGCGGAACGGCTCGACGTCGGCCGCGACCTGCGAGCGGTAGTCCGACTCGGCGACCAGCAGGCCGGCGACGAACGCACCCAGAGCCGGCGAGAGCCAGAATGAATGGGTGACGAAGGCGAGCCCGAGGCAGGCGAAGAGCGAGCCGAAGAGGAAGACCTCGCGTCCCCGCGTGCGCGCCACGCGCCCGAAGAGGCGAGGCAACAGCTTGTGTGCGACGAAGAAGACGGCGCTGACCGCGAGAGCCGCGAAGGCGAGGCGCGCCGCCAGAGCGAGCTTGGGGGCACCGCTCACCGCGAGCAGCGGCAGAACGACCAGCATCGGCACCAGCATCAGGTCCTGGAAGAGCAGGATGCCGATCGCGCCGCGCCCCTGCGGCGCGTCGAGCTCGCGACGATCGCGATAGAGCTTGAGGACCACCGCGGTGCTGGAGGGCGCGGCGACGAAGCCGAGCGTCAGAGCGACCGGCCAGGCGAGCCCGGCGGCGAGCGCCAGCGCCACGACGAGCCCCAGGGTGACGAAGGTCTGGATCGCGCCGCCCAGCCAGAAGAAGCGCGCCAGCTCGCGCAGCCGGCCGAAGGAGAGCTCGAGCCCGATGGTGAAGAGCAGGAAGACGACGCCGATCTCGGCCGAGATCTCTACGCTCGCGGAGTCGGCCACCAGCGCCAGGCCCGAGGGCCCGATCAGCGCCCCGGTGAGAAGCAAGCCCACCACCGCCGGCAGGCGAAGCCGGTGGCTGGCGAGCAGCACGAGCGTCGCGGCGCCGAAGAGGATCGTCGCCTGGAGCAGCAGCGCCTCGACCGCCGAACTGATCACCTGGGCTGCAGTCTACCGGTTGCGGAGCGCGATCTCCCGCGCGGCCGCCGGATCGCGCCCCTCGTCCCACTCCAACAGATCGGCGAGCACTCGATCGGCGCCCGCGCGCACCAGTTCCTCGGCCGAGGTCCAACCGGTCGCCACCGCCCAGCAGGGGATGTGGTGCGCGCGCGCGCACTCGACGTCGAGCGGCGAGTCGCCGACGATCAGCGTCTCCTCGGGCAGGAAGCTGCGGCCGGCGCGCTCCCCGGCGCGCAGCAGCGCCACCGGCGGCAGATCCCGGCGGTCGATCTGGTCGTCGCCGAAGGCGCCGAAGGCGAAGAAGCGGTCGAGCCCGACGCTGCCCAACTTGATGCGTGCGCCGCGCTCCCAGTTGCCGGTCAGCAGGCCGAGAGTGAGGTCGGCGCGCTGGGCGAGCGCCGCCAACCGCTCCTCGACCGCGGGCAGCACGCGGACCCGACCGGGATCGAGCCGCGCCGCCAGCCGGTCGAGGTAGGCGTCGCGCAGCCGCGGCAACTCCTCCAGCACCCGCTCCGGAGCCAGCCCGGCGCCGGTCATCAGGTCGAAGACGATGCGCGGATCGGTGCGCCCGGTGAAACGGTAGCGCGCGATGTCGCCGGCGGTCCCGAAGATCTCGACGAGCGCCTCGGCGAAGAGCGGCTTGGGTTGGCCGCCGCAGTCGATCAGGGTGCCATCGACGTCGAAGAGGATCAGCCGGAACGGGTGCGTCGACACGGTCACGGGCGAGCGACCACCAGGACCTCCCCGTTCTGCTGCGCGATCCAGAGTTCCTCTCCGACCGCGGCGAGGCCGCTCGGGTGGTCGAGCCCGGGGATGCCGTGCGCCGCCGTCACGCTGCGCCGCGCCGGGTCGAGGGTGAGCAGTGTCCCGAAGCGGGCGCTCAGGGCGTAGAGCTTGCCGTCGGCCGCCGCGAGCCCGCTCACCACGTACTCGCCGAGCGCGCGGCCCTCTCCCGCCAAGCGAAGTCCCGCCTCGGGCGCCAGCGCCGGCTCGAACTCCTCGCCGAGCGTCAGGTCGCGGCGCTCGAAGCGCGACACCACCAGCTTCGGCTGCTTGGCGCTCGGCACCGCCACGCTGTAAAGGGCGTCGCGCGCCGCGTCGAAGGCGAGCGAGTGGACGTACATCAGCCGCGCCCGCACCGTCGCGAAACGGCCGCGCGCCAGCTCCTCGAACTGGTCCGCCCCGGAGAGGAAGTACTTGAAATTGCGCGCTGCATCGGCGCGATCGCTCGCCGCGAGCAGGACATAGCTCTTGTTCTCGGCGAGGGCCATCAGCTGCCCCGGCAGGACGAAGGCAGCGCCGACGAAGCCCTGCCCCAGGTCGACCGAGAAGGCGGGGTCGACCACCGCGCCGCGCTCCACCCTGGCGAGGTCGCGGTCGAGCAGGTAGATCCCGTGCTCCGAAGTCACCGCCAGGAACTGCCCGCTCGCGGCGTCGTACGCCAGGTCCTCGACCGCCCCGGCGAGCGCTGGGGCGATGCGCGTCCGCCGGCGAACGGCGAGCTCCGGCAGGCCTGCGAGCGGACCCTCCGCCGGAGCGCTCGCCAGCCGCTCGAGGGTCGGCTTGGGGATCGCCCAGCGGCCGCGCCACGAGGGGCCGGGTCCCTTGTACTCCTCGAACGACCACTCCCAGTGGCGCGGATCGAAGGAGAAGCGGATGGGGTCGCCCGGGCCGACGTAGGGTGGCGGCCCGGCGCCCGCGAAGGCCTGCAGCACGTTGCCGGCGATCGCCACCAGGAAAGCCACGGCGGCGGCGTTGCCGAGCGCGCCGAGCGGCCGCGGCGCAGCTCCCGCGAGCTCGCCGTCGCGCAACAGCAGCAGGAGCACGCCCATCATCACCACCGCCACCCAGTAGATGAGCGCCGACCAGCTGTAGGTGTGCGCCCCCAGGAGCTCGACGCTGAAGCCCTGTCCGATGTCGCGCGCCAGATGCAGCCCCGAGTGCCGCGCCGCCATGTAGAGGCCGAAGGCGGCGATCAGCACCCCCAACCCGACGTAGCGCGGCCGCGGCCCGAAGCGCAGGATGAAGAGGCCGACCAGCGCGATGAGCGCCATGCCGAGCCGCTGCCCCCAGCAGAGGATGCAGGGCGAGTCGCCGAGGACGAAGCCGAGGAGGTAGGCCGAGACGCCGAGCGGCACGACCGCGAGGACCAGCACCGCCAGGGCGAGCAGTGTCTCGACCGGCCTGCGGCGCGACCTGTTCACCGTCGCGTCCTCACAGGTTGACCCCCGGCAGAATCGAGGTGCGCGCACCGACGAAGAAGGCGAAGACCAGGAGCGCAAGGCTCACCAGCAGCAGCCGGAAGGCGAGCCGCTCCTTCTCGGGGCGCCGCCAGACGAGGAATCCGGCGGCGAAGATGCAGAGCAGGTTCAGGAACTCCATGGCGTCCCTCCGCGGCGGCGTCAGCTCCGCCAGTCCGGGGTCTGCTTCTCGGCGAGGAAGGTGGCGATGCCCCGCCGGCAGTCGGCGGTCGCGCGCGCCGCGGCGTTGGCCTCGGCGGCGAGGCTCAGGCGCTCGTCGAGCGGCCGGCCGATCAGCTCGAGCAGCAGCCGTTTGCTGCGCGCGATCGACTCCGACGAGGCCTTGCGCAGGATCTCGTCGGCCAGCTCGAGCCCGGCCGCGCGAAGCGTCTCGCGCGGCACCACACGGTTGACCAGGCCGATCGCGAGCGCCCGCCCGGCGGGGACGAACTCCGGATTGAGCAACAGCTCGCGCAGGTCCGTGCCGCGAAGCCGCAGCGGGAGGTAGGTCGCGACCAGCGCGGCGACGAAGCCGATGCGCACCTCGCTGTAGAGGAACCGCGCGTCGTCGGCCGCGATCACGAAGTCGCAGGCCGTCGCGAGCCCGCAGCCCCCGGCGACGCAGGAGCCCTGGACGAGCGCCAGAGTGAGCGCCTCCTGGCGCAGCACCGCGTCGAAGAGGTCGCGCAGCCGCCGCGAGTCGAGCCGGTTGTCGAGCTCGCTCGCGGTCTGCAGCGCGCGCAGGTGCTCGAGGTCGGCGCCCGAGGAGAAGTGCCTGCCCGCGGCGGCGAGCAGGACCGCGCGCACGCCCTCGGCGCGCCAGTCGTGTCGGTAGACGTCGATCAGCCGCCCGACCAGATCGGGCGAGAGCGCGTTGGCGCGCCGCGGATCGTCGAGCTCGACGTGCAGAAGGTCGCCGTCGCGGACGACATGCAGCGGATCGCTCACCGCAAGAGCTCCTCGGGCACGTCGATCTCGAGCTCGAGCAGGCCCTGGCCGTGCGTCTTGCCCTGGGCATCGGTCAGCAGCGACGCCGTACCGCCGCCGCCCAACGCGTCGTGCAGCAGGAAATTGAGCGCCAGGAGGTTGGGCACCTCGAAGCGCTCGACCTCGCCGCGGCAGATGGCGGCGAAATGCCGCTTCACCCGTTCCGCCGTGACCTCGCGCCGGATCACCGCGTAGAGCTCGGGGCTCGCGGCGATCAGGCCGACATTGGAGGCGTCCCCCTTGTCCCCCGAGCGGGCGTGGGCGACGCGAGCGAGCGGAACCCGCATCCGGCTAGACCTCCTCGACCGAGACCGCGAGGTGGCGCTCCACCTCTTCGCGCGCCAGCAGCGCCGGCCAGTAGGCGACCACTTCCTGCGCCTTGGGGCGCCCCCCCGCGAAACCAGTGACGCCCGGCGGGCCGGCGGTGACGAGCGGCGCGATCTCCTTGCCGAAGCGCTCCACTTTGCCGCGGTCGGCGCTGCGCACCGCCAGGCGGAGCACCACCTCCGGCGGCTCGGACGGAGGCGCCAGGATGCCGGGCAGGACGCCGGAGACGCCGAGCAGCTCCTCGGCCCGCTCGCTCTCGGCAAAGACCACGCCGGCGCGCTCCAGGCGCTTCCAGACGATCTCCGCGGCGAGCTGCGCCTTGGCGATCGCGCGCGGCCCCGAGACGGTGACCTGCCCGGCCGCCTTGTAGCCGTCGAGATAGGAGGCGGAGACCTTGAGGTAGGGCGTCTTGGCGCGGCCGCGGATGCCGGAGACGCGCACCCGGTCGGGTCCCTCCTGGGCGAGCCGGATCGAGGTGAAGTCGGCGGTCACGTCCGGCGTGATGTAGCTCGCCGGATCTCCCATCTCGTAGACCAGCTGTTCGGAGACCGTGTCGACGCTCACCAACCCGCCGGTGCCGGGGTGCTTGGTGACCACGAAGCTGCCGTCGGCCGCGACCTCGGCGATCGGGTAGCCGACGTTCCACAGGTCCGGCACCTCCCAGAAGCGGCTGAAGTTGCCGCCGGTTGCCTGCGCGCCGCACTCGAGGATGTGGCCGGCGATGGTGCCGGCCGCCAGCCGGTCCCAGTCGTCCGCCGCCCAGCCGTGCTCGTGGACCAGCGGCCCCAGCGCGAGCGCGGTGTCGGTGACCCGGCCGCAGAGCACGATGTCGGCCCCTGCGGCCAGAGCTGCCGCCACCGGCCGCGCGCCGATGTAGGCATTGGCCGAAGTGACCTGGCCGAGCACCCGCGCGATCGGCTCGCCGCTGTCCATGTTGGCGAGCGCGTGCCCCGCCTCGACCAGCGCCGGAAGTCGCGCCAGCAGGTCGTCACCCTCGACCACGCCGACGCGCAGGCCGCGGATCCCCAGCTCGCGCGCCACTTCGAAGATCTTCGCCCGGCAGGCCTTGGGATTGAGCCCGCCGGCGTTGGTCACCACCTTGACCCGGCGCGCGACGAGCGCCGGCAGGGCACGCCGCGCGAAGTCGATGAAGTCGGTCGCGTAGCCCGCCGCGGGGTTCTTGAGCTTCTGGCGCATCATGATCGACAGGGTGACCTCGGCGAGGTAGTCCATGCCGAGATAGTCGATCGGGCCCCCCTCGACCAGCGCGAGCGGAGCGTCGACGTTGTCCCCCCAGAAACCCTGTCCGTTGGCGATTCGGATGGCGCGCATCGTTCGCCGCGAGGCTATCAGAGGCTCCCCGCTCGCCGCGGGCTACCCGATGGGGTGTGGGACCGCCGACGCCTCGCTGCGCTAGATTGACGCCTTCGGAAACCCGGAGGAGCGCCATGAGTCAGCCGACGTCGCGAATGGAACTGCTGCGCAACCCGATCAGCGCGATCGGCGCCCTGCTCGCCGCCATCAACCTGGCGCTCGGCGCCGCGTTGCTCGTGGTGCATTTCCTCGAGCCGCGCAACAACCCCTACTTCGGCATCTTCCTCTTCCTGGTGGTCCCGGGGATGCTCTTCACCGGCCTGCTGCTCATCCCCCTCGGGGTCTGGCGCGAGGTGCGCCGGCTCAAGCGGGGCGGCGCGCCGCCGGCCAACCGCTGGCCGGTCCTCGACCTCAACCGCGCCAACCAGCGGCGCCTGACCGCCATCGTGATCGTGGTGACCACGGTGGTCTCGGTGGTCTCGGCGCTCGGCGCCTACAGCGCCTACCACTACAGCGAATCGGTCGAGTTCTGCGGCACGACCTGCCACATCGTGATGGAGCCCGAGCACACCGCCTACCAGAATTCGCCGCACGCCCGGGTGACCTGCGCGCAGTGCCACGTCGGCCCGGGAGCCGACTGGTTCGTGAAGGCGAAGATCTCCGGCGCCTACCAGGTCTATGCCACCCTGGCCAACAAGTACCCGCGCCCGATCCCGACCCCGGTCCGCAACCTGCGCCCGGCGCAGGAGACCTGCGAGCAATGCCACTGGCCGGGCCGGGTCTACGGCGGACAGCTGAAGAGCTTCTCGCACACCCGCTACGACGAAGCCAACACCGAGTGGCCGATCAACCTGTTGATCAAGACCGGCGGCAACGACCCGGCCTCGGGCACCGAGTCGGCCGGCATCCACTGGCACATGAACGTCGGCGTCGACATCGACTACGTGGCGCGCGACGAGCAGCGCCAGGACATTCCCTGGGTGCGCGTCAAGGACCGCAAGACCGGCCGCGTCACGGTCTACCAGGACCAGTCGAGCCCGCTGTCGGAGGCGGAGCTCCAAGCGGCAACCTTCCGCCGCATGGACTGCGTCGACTGTCACAACCGGCCGAGCCACATCTACCTCTCGCCCGACGCCTCGGTCGACCTGGCGCTGCAGACCGGGGCGCTCGACCGCAGCCTCCCCTCGGTCAAGCAGTACGCGGTCGCAGCGATGGCGGCCGACTATCCCGATCGCGAGGCCGCCGCGGCCGGCATCGGCAAGAGCCTCTCCGAGGCCTATCAGCAGAACCACCCGGAGATCTGGAACCAGGAGCGCGAACGGGTCGACCGCGCCGTGGCGGCGGTGCAGGAAGCCTACGGAAAGTCGATCTTCCCCGAGATGAAGACGCGCTGGTCCGTCTATCCCGACAACATCGGCCACTTCGTCTTCAAGGGCTGCATGCGTTGCCACGCCGGCAACCACGTCGCCGAGAGCGGAGCGGTGGTGAGCCACGACTGCCGCGCCTGCCACAACATCCTCGCCCAGGGGTCCGGCGATCGCGCCCAGGTCGCCTCCACCCCCGAGGGCCTCGAGTTCGAGCATCCCGAGGACATCGGCGAGGAGTGGCGGGAGACCGGTTGCTACGAGTGCCACAGCGGCACGCAGCCGTAGGCGACGACCGTCGGATCCGGTTCGTTACTCTGTAGCCGTCCTTCCCCCGGCCGCGAGCCGCCATCGGTCCCCCGCCCGCGGCCATCGGGGAAAGGCTCCGTCGCGCTCGGGCTCGCAACGCTTTGCGAGGCGCCTCGCGTCTCCTCCGCCTTCCCCCGACGGCCTCTCCCCCGAAGAGAATCCAAGGGCGGGGGAAAGAGGGCGACTCCGGGGTGGGGGCGCGGCCGGTCGGATCTCCCTGCGCCGCGACCGGCGGGCGCTTTTCGTAAGCCAACA
>CAZPZW010000094.1:0-12492 GCA_964591165.1 uncultured Thermoanaerobaculia bacterium | reverse complement strand
CAGGGGCCGGGCGACACCGACCGCGAGACGATCGCGCCGACCACCCTGCGCCCGTACTCCGAAGAGGAGGAGCAGGAGGAGCCGGCCGCCGGGACGCAGCCTGCGAAGCCTACGGGCGAGGCCGAGAAGCCTGCCACTTATCGCGTCGCGATCGACAACGGCTGGCAGTTGCTGATCACCGACCAGGCGCCGCAGCTCGGCTTCCTGCGTCGCTTCGCCGCCGCGGTGCGCGACGGCTGGCTGCGCTTCCAGGGCGAAGAGCCCGCCCATCCGCCGCTGGTCACCCTGGTCGTCGAACGCGCCGCGGCGCAGCGCCTGCACCACCTCTTCCGCAGCGGCACCGAGATCCTGCTCCTGCCCTGACGGGCTCTCGCGCTTCCCGCGCGGGGTGCGGCGGCGCGCGGACTGGCGGAGGGGGAGGGATTCGAACCCCCGGGACCCGTGAAGGCCCAGCGGTTTTCAAGACCGCCGCAATCGACCACTCTGCCACCCCTCCGCAAGTTCCAGTCTAGCTCGCGCCGCGGCGCGCGGCAGGTCGCACAAGCGAGACGATTCGAGTCGATCGTGATATTTTTCACTTGCGTCGATCGGTCCGCTGCGCTCCGCCGAGGGCACACCGTTCGACCCGTCCGCTGCGGTCAGCGGGCGCCCAGTCCGCGCCGCGGCAGGAGGTCGTCATGCGAACCTCCCGGCTCGCTCTCGCAGCGCTCGCTCTCCTCGCCCTACCGCCTGCGCAGCTCGCCGCCGACGAGGTGGGCGCCAACGACTTCCGGATCAGCAGCATGGGCCCGGACGGCGACACCGACTATCGCGCCTCCGCCCCGGCGGTCGCCTACGGCCCGCTCGCCGACCGCTATCTCGTCGTCTGGAGCGGCGACGACGACACCGGCCTGCTGGTCCAGGGCGAGAACGAAATCCACGGCCAGTTGATCGTCGGGGCGACCGGCGCGACGATCGGTCCCGACGACCCGTTGATCAGCGCGACCGGCGGACTCGGCGACCCCGCCTTCGGCGCCTTCACTCCGGACGTGGTCTACAACAGCGTCGAGGGCGAGTTTCTGGTCGTCTGGGCCGCCGACACCGACGAGGGCACGCTGGTCGACGGCGAGTACGAGATCTGGGGGCAGATCGTCGACACCGGGTTGAACTTCGTCGGTAGCGACTTCCGCATCAGCTTCATGGGGCCGGACGGCTCGGTCGCCTGGGAGGCCGAGCACCCCGCGGCGGCCTACAACCCGGCGCGCAACGAGTACGTCGTGGTCTGGTCGGGAGACACCGACGCCGGCACTCTGGTCGACGACGAGTACGAGATCTGGGCGCAGCGCCTCTCCGCCAGCGGCGCACTGCTCGGCAGCAACTTCCGGATCAGCGACATGGGAGGGTCAGGCGACGCCGACTACGACGCCCTGCGGCCCGACGTGGTCTTCAACACCCGGCGGCTCGAGTACCTGATCGTATGGTATGGCGACGACAACACCGCGCCGCTGGTCGACCACGAGTTCGAGATCTATGGTCAGCGGATCGACGAATTCGGCGCCGGGCTCGGCGCCAACGACGTCCGCTTGAGCGACGCCGGCGGATCGGGAGATCCCGACTTCGACGCCAACCTGCCGACCGTGGCCTACAACCCGATTGCCGACCAGTATCTCGTCGTCTGGCAGGGTACCGACTCGGTCGACGGGATGGCACCGAACGAGATCGAGGTCTTCGCCCAACGGCTCAACGCCACGCTTGGAGGTCTCGGAGCGAACGACTTCCGGCTCAGCGACGTCGGCGATCTCGGCAACACCGATTGCGAGATCTGGACCGGCCCCGACGTCGCCTTCAACCCGTCCACCCAGCGCTACCTGGTCACCTGGACGGGGAGCGATACGGTCGACGGCATGGCGACCAACGAGATCGAGGCCTTCGCGCAGCTGCTGAACTGGGACGGCCAGCAGCTCGGTCCCAACGACGAGCGGATTTCGGACGCCGGCGGTCTGGGCAACGCCAGCTACGGCGTCTATCTGCCCGGAGTTGCTGCCAACCCGCGCTCCGGCGAGTTCCTGGTCGCCTGGGAGGGCGAGGACAATGTCCCGCCGCTTGTCCTCAACGAGTTCGAGATCCTCTGCCAGCGGATGGACAGCCTGGCGATCTTCATCGATGGTTTCGAAGCGGGCGACACCACCAACTGGTCGTCGACCACACCCTGAGGGCGCCGCTCAGGCGGGCGGAACGATGCGCTCGAGGCCGCGGAGATAGGGGCGGAGCGGCTCGGGCACGACGACCGAGCCGTCCTCCTGCTGGTAGTTCTCGAGCACCGCGATGAGCGTCCGCCCGACCGCGAGGCCGGAGCCGTTCAGGGTGTGCAGGTAACGCGCCTTCTCCCCGGCGCGACGGAACTTCAAGTCGGCGCGCCGGGCCTGGAAGTCCTCGCAGTTCGAACAGGAGGAGATCTCGCGATAGGCCTGCTGCCCGGGCAGCCAGACCTCGAGGTCGTAGGTCTTGGCGGCCGAGAAGCCCATGTCGCCGGTCGAGAGACAGACCACGCGGTAGGCGAGGTCGAGCCGCTCGAGCACCCGGCCGGCGTTCCGGGTCATCGTCTCGAGCTCGTCGTAGCTCGTCTCCGGCGTCGCCAGATGCACCAACTCCACCTTGTGGAACTGATGTTGGCGGATCAGGCCGCGCACGTCCTTGCCGTAGGAGCCCGCTTCGCTCCTGAAGCAGGGGGTCCAGGCGACGTAACGCCGCGGCAGCGAGGCCTCGTCGAGGATCTCGCCGCGGAAGAGATTGGTCACCGGCACTTCGGCGGTGGGGATGAGGAAATAGTCGTGCCCCTCGAGCTTGAACAGGTCCTGCTCGAACTTGGGCAGCTGGCCAGTGCCGAAGAGGGTCTCGCGGTTGACGATATAGGGCGGCAGCACCTCGGTGTAGCCGTGCGCGCCGACGTGGAGATCCAGCATGAACTGGGCGATCGCCCGCTCGAGCGCCGCGCCGGCGCCGAACAGCGTGGTGAAGCGCGCGCCCGCCACCTTGGCGCCGCGCTCGAAGTCGAGAATGCCGAGCTCCGGTCCGAGATCCCAGTGCGCCTTGGGCGCGAAGGCGAAACGCGGCGGCTGGCCCACCACCCGTTCGACCCGGTTGGCCTTCTCGTCGGCGCCGCGCGGTACCGAGGGGTGCGGCAGGTTGGGGATGCGCTGCTCGATCGCCGCGGTATCGCTCTCGAGCGTCGCGATCTGCCCTTCGAGAGTCTCGATACGCCTCTTGAGCTCGCCCACCTCGGCGATCAGCTGGTCGGCCGGCTCTTGCTTCGCCTTGCGCTGGCCGACTTCGCGGCTCGCCTCGTTGCGCCGCCGCTTGAGCGCCTCGACCTCGGTCAGGGCGGCACGGCGCTCGCCATCGAGCCCGCTCCAGCGATCGAGCGTCGCGCGGTCCTGCCCGCGCTCGTCGAGCGCCCGGCGCACCCGCTCGAGGTCCTCGCGCAACAGCTCTCGCGGCAACATGACGCAAGCAGTCTAGCGATCGTGCGAAGCGAGCGTCAACGCACGCGAGCCTTGTGGGACTGCCGGTCAACGCGCGACGCGCGTCCTCCGTAGACCGGAGTGGACCCCAGCGAGCCAGGAGGCCTGCCATCCGCGGAGCGCGCGACGAACGGTTAGGATCTCGCGAGATGCCCAAAGCTCCGCGGCGCTCGCTCGGCAGCGCTCTCGCCTGGCTGACGCTGCCAGCGGCGTTCGCCGTCGCCCTGGCGGCGAGCGCCCCGGCGTTGCCCGATCGCGCCGCCGCCGCCGAGCTCCTGGCGATCGGCGGCGCCCTCGCCTGGGGCTTCGCCGCCCTGTTCCTCCATCCCGCGGCGCGCACGACGCCGCTCGCCGGCTGCGTGCTCGCGAGCGGCGCGGCGCTCCTCCTGCTGCCGCGCGATCATGGCGCCGCGCCGCTCGCCCTCGCCCTCGCCGCCGCCGGCATCGCCTGGGCGATCCTCCGCGCGGTGGCGAGCGACGGTTGCCGGAGTTTCCGCACTCTCGCGCCGCTCACCCTCGCCGCCGCGACGATCGCCCACGGCCATCGTCTCGCCGTCGCGCCCGCGGCGCCGGCCACTTGGCTGCTGCTCGTCGTGCTGCCGCTCCTCGCCGCGTGGGTCCTCGCCCGCCTCGTCGGCGCCGGTCGCGGCGCGCTCGCCGGTGCCGGCGGCGCCGCGCTGGCCCTCGCCCCGACCCTCGCCCACGAGCCCTGGTGGATCCTCCTCCCGCTCGCCAGCCTCGCCACCCTCGCCGCTCTGGGCGGCTTGACGCTCGGGTCGCTCGGTCGCAGCGCCCGCGGCACCCTCTTCGCCTTGGCCGCGCTGGCGCAGCTCGCCGCTGGTTACCCCTGGCTGCGCGCCGCTCCGCTCGCCGCGCTGGCCGACGGCCTCGCGGGCACGGCGGCGCGGCCGCAGAGCGCGCGCCTGCTGGGTCCCGGCGCCGTGGTGCTGACCGCCGCCCGGCCACGGATCGAGCTCGCGCTCGGCGGCGCGGCGGTGAGCGAGTTGGTGATCGAGAGTTACCTCACCAACTCCGCTGGGCTTCCCTGCGCGACGCCGATCGCCACGCTCACCCTGCCGGGCGAGGGCGGGGCGCTCGCCGAGCGCCTGGAAATCGGGCGCGACAGCGCGGAGTGGGCCGCCGGCCGACCCGACGTCGCGGCGGCGCTCGCCTGCCCGCCGCCCGAGGCCTTCCGCAGCTGGTTCCCCACCGCCGGGCGATTCCTCGGCCGCACCTTTCGCGCGAGCTTCCTGGTGCGGCCGGCGAGAGCTCCCGAGCGGCTGATCATCGAGCGCGATCCGGTGCTGCCGCCGGCGGTCGAGCTCGCCCTCTTCTCGATCGAGGCGCGCTGGTGAGGCGGCGCGGTCTCACCCTGTTCGCTGCCGCGCTGGCGAGCCTCGCGCTCGCCAAGCTCCTCCCCGCGACCGCCGAGCTCGGCCTGCGCGGCACGCTCGCCGTGCTGCCGGTGGTCGCCGCGCTCTTCGCGTCGGCGGCGCGGCCGCTCGGAGACCGGCTGCGCGGCGTCGACGTCGCGGCCGCCGCGGCCTGGGCCGTGCTGGCGCTCGCCCACGGCCGCCTTGGTCTCGAGGGCTCCGGCGGGCTGGTGGTGGGGCTCGCCTACGCGCTCGCCGCCTGGCGCCTCGCCCACCTGCTGCCGCGCCTCGCCCGGGCGCTCGCCGCCGGCGATGCGCCCGACCGCGCCCGCTGGCCGCTCTTCGCGCTGCCGCTCGCGGCCTACCTGCTGACCTGGCCCTGGGCGAGCGCCGTGCGCCCCCCCGACGGCGACGAGCCCTACTACCTCATGCTCACCCACTCGCTCGCCGAGGACTTCGACGTCGACCTCGCCGACGACTACCGGGACCGGGTCTGGGAGCGCTTCTCGCCGGTGCCGCTCGCACCGCAGCCGGGCGATCCGACCGGCGCGGCGGGCGAGATCTACTCCCGGCACAGTGCGCTCCTGCCGGCGGCCCTGGTGCCCTTCTACTGGCTGGGCGGGGCGCGCGGCGCGCAGCTCGCGATGCTCGCCGCCGCCGCTCTCCTCGCCTGGGCGATCGCTGCCGCGGCCCGTCAGCTCTTCCCCGAAGCGCCGCGCGGCACGCTGCTCGCCTGGGCGCTCACCGCCTTCCTCCCGCCGCTGCTGCTCTACGCGCCGCAGCTCTGGGTCGAGGTGCCGGCCGCGCTGCTGGTCGCGCTGGCCCTCGGCGCGCTGGCGCGCCTCGAGCACTGGCCCAAGGCCGAGCTCCGCCACCTGCCAGCGCTCGCCCTGCCGCTCGTCCTGCTACCGCTGCTCAAGATCCGCTTCCTCGCCGTCGCGCTGCCGCTCGCGCTCCTCGCGCTGCTGCGCCTCGGACGGAGCAACCGCCGCCTGCAGCTGGTCGTCGCCGGCAGCCTCACCACCGCCATCGCGGCGCTCGGGATCTGGAATCACGCCCGCTACGGCAACCCCTTCCGCATGCACCAGCTCTCGGAGCTCGACCTGACCAGCGTGCCGTTCGCGCGCCAGGCAACCGGCGGGCTCGGGCTCTTCTTCGACGTCGCCTTCGGCCTCTTCGCCGCCGCGCCGCTCTGGCTGATCGTCGTGCCGGCCTTCGGCAGCGTGCTGCGCCGCGTCGCCTCGCCGCTTCCCGAGCTCGTGGCGCTGACGCCCTATCTGGCGCTGGTCGCCGCGCGGCGCGAGTGGTACGGCGGCTGGTCACCGCCGTTCCGCTACGGCCTGGTCGTCCTGCCGGCGCTGGCGCTCCTTGCCGTCCCCTGGCTCGAGCTGCGCTGGCGCGGCGGGGCGCGTTGCCTCCTCCAGGCGCTCGCCGCGGCGAGCGCCCTCGTCGCCCTGGTCTTCCTGGTCCAGCCGGCCTGGGCCTACAGCCTGGCCGACGGCGGCAGCCGCTGGCTGGCCGAGCTCTCGACGCGCTACGCCGGCGATCTCGTCCGCTTCTTCCCGTCGGCGATCCGGCCACGCCTGGCGACCTGGCTGGGGCTCGCTGCGGCGCTCGCCCTCGGCGTGGCTCTCGCCCGCGCCCGCGACTCGCGGCCGCGCGCCACGGCGCCGCTCGCCGCCGCGCTGCTCTTCGCCCTCTGGGCGGGGCTGCTGGTCGCGGCACGCGCCTTTCCCACCCGGGTGATCGAATTCGAGGACCCCTGGGTCGCCAAGCGGGGCGGAATGCTCCACCCGGAGCGCTGGACGATCGACCGCACGCGCTACGACCAGGGTTGGGTCCTCCCCCCCGGCGCCGAGGTCGCCTGCCGCCCGGTCGCCGGCGGCGGACAGCCGACCCTCACCCTGCGCTGGCACTACCTCGCGCACGACCGGCCGCCGCTCGCTCTCGAGCTGCGCGCCGGTGATCGCCTGCTCGCCTCGCTCGCCCCGCCCGCCGCCGGGAGCTGGCACGAAGTGACCGTCGGCCCGCTCGATTGGCGGCCCGGCGAGGAGCTCCGTTTCGCGGTGCCGGCCGCCGCCGGGAATCCCAAAGCGCGGCCGACCGCAGCGTTCATCCTCGATCGCGCCACGCTCGGCTGGCGATGAGCGCGCTCACCTCGTTCGCCGCGGTGGTGCCGTCGCTCGGCCACTCGCCCTATCTCCGCGAGGCGCTCGCCGCGCTGCGCCGCGAGCTCGCGACGCTCGGCGGCGTGCTGGTCTGGGTGCAGCAGGGGGAGCTGCCGCCGCCGGAGCTGGCGCGCGGCAGCGAGCGCCTGGTCGAGCTGCCGCGCCCGGCCGGTTTCGCCGCCGCCGCCAACGCCGGCATCCGCGAGGCGCTGCGCCTCGGCGGCCCCGAAGCGATCGCCCTGGTCAACGACGACCTGCTGGTCGAGCCGGGGTGGCTCGCGGCGCTCGCCGCGGAGCTCGCGGCGCGCCCGCGCGCCGGCGCGGTGCAGGGGGTGAACCTCGACCTCGCCCTCCCCGAGCTCGCCGACGGCTGGGGGCTCGCCTGGAACCAGGCCTTCCAGGCGGTGCAGCTCGGCCACGGCGAGCCGGCGCTCGCGCCGGAAACGCCCGCCTTCGAGATCTTCGGCGTCTCGGCGACCGCGGCGCTCTACCGCGTCGCGGCCCTGCGCGAGGCCGCCGGCCGGCGCGGCGCGGACGACGCCTGCTTCGACGAGCGGCTCGAGAGCTACTACGAGGACGCTCAGCTCGCCGTCGACCTGCGCGCCGCGAAGTGGGAGAGCTGGTGCGTGCCGCGGGCCCGCGCCCGCCACGCCGGCCAGGCGACCAGCGGCCGGCACTCGCTCGCCCATCACCGGCTGGTCACCCGCAACCGCTGGCTCGTCGCCGCCGGACTTCTCGGCCCGAAGTTCCCGAAAGCGATGCCGTTCCTCCTCGACCGCGACCTGCGCGACCTGGCGCGCGCCCTGCTCACCCTCGACGCGCGGCGCGTCGCCGGGCTGGTCGCCGGCTGGTCCGGCGCGCGCGCCATGCTGCGCAGGGCCGCGGCGCCCGCCGCGGCTCCCGTCGCCGCGCTCGACGCGGCGCGCCGCCTGGCCGCGCCCTCGCCCGGTTCGCGCCCCAACAGATAGGCTCTCCTCCGTGAGTCGGGTGGAGCTCTCGGCGGTGGTCGTCGCCTGGCGGGCCGCGAGCGATGTCGCCGAGCTCGTCGCCGCCTGGCCCACCGACGCGCGCGCCGAGCTGCTGATCGTCGATCAATCGCGCGAGCTCCCGGCGGCTTACCCCAACGCCCGCGTCCTCCGCCCCGAACGCAATCTCGGCTTCGCGGGGGGCGCGAACTTCGGGGCCGCCGCCGCCGCCGGGAGCTCGCTGCTCTTCCTCAACCCCGACGTTCGCCCCGAGCCCGGGGCGATCGCGGCGCTGATCGACGGTTTCGCGGCGCACCCCGGGGCCGCCGGCCTGGTGCCCCGCCTCGCCGGCTTCGACGGCGCGCCGCAGCACGCCTGGCAACTGCGCCGCCTCCCCTCGCCGCTCGCCCTCCTCGCCCACGCCGGCTTCGTCAACCCCGGCGGTGGCCCGCGGGAGGAGCCGGCGGAGGGGACGCCGATCGAGCAGCCGGCCGCCGCCGCGCTGGCGCTCGACCGCGCCCGCTTCTCGCGGTTGGGCGGCTTCGACGCCGGCTTCTTCCCCGCCTGGTTCGAGGACGTCGACCTCGCCAAGCGCTACGCCGCGGCGGGCGAGCGGCTGCTCTACTTCCCGCGCGCCCGCTTCCGCCACCGCCAGGGCTCGAGCGTCGCGACGCTGGGCTACCGCGCCTTCCTCGAGGCCTACGATCGCAACCTCGCGCGCTATCTCGCCAAGCACCATGGGCACGCCTGGGCGCTCGCCTTCCGCACCCTGGTGCCGCCCGCCGCTCTCGCCCGCCTCCTGCTGCTGCCGCTGCGCCGACCCGAGCGCGCCGCCTCGCGCGGCGCCGCCGCCGCGGCGCTCCTCGCGGTCGCCGCCGGGAGCCTGCGCGGTTGGCCACTCTCCGCCCCCGCCGCGGACCCCGCCGAGGGCGCCCGATGAGCGCTCCGGTCGCGATCGCGATCGTCACCCACGAGTCGGCGGAGGATCTCCCCGCCTGTCTCGCCGCGCTCGCC
Source organism: uncultured Thermoanaerobaculia bacterium (assembly GCA_964591165.1). Taxonomy (GTDB): domain Bacteria; phylum Acidobacteriota; class Thermoanaerobaculia; order Multivoradales; family JAGPDF01; genus JAGPDF01. The sequence continues at coordinate 3,472 of CAZPZW010000094.1, read as the reverse complement.
GCGCTCGAGCCGCTCCCCGCCGAGCTCGCGATCGTCGACTGCGCGAGCGCCGACCGCAGCGTCGAGGCCGCGCGCGCCGCCGCCCCGGCGGCGATCCCCACCCGCATCCTGCCGCTCACCGAGAACCTGGGCTTCGCCGGCGGCATGAACCGCGCGCTCGCAGCGACCGAAGCCCCCTTCGTCCTGACGCTCAACGCCGACGCGACGCCCCGCCCCGACGCGGTGGCGCTGCTCCTCGCCCGGCTCGAGGCACCTTCGCCGTACCGCCTCGCCGCGGCCACCGGCCGGCTGGTGCGTCCCCACTTGCCGGGGGCGTCAGGCGCGCCGCCGACGCTCGACGCCTGCGGCATGCGGCTCACCTGGAGCTGGCGCCACTTCGACCGCGGCTCGGGGGAGCCCGACCGCGGCCAGCTCGCCCGTCCCGAGCGGGTCTTCGGCGCGACCGGCGCGGCGACGCTCTGGCGACGCCAGGCGCTCGATGACGTCGCCCTCGCCGGCCAGGTCTTCGACGAGCGCTTCCACTCCTTCCGCGAGGACGCCGAGCTCTGCTTCCGCCTGGGCGAGCGCGGCTGGGAGATCGCCTACGAGCCGGCCGCGGTGGTGACCCACCGCCGGCGCGTCCTCCCCGAGCGGCGGGCGGCGCTCCCCGCGGCGGTCAACTTCCACTCGCTCAAGAACCGCTATCTGCTCCGCCTCGATCACCAGACGGCGGGGAACTTCCTCTGGACGCTCCCCGCGACGCTCGCGCGCGATCTCGCGGCGCTCGCCTGGGTGCTGCTGCGCGAGCGGAGCTCGCTCCCCGCCTACGCCTGGCTGTGGAAAAACCGCCGCGCCCTCTGGGCGCACCGGCGGGAGGTGCAGCGGCGGCGCACGGTCCCGCCGCGCGCCGTCGGGCGCTGGTTCCTCACCCGGGGAGAGCCGCTGTGAGCGCCGCGGGCTCCCATCCACCGCTCCGCGTCGCGTTGATCGGCTCGCGCGGCATCCCGGCGCGCTACGGCGGCTACGAGACGCTGTTCGACGAGCTCGCGCCGCGCCTCGCGGCGCGCGGCTGTGCGGTCACGGTCTACTGCCGGACGCACTACGCGCGCGGCAGCGCCACCACCCGACGCGGCGCGCGCCTCGTCCGCCTGCCGAGCGTCCGCAGCAAGCACCTCGACACGCCGGTGCACACCCTGCTCTCCTGCCTCCACGCCGCCGGCGAGCGCTTCGACGCCGCCCTGGTGGTGAACTCGGCGAACGCCCTCTTCCTGCCGCTGCTCGCCGTCGCCGGCACGCCCACGGTGTTGAACGTCGACGGCATCGAGAAGCGGCGCGCCAAGTGGGGGCCCTTCGGACGCGCGGTTTACGCCCTCTCGGAGCGCCTCGCCTGCTTCCTCCCCGACGCGCTGGTGACCGACGCCGAAGTGATCCGCGCGCACTACCTCGAGCGCTACCGCGCCCCCTCGACGATCGTCACCTACGGGGTCGACGCCAAGCCGCTTCCCGCCGGGCGGACGCTCCACCGCCTGGGGATGGAGTCGCGCCGCTACTTCCTCTACGTCTCACGCTTCGAGCCGGAGAACAACCCGCACCGGGTGGCCGCGGCCTACCGCCGGGTGAAGGGGGACCTGCCGCTGCTGATGGTGGGCTCGGCCCCCTACGCCTCCGCGTTCATCGCCTCGTTCACCACGAACGCCGATCCGCGCCTGCGCTTCCCCGGAGCGATCTACGGCCGCGGCTACCGCGAGCTCCTGTCGCACGCCTTCGCCTCGATCCACGCCACCGAGGTGGGCGGCACGCACCCGGCCCTGGTCGAGGCGATGGGCTACGGCAACTGCGTGGTGGTGCACGACACGCCGGAGAACCGCGAGGTGGCGGGCGACGTCGCGCTCTACTTCCGCGCCGAGGACGAGGCGAGTCTCGCTGCCGCGCTCGACTACCTGCTCGCCCATCCGGAGGAAGCCACCGAACGGGGCCGCGCCGCCGCCGAATGCGCCCGCGCCCGCTTCGACTGGGACGAGATCGCCGACGCCTACGCGGCGTTGCTGCGGCGGGCTGCCGGGCGGTTGCCGCCAGCCCTCGGGTAAAATCGGCCTCACCCCATGCTCAAGCAGCAAGCGCGACTCATCGCCGGCCTGGTCTACCTGCTCGACTTGGCGCTCGTTTCGGCCGCATTCGCGCTCGCCCATTTGCTGCGCAGCCACCTGCTGCCGCGGGTGGGCGCGGTCGAGGGGTCGCTCTACCCGATGGAGCGCTACCTGCCGCTCCTGCCGCTGGCGCTCCTCATCTGGTCGCTCCTCCTCTGGTCCTCGGGGCGCTACCGCTCGCACCGCACGGTGCCGATCCTCGACGAGGCGTCGGCGATCGTGCGCATCACGGCGACCGCGTCGATTCTCTTCGCCCTCGTTCTCTGGGCCTTCCGGCTGGACGAGCGGCTGCTCGTCGACGACCGGGTGAGCCGCCTCTGGATAGCCCTCTTCGCGCTCCTCTCGGGGCTCTTCCTCCTCGCCGAGAAGCTCGCGCTGCGCATCACCTCGCGCTGGGTGCGGGCGCGGGGCCTCAACTACCGCACGCTCCTCCTGGTCGGCCCGCTGACGATCGCCGAGGCGCTCGCCGAGTCGATCCGGGCCCACCGCTACTGGGGCTACCGGGTGCTCGGGGTGGTGGACGACGGCACGGCAGCACTCGACCGGAAGGCGACGCTGCCGGTGCTGGGCGGCCTCGCCGACCTCCGTCGGGTCGTGGAGGAGCAGGTGGTCGACGAGGTGCTCTTCGCGGTCGAACCGAAGGAGCTGGCGCGCTTCGAGGATCTCTTCCTCGCCCTGCAGGAGCAGGGGATCATCACCCGCTTCACGCTCAACTTCTTCCCGCACACCCAGGCGAAAGTCCGCCTGGAGGATCTGGACGGGGTCCCGCTGGTCACCTTCTCGACCAGCCCGACGAACCCGCTGCCGCTGCTGGTGAAGCGCCTGCTCGATCTCCTCCTCGGCGCGCTGCTGATCGTCCTCGCGCTCCCCTTCGTCGCGACGATCGCGCTCGTCCTCCGGCTCACCTCGCGCGGCGGCATCCTCTTCCGCCAGACGCGCTGCGGTTTGAACGGCCGGCTCTTCACGCTCTACAAGTTCCGCACCATGGTGGAGGACGCCGAGGAGCGCCGGAAGGAGGTGGCGCACCTCAACGAGATGGACGGCCCGGTCTTCAAGGCGCGAAACGACCCCCGCGTGACCCGCTTCGGCCGCCTGCTCAGGAAGTTCAGCCTCGACGAGCTGCCGCAGTTCTGGAACGTCTTGAAGGGCGACATGAGCCTCGTCGGCCCGCGCCCCCCCATCCCCGAAGAGGTCGCCAAGTACGAGCGCTGGCAACGCCGAAGACTGGCGATGAAACCGGGCCTCACCTGCCTCTGGCAGATCTCCGGCCGCAACGAGCTCGACTTCGACCAGTGGATGCGCCTCGACCTCCAGTACATCGACTCCTGGACCCCCTGGCTCGACCT
>CAZPZW010000093.1:0-12636 GCA_964591165.1 uncultured Thermoanaerobaculia bacterium | reverse complement strand
GCCGGCCGCTCGAAGGTCGACGAGTGGAACGCTCGGCTGCAACGAGTCATCGGCCAGGTGAAGCAGGGGGACTACAGCGGGGCGCGAAAGGAGTCGCAGCAACTCCTCGGCGACATGATGGATCGGCTGGATCCGGATTCGAAGAACGCGTCGCACGCCTTCGGGCTCGTCCTGCTCGGCCGGAGTCTGGCGGAGGCGGGGCTCGGCAACGAGCGCGAGGCGGCGTGGGACTTTCAGGCCGCGCAGCAGATTGATCCGCAGCTCGAAACCTGGGATCTTTCCGAGTTCGGTCCGCCGGCGACCGTTCTCGCGCGCCACCGGCTTGGCATCGACCCGCAGCCGGCTCTGCTCACTCTCGAGGAACTCGAGCGCGTTGGGGCTACGGCGCCTCAGCGAGTCGAGGATCGTCGGCAGCCACGGGTACCAGGATCGATCGCGTTCCCCCCGGAACGCGACTACTCGACGGCTATCTCGGTGGCGTTGGATTCCGCTGGTGTCGCGACGCACCCTCGGATCGTTATCAACGACCCTCACCCGGGCGTTGCGCTCGGTGTGCTGGACTATCTGCGCGACACCAGGTTCCAACCTGCGAGGCGAGACGGAACGCCGCTTCCAGCCCTCTACGTCTTCCGATTCCACTTCAAGGCAGAGGTGCAGCTCGAGAAGCGACTGCGCCCGCGCAATCGCAACAACGGTTGACGCCTCAGCCCAGCGGGCTGACCCAGCCGGTCCAGGTTTCGTTCGAGAGGTCTTCGACGACCACGGCCAGGCGCGAGCCGGGGGGACCCGCGGCGAGCTCGAGCTGGGTGCAGAGGCCGCGCTCGCTCGGCGTCAGGAGCTGCGACTCGCCCACCCGCACCGTCGTCTGCTCGCGCTCGGCGCGCGCGAAGGAGGCGCGCACCGGGCGGTCCGCGCCGTCGACCGGAATGCAGGCGACGAGTCGCCAGACGGCGCCGTTCGTGCCGGGGGTCGCGCTCAGCTCGAAGCCGCCGCCCGCCGGCGCCGGATCGCCGCGCAACAGGCCGCGCAGCCGCGCCGCCGCGACCTCCGGCGGGGTCGAGGCGCGGACCCAGGGCGGCATCTGCAGCGCCCGTCCGTCCCCTCCGGTCCAGCGCACTTCGAGCGGCAGCAGCGTCCCCGGTCGAGGCTCCGGCGAGCGGAAGGCGAGGCGCTGTCGGCCGCCGAGCTGCGCGAGCTCGGGGCCGAGCCGGGCCGGGTCGGCGATCAGCGCTCCTGAGGTGGCGCGGGCCAGCCGCGCGAGGGGGGTCAGCCCGAGGTCGAGGTGCGCCTCCATCTGGCGATCCTCGGCGGGGCTGGAAGGCGCGCCGCCGGGCAGGTTCAGGATCGGCGCGCTGACCCGCTGGTCCCCGCCGCCGCCGACGCTCACTTGCACGCCGCGGTCCTTCGGACCCGGCGCCTCCGGGCGCGGTCCGATGGCGAGCGGATAGACCACCCAGCCATAGCCGGCGAGGGCGCGCGTGGCCTCGTCGAGCGACGAGAGGGTCGGCGCTTCGCCGTTCTCGCGCCGGCGGTTGCGCGCCAGGCGGTCTGCGGCGTCGGCGTCGAGCGGCCAGCCGTCGCTGGCGACCAGCAACGCCCGGGCGCCGCCGCCGCCGCGCGAGGCGAGCTCGACGGTCAATCGGTCGAGCTGCTCGAGGCGTACTGCGATCACTTGGGCGGGCGGTTTCACCTTGAGAGCCGGCGAGCGCCGTGCCTCGCTGGCGAGTTCGTCGAGCGCCGCGCGCAGGACTTCGGCGAGCCCGGTCACCAGCCGCGAGCGGGGGAGCGGATCGGCCACCAGGATCTCGGCCCGCCCGCCGGCGGTCAGCCGCGCGGCCTGATCGGCGAGCGCGGAGGCCGCGGCGGCCCGCGTCTCCGGTCCGGCGAGCTGGGCGTCGAAGTAGAGGAGGTAGGTCCAGTCGCCGGGTTCGCCGGGCGCGAACTGGGTCAGCGGGCGTTCCACGCCGTCCTCGAAGACCTTGAAGTCCTCGCGACCTTTCTTGCCGAGCGACTCGAAGGGGGGCAGCGCCGAGAGGTCGAAGCGGACCTCGACCTCGCGCACCTCGATGGTCTCGGCGAAGGGCGGCGTCTCGCCGGGAGCCTGCGCGCCGAGCATCGCGGCAGACCAGGGCGCGAGGAGCAGGAAGACGAGAGGTCGAGTCCGGTGCGGCAGCGCCATGAGTCAACAATAGTCCAACCGTGCGAGTCCGTCGATGTCGAGCTGCGCTGCGGCGGCCCGTCGGCCGCTCAGTGCGCGAGCAGGACCGGGCAGTCGGCGAGCTGCAGCAGTTTCTCGGTCACGCTGCCGACCAGGAGCTCGCGCAGCAGGCCGTGGCCGCGCCGTCCAGCGGCCACGAGGTCGATCGATTCGCTCGCGACGAGGGCGAGCAGGCCTTCGGCCGGATCGCCGTCCGCGCACGTCCGGCGCAATCGCGTGGAGGGGGGGAGGAGCTCGCGCAGGAACTGCGCCAGCGCCGCGTCGTCGAGCCCTTCGCCGCCCGAACGGAAGCTCGCACCGACGAACTCCGCCTGCGGGAACCAGGCCGCTGCGGCAAGCGCCGCGCGGCGGCAGGCGAGAGAGCCGTCGATGGCGAGCAGCACGCGCTCGGGGGGTCGCCGGCGCTCCGCGCCGCGCGCCACCACCACCGGGATCTCGGCGACACGCGACACCGCGCCGCTGGTCGAGCCGAGCAGCAGACGGGTCGCGCGGTGGCCGTGCTGGCCGACCACCAACATGCCGGCGCCGAGGTCGCGCGCCGCCTCGAGCAGGGTGTCGACCGGCAGCCAGCGGCGCAGGTGAATGCGCACTTCCACGCCCGCCGCCGCGAGCCCGGCGCTCGCTCGCTCGAGGTCGGCGCGCGCCGCGCTCTCGGCGTCGGCCAGGATCTCCTCGGCGGTGCGCTCCCAGGAGTGGGGAAGCAGCGGCGGTAGCGCGAGAGCGTGCACCAGGTGGACCACGCTGCCCGGTCTCGCGGCTGCGACCGCGCCCGCCCAGGCGGCGGCCCGGCGGCCGCCGGGCGAGCCGTCGTAGCCGACGACGAGGGGCGAGGCGAAGGGAGTCTCCATGGCGGAAAATCATGGTAGCAGAACGGTCCAGTCTGGGTTACCATTCGCGGCACTTTCATTCGGCACACCACGGGTCGCCCGTCGCGTCCCTGAACTTGAGATGAGGGAGGCATTCATGATGCAGAGTCGCGTTTGGTGCATCGCCGGAGCCGTCTTGGCGCTCGCCGCTGGGTCTGCCGTGGCGCAGGACACGCCGCCGCCCGCCGAGGAGCCGCAGGATCAGGTCGAGGAGGTCATCGTCGTCACCGCGTCGCGTACCGAGCAGCCGATCAACGAGGCGCCGGCGGCGATCTCGGTGATCACCGCCAAAGACATCGAGTCGATTCCCGCCGACGACTACGGCGATCTGCTGCGCAACGTCCCGGGGCTCAACGTCTCGCAGACCAGCGCGCGCGACGTCAACATGACCTCACGCGGGTCGACCAACACCCTCTCGACGTCGCAGCTGGTGTTGATCGACGGACGCTCGCTCTATCTCGATTTCTTCGGCTTCGTCATGTGGGACTTCCTGCCGGTCAATCCCAACGAGATCAAGCAGATCGAAGCGGTGCGCGGACCGGGCAGCGCAGTCTGGGGCGCCAACGCGATGACCGGCGTGGTCAACCTGATCACCAAGCGGCCGAAGGAGATGGTCGGCACCAGCATCCTGCTCGGCGGCGGCGAGCTCAGCACGCTCTACGGCTCGATCGCGCACGCCGGCGTCTCGGAAAGTTTCAGCTACAAGCTCTCGGGTGGCTACTACGAGCAGGACCCCTACGAGCGGCCGGTGATTCCCGGGGTGCAGAACTTCGAGAACTCCGGCACCAGCCAGCCGAAAGGGGACCTGCGCTTCGACTGGGATCTCGATGCCGGTCAGTTCGTGAGCTTCGGCGCCGGCTACGCCGGCACCGACGGCATCATCCACACCGGCATCGGGCCGTTCGACATCAAGAGCGGCTCGGATCTCTCCTACGGCAAGGCGAGCTACAACCACCACGCGCTGAACATCGGTCTGTTCGCCAACTTCCTCGAGGCCGACTCCACCAACCTGGTGAGCGTCGGCACCGACGGTCAGCCGCTGGGCTTCAAGTTCTCGACCGACACCTACAACCTGGACATCAGCAACACGTCGGTCGCCGGGGCGCACAACATCTTCACCTACGGCGGCAACTACCGGGCGAGCGACTTCGACCTCGAGATCGCTCCCGAGGGGACGTCGAAGGACGAGTGGGGCGTCTTCGTGCAGGACGAGATCCTGCTCGGCGAGAAGGTGCGCTGGTTGATCGGCGGGCGCTACGACGAGATCGATCCGCTGGACGACGGCGTGTTCACGCCCCGCACCAGCCTGCTGATCTCGCCGGTGCCGAATCACACCTTCCGTCTCTCCTACAACGAGGCGTTCCGCACGCCGTCGGTGATCAACGGCTACCTCGACGCGACGATCCTGGTGGGCAGCGCGCCGCTCCTCCTGCCGGCCAACGCCAACGGCAACGTCGACCTCGTCGAGGAGCACATGACGGCCTACGAGTTCGGGTACGTCGGCACGTTCGACAACGGATTCAACGTCTCGCTCGCCGCCTACCGCAACGAGACCGAGGATTCGATCGACTTCTACACCGCGAACTACTACGGTCCCGGCAACCTGCCGCTCGGGCTGATTCCGCCGCCGCTTCCGGCGGCGACGGCGTTCTGCTTCCTGATTCCGCCGACGCCCCGTCCGCTCGCTCCGCCGGTCCTCCAGAGCTGTCCGCCGGTCGGCGTCGTGGGGGGCGTGCCGATCATCGGATTCGCCGGCCTCTTCCCGTCGAACTTCAGCTACCGCAACATCGGCAAGACGACCGACCAGGGGGTCGAGTTCGGGATGAACTATCGCCGGGGCCCGTGGTCCTGGTTCCTCAACGCCTCCTGGCAGGACGAGCCCGAGTTCGAGGGGCTGGACGACACCAGCGATCAGAACCTGCCGCCGGAGTATCGCGCCAACGCCGGCATCTCGTGGGATGGCGGCACGTTCTTCACCAGCGTCAACGTGAACTACCAGGACGAGGCGTTCTGGGCCGACGTGCCGCTCGCCGTCGGGACGACCGACGCCTTCACCCAGGTCAACGCGGCGATCGGCTTCCGCTTCTTCGACGAGCGCATGACGCTGCAGGTGATCGGGTCGAACATCTTCGACGAGGAGATCCAGCAGCACTACTACGGCGACATCATCTCGCGGAAGATCACCGGCCAGATCGGCTTCCGCTTCTAGGATCGCTTCGGAGCACGCGAACGGGCGGGCCGGAACCTCCAGGTTCCGGCCCGCGCTTCGCCTCCGCATGCCGACATCCCGCATACCGCTCGCCGTCAAGCTGATCTACACCCTGTGGATCGTCGTCTGGGTGCCGGTCTACTGGCGCTACAACGGCGCGGCGAACTTCCTCTGGATCTGCGACTTCGCCAACCTCGTGACGCTGGCTGCGATCTGGCTGGAGAGCGCCCTCCTGGTTTCGTCGCAGCTGGTCGGCATTCTCTTCATCCAGCTCATCTGGGCGTTCGACTATCTCGGCCGGCTGGTGTTCGGCGCGCATCCGGTCGGCGGCACCGAGTACATGTTCGACCCCGGCACACCGCTCTGGCTGCGCGCCTTCTCCCTCTTCCACCTCTGGATGGTGCCGCTCCTGGTCTGGCTGGCGCGACGGCTGGGTCACGATCGTCGCGGCTGGCGGCTGGAGAGCGCGATCGCCCTGCTGCTCTTCCCACTCGGGCAGCAGATGGGTAGTGTCGAGCAGAACCTCAACTGGATGTGGGCGCCGTTCGGCGTCGCGCAGACGCTGCTCTCCCCCGTGGCGTTCGCGCTGATCTCCGTGCCGATCGTCACGCTGCTGCTCTTCCTGCCCGCGGACCTCTTGGCGGCCCGCCTCCTGCCGCGCGCGCCGCGCTAGCGCTGGCCGAGCAGCGTCCGCTCCACCGCTTCCGGTGCGACCGGGCGGCTGAAGTGGAACCCCTGCACGAACTCGCAGTTCATCACCTCGAGCTGCTCGCGCTGCAGGTCGGTCTCGACCCCCTCGGCGACCACCGTGAGACCGAGGCCGGCGGCGAGGCGCACGATGTTGCGCACCAGCTCGTTGCCGTCCCCGTCGGTGGAGAGGTTGCTGATGAAGGAGCGGTCGATCTTGAGGACGTCGACCGCGAAGCTGGTGAGGTAGGAGAGCGAGGAATAGCCGGTGCCGAAGTCGTCGATGCAGACGCCGACTCCCATTCGCCGGAGCTCCTTCAGCATGACGTTGGCGGCCTGCGGGTTGTGCACCAGGAGGCCCTCGGTGATCTCCAGCTTGAGGGCGGTCGGGGGCAGCCGCGCGCGGTCGAGCGCCGCGGCGATCTGGCCGACGAGATCGGCCTGGGCGAAGAGCTTGGGCGAGAGGTTGACGCTGACGATCAGGCCCGCCCAGCCGGGGGCGCTGTCGCGCCACTTGCGGATCTGGCGGCATGCCTCTTCGAGAACCCACATGCCGAGCGGCACGATGAGACCGGTCTCCTCGGCGGCGCGGATGAAGCCGTCGGGCTCGACCAGCCCGCGCTGCGGGTGCAGCCAGCGCACCAGCGCCTCGAAGCCGGTGATCGTCCGCCCCTTGAGCGCCAGGATCGGCTGGTAGTAGACGACGAACTCCTGCCGCTCGACGGCCCGCCGCAGGTCGTTCTCGAGCTGCAGCTGGGCGATCACCTCGCTGCGCATCTCGCCGGTGAACACCTGGGAGCGGCCGCGGCCCGCGACCTTGGCGCGATACATCGCGGTGTCGGCGTCGCGCAGCAGGCCGGGGAGGTCCTCGCTGTCCGAGCTGCCGAGCGCGACGCCCACCGAGACGGTGACGAAGAGCTCGTGGTCGGCCACCAGGAAGGGGCGGGAGAAGGCGCGATGGATGCGATCGGCCACCTCGGTGGCTTCGTCCAGATCGCCGACCTCCTCGAGCAGCACCGCGAACTCGTCGCCGCCCAGCCGGGCCACCGTGTCGCCGGAGCGCAGGCAGGACTCGACGCGCTCGGCGACCGCGACCAGGAGCAGGTCGCCGATCGCGTGGCCCAGGCTGTCGTTGACCACCTTGAAGCGGTCGAGATCGAGGAAGAGGACGCCGTAGAGCGGCCGCTCGCTACGCCGCGCGCGGGCGCGGGCGCGCTCGAGACGGTCCAGGAAGAGCGCCCGGTTGGGCAGGCCGGTCAGCGGATCGTGGACCTTCCGGTCGGTGATGTCGGTCTGCGAGCCGGCGATGCGATAGGGCCTGCCGCCGTCGTCGAACAGCGCCAGGCCGCGGGCGAGCATCCAGCGGTAGTTGCCGTCCTGATGCAGCATGCGGTGCTCGTCCTCGAACAGCTCGCTCTCCGCGGCGAGGTGCTTGTCGAGATGGCTGCGCAGGCGCGGCAGGTCCTCTTCGTGGACGCGCGAGAACCACTCCTCGGGGCGCGCCGAGATCGCGCCGGGCTCGAGTCCGAGCATCGCCTGCCAGCGGCCGGAGAAGTAGACCGTGCCGTCGGTGAGATCCCAGTCCCACAGTCCGTCGTTGGCGCCGCGCACCGCCAGGGCGTAGCGCTCCTCGCTCGCGCGCAGGGCCTGCTCGGTGCGGCGCCGCTCGGTGATGTCCTGGCAGAGCGCGACGACGCCCACGGGGTCTCCCTGATCGTCGTGCACCAGATCGAACTGCGCCTCGACCGGGAAGGTCGTTCCGTCGCGCCGCTCGGCGATTCCTTCGCGGCGCAGGCGGCGCAGATTCGAGAGCTCGCGGAAGTCGAGCCCGGCCAATTCGCGGGGGAGGAAGCGCGCCAGGCTCTCGCCCGCGAGGCTGTCGAGCGGCGTGTCGTGCATCTCGGCGAGCGCCGGGTTGGCGTAGCGCAGGACCAGGTTGCGGTCGGCGATCGCCACGCCGACCTGCGCGGTCTCGAGCGCCTTCTCGAACTGGCGCAGGCGATCGCGCGCCTGGCGGATCTCCGAGAGGTCGCGCAGCAGCACGAGGATGCGCTTCTCACCGCCTGCCGCGGCCGACACCTGGGTGATGCCGACCGGGAAGGTGCTGCCGTCCTTGCGGTAGGCCTCGACGGCGCGGAGGCGCCCGCCCTCGCGGCGCTCACCGCCGGCGGCTTGCAGCAGGTCGCTGGTTTCGTAGGCGATCAGGAACTGCAGCTTCTTGCGTTGGATCTCGGCGGGGGCATAGCCCCAGAGGGCGGCGACGCGCGGGCTCGCCCAGAGGATCGTCCCCTCTCCGTCCGTGACGACAGCGGCGTCGTCGAGGGCTTCGAGGACCTGCTCGGACAGTGGACCGAGTTCGCTCACGCTCTCCATGGCAAGGTATCACAGGGTTTACGGTCGCCCGGCGACGCGCTTCACAGGCCTGGAGTTGGCGGAGGTTCCTGCTCAGTCGTAGATCCCGTCGGCGAACCAGCGGTCGCTCGCGGCATCGCGGTAGATGCGCACCAGGCCGCCGCCGGAGAGCTCGACGTCCCAATAGGCGCGCTCGACCGCCGGTTCGTCCCACCACCCCTCCTCCAGCCGCCACGGACCGGAGGCGACGCGCACCGGGCCGCGGATCTCGGGCCGCCGGGCGTTCGCCTCCGAGGCGAGGGCGCGCAGCTCGGTCGGGCGCGGTTCGCCGCCCGGTGAGGGAGCGACCGCGACCTCGAGCTCGAGCGGCGGTCGCAGGGTGCGCACCGCGAGCAGGCCGCGCGCCGCCACCGGATCGGCGGGCACGAGCGGTGCCGGCGGCGGCGCGTAGGGAATCAGCGCGCAGCGCTCCGGGCGATGACCGTCGAGCGGCTGCGGGGAGCCGACCCGCTCGGGGCCGAGCAGGGCGAAGAGCCGGGCGAGGGTGGTGGCGAGGCGCTCGGGCGAGAGCGCCCGGGGACCGAAAAGGGTGCCCTGCTCGGGGCGCGGCCGGTCGGCGGTGGCGGCGAAGCGGAACGCGGCCACCGCCGCGCCGGGCGGCCGGGCGTCGAGCTCGAGCCGCGCCAGGGTGAGCAGTGTCTTGGCGTCGCGCGTCGGCGCGGGCAGCTCCCAGGAGCGCCGGTCGTGACCGGCGGGCTCGAGGACGAGCTCGAGCTCGAGCCGGGCGCAGCCCAGGCCGCGCGCTTCGAGCCGCCGGCAGAGCCGGTCGAGCGCGGCGCGCGCCACGAAGAGGAAGGGCTCGAGCGAGACCAGCGGCCATTCGAGCTCGAGCCCTTCGCGGAAATCCTCCGGTGGCCGGCGGGGGAGCAGCGGGCGGGGATCGATGCCGCGCGCGATGGTGTGCAGCCGCTGGCCGGCCGGTCCGAGACGGCTGGCGACTTCCGCCGCCGGCAGGCGGGCGAAATCGCCGATCGAGGCGAGCCCCCAGCGGGAGAGCGTCTCGCCGAGCGCGAGCTCGGGGGCGAGCCGCGCCAGGGGAAGGGGCGCGAGGAAGGCGGCCTCGCCGCCGGCCGGCACCGCGCGCGCCTCGTCGCCCGCGGCGGTCTGCGCCGCGACTTGGGCGGCGAGCTTGCTGCCGGCGATCCCCACCCGCGCCGGCAGATCGGCGCGGCGCGCGGCGCGCGCCAGCGCCCGGCCGAGCTCGCGCTCCGGCTCGGCGCCGCGGAAGCGCTGCTCGCTGCCGTCGACGTCGAGGTAGACGACCCCTTCGCCGGCGTCCTCGACACGCGGCGAGAAGGCCTCGGCGGCCTCGGCCAGGGCCTCTTGGGCGGCGCGCTCGCCGACCGCGTCGCGGCCGCGCGCCGCGAGCTTCGGCACCAGGGCCCGTCCCTGGGCGAGGGTCATGCCGGGACGGATCCCGAGTTGGCGCGCGTTGCGGCTGGCGGCGACGACGCGCGCCGCGGCGCCGCTGCCGGTGGTGATCACCAGCGCCTCGCCGGCGAGCTCCGGTTCGGCGCGCAGGCGGGCGGCGAGCGGGAAGAGGGGCACCGCGAGGCAGGCGATGCGGGTCATCGGCGGGCCCGGGGTCAGGAGGCGAGCCGCAGGAGCGCGCTCTTCGGCGCCGTGCCACGCGCCTTGGCGAGGGTGAGGCGGCCGGCGAGGCCGTCGAGCAGGCGGGGAGCGGCGCCCCGTCCCGACCAGCGCGGCCGGCCGGCGGCGAGCTCGAGGACGACCGCCGCCGCCGGTCCGGCGGCGCGGTAGGGGGAAGCGACGAGGAGCAACCCTCCCTCGTGGCGCGCGGCGCGCGCCAAGCGCTGCCACATCGCCTCGGCGCCGCGCCCGCCCGGCACCGGCGGCAGGCCGAGGTCGAGGACGACCAAGGGGAGCCCGCCGCCGAGCAGCGCTTCGGCAGCGGCGAGCGCCTCGGACGAGGAGCGGGGGCGGGCCCAGAGGAGGCGCGGCCAGGCGATGCCGGCGCGTGCCGCCTGCTGCGGGTCGAGCGCGTCACCGAGATCGACCAGGGCGGCGTTCTCGCCCGCCGCGGTCGCCGCGGCCAAGAGCGCGAGCACGGTCGCGAAGCGCCCGGCCGAGCGCCCGGCCACCAGCTCGACCAACTCGCCGCGCGGCAGCCCCGCGGGCAGGAGCGTCCCGAGCCCCGGCAGCGCCGCGCTCCACGCCGCCGGCGCCCGCTCCTCGCGCCCCAGCGCCGCCATGCCGCGCGCCGTTTGCAGCGTTCCCGCGAGCGCCCCCGACAACCGCGTCAGCAGCTGTTCGCCGGCGCCCGGTGCCCCCCCGCCCCGGCCGTCCGGTGCGCCGCTCCGGTGCCCGTGCTCGCTGGCGCTCGCATCTGCCGCTCCTGCGCGGCGCCCCGGCCGGCCTTGCCCCCCGTCGGTCTCCGGCTCCATGTGCCCAGGCCGTCGGGGGAAGGCGGAGGAGACGCGAGGCGCCTCGCAAAGCGTTGCGAGCCCGAGCGCGACGGAGCCTTCACCCGACGGCCCCGCCCCCGGATTCATCTCCGCGATCTCCGCCCAGCCCGCCAGTGCGTCCACGCCGTTGCCTCCGCCCAGGAGACGAAGTTAAGGCGTAAACAGAGCGTAAGTCAAGGGGTGGAGAGCAAGTTCCGAGAGCTCTTCGGCGAGCTATTTTCGACCGAGCTCCAGAATCGCCGGAACCGGCCCGGGGCGATCAGGGCGCCAGCGCGCGCAGCACGTTCTCGGCGACGCGGGAGCCCGCTTGGGGCTTGCGGTGGATCTCGGCGAGGATCGCCTCGATCGTGGCGGCGCCTTCGAGGCCGGCCCAGGCCGCCATCTGTTGCGGGGTCGGGCTGACGTAGGCCATGCGCCAGCTCGCGAAGGTCGGCTCGGCGACCTCGGCCTCGTGGAAGACCTTGAGATCGGTGTGCCGCGAGTCGCTGGCGAGGCTCCGCATGAGGCGGCGGATGGCCGGCTCGTCGCCCTCGAGGATCTGCACGAAGACGCCGTCCACGTAGACCAGCGCCCCGGTGATGTTGCGCTGCTCGTTGCCCTGGCGGGCATCGACGAGGATCTGCTCGAGCTCGGCGATCGACATCTCGTGCGCCGCCTGGGACGAGTAGATGAGCTGATAGGTCATCGGCCTGGCCTCCGCGTGGCGTGGTCCTCGGTCGTCGGGATTCACCCCAACCGTATCAGGCCGCGCGGCGCTCGCGGAGCCGTCGCCGGGGCGCCGCGAGCGCCGGAAGACTCCCGGGCCGCGGTCAGGCGACGTCGAAGCGGTCGAGGTTCATCACCTTGACCCAGGCCGCGACGAAGTCGCGCACGAACTTCTCCCCGCCGTCGTCCTGCGCGTAGACCTCGGAGAGGGCGCGCAGCTGCGAGTTGGAGCCGAACACCAGGTCGACCCGGGTGGCGGTCCACTTCGGCGTGCCGGTCGCGCGGTCGCGCCCTTCGAACAGCTCGCCGTCCTCGCCCACCGGCTTCCACGCGGTCCCCATGTCGAGCAGGTTCACGAAGAAGTCGTTGGAGAGGGCGCCGGGCCGCGCGGTGAAGACGCCGTGCTGCGCGCCGCCGTGATTGACGCCCAGCACCCGCAGGCCGCCCACCAGCACCGTCATCTGCGGCGCGGTCAGGGTCAGCAGCTGCGCCCGGTCGACCAGCTGCTCCTCCGCCGACACCGAGTAGCGGGCCTTGCGGTAGTTGCGGAAGCCGTCGGCGACCGGCTCGAGCACCGCGAACGAGTCGGTGTCGGTCTGCTCCGCGGAGGCGTCCATCCGTCCCGGCGTGAAGGGGACCGCGATCTCGAAGCCGGCCTTCTTCGCCGCCTGCTCGACGCCCACGCAGCCGGCGAGCACGATCAGGTCGGCGAGCGAGATCTTCTTGCCGCCGGCGGCCGCAGCGTTGAACGCCTTCCGGATCCCCTCCAGGACCCCGAGCACCTTGGCCAGCCGCGCCGGCTCGTTGACCTCCCAGTCCTTCTGGGGCGCCAGGCGGATGCGCGCGCCGTTGGCGCCGCCGCGCTTGTCCGAGCCGCGGAACGTCGATGCCGACGCCCACGCCGTGGTCACCAGTTGCGGGATCGTGAGGCCCGATGCGAGCACCCTGGCCTTCAGCGCCACGATGTCCTTCTCGCCGACGAGTGCATGGTCCACGGCCGGCACCGGGTCCTGCCAGACCAGTTCCTCCTTCGGCACCTCGGGCCCGAGGTAGCGCGCGCGCGGGCCCATGTCGCGGTGGGTCAGCTTGAACCAGGCGCGGGCGAAGGCGTCG
>CAZPZW010000092.1:0-13041 GCA_964591165.1 uncultured Thermoanaerobaculia bacterium | reverse complement strand
TAGGCGCGGCCGCCGCCGACCGCCAGACCGTCGATGTCGGTCTGGCCGGCAGGATAAGCAGTGATGAAGGTGACGCTCGCGTCGGGGTTGATCCGGAGGAGGCCGGAGCCGTTCGGAGTCGTGTCGTCGTTGGTGCAGTAGAAGGCGCCGTCCGCCGGGTCGATGGAGAACCCGCCACAGTCGAGGTCGGCATCGACATAGTCGATCTGAACCGTCGCAACGAGGGTGGTCGTGTTGATCGCCCAGATCGCTTCGTTGGCGATGTTCTTGGTGCCGTAGAGCTGGCCGTTGTAGAAGGCGAGGCCGACCATCGACTGGGAGGCGCCGGCGGCGTCGACGATCGTCCCGAGCGTGCTCACCGCGCCGCCCACCGGCCAGACGTAGAGCGTCGTGCCGTTGTTGAAGTAGACCTGGTCGCCGACCGGATCGTAGGCCGCGCCCCAGACCTGGAAGCCCAGGAAAGCGGGGGTGAAGGCGTTGGTCACCACGTCGACGCGCTGCGCCTCGATGGTGACGTCGTCGACGCCGACGAAGAGGGGCCCGCCCGCTCCGGCGCCCTCGAAGGCCTCGAGCAGCCGGGCCCCGCTCAGGAGAGTCGGGCCGGCCTCTGCCGCCAGGGCGAGCGACTGCTCGCGCGCGCGCTCGGCATCGGGACCCTCTTCTTCGGCCGCCGCGAGCGGCGCGGAGATCAACAGGAGCGTGGCGAGGAGACACGTCGCCATGCGCGGTACCCAGGCGTGCAGGATCATGGACATCCCCCTTGTTCGATGTGGGCGGATTCTGCCGGACTTCCGGACTGTGGTCAATCCGAGTCCGGTGGGTCTTCTGGAACCGCTCAGGAAAACGCGAGCTGCAGGAGGGTCTTCTGCTCGAGGGCGTGCGCCTTGGCGGAGCCGGTCGCCGGGGAGGCGGAGGCCGATCGCTTGATCGAGCGCACGGCGCGGCCGTGGGCGGCGGCGTCGAGCAGGGGATCGACGAAGGCGAAGGCGCCCATGTTGGCCGGCTCTTCCTGCACCCAGACGACTTCGCGCGCCCCGGCATGCCGCTCGAGCTCGGCCTCGAGCTCGGCGGCCGGGAAGGGGTAGAGCTGCTCGAGACCGACCACCGCGACGTCGGTCACCTGGCGCTTCGCCCGCTCGGCGCGCAGCTCGTGCAGCACCTTGCCGGTCGCCACCAGCATCTTGCGCGCCGCGCCCACTTCACGGTCGGGGAGCACCGCCTGGAAGCGGGGCAGGCCGAAGTCGGCCACCGGCGAGGCGGCCGCGGCGCTGCGCAACATCGATTTCGGGGTGAAGACGATCAGGGGCTTCCGCCAGGGGCGCAGCGCCTGCCGGCGCAGGAGATGGAAGTACTGCGCCGCGGTCGAGGGCTGGCAGACCTGCAGGTTGTCCTCGCCGGCGAGCTGCAGGTAGCGCTCGATGCGTGCCGAGGAGTGCTCGGGTCCCTGCCCTTCGTAGCCGTGCGGCAGCAGGAGCACCAGCCCGGAGAGCAGTTGCCACTTGTCCTCGCCGGCGGCGAGGAACTGGTCGATCACGATCTGCGCCCCGTTGGCGAAGTCGCCGAACTGCGCCTCCCAGAGGACCAGCGCCTCGGGGTAGTCGCGCGAGAAGCCGTACTCGAAGCCGAGCACCGCCGCCTCGGAGAGCATCGAGTCGTAGACCTCGAAGAAGGCGCCGTCGTGGGCGAGCGCGGCGAGCGGCAGGTGCTCGGCCTCGGTCTCGACGTCGATCAGCACCGCGTGGCGGTGATTGAAGGTGCCGCGCCGGCTGTCCTGGCCCGAGAGGCGCACGGGGACCCCCGCCTGGACGAGCGAGGCGAAGGCGAGCGCCTCGGCGGCGCCGTAGTCGACCGGCTTCTCGCCGGCCGCCATGCGGCGGCGCTCGTCGAGCAACTTCTCGACCTTGGGGTGGACGTGGAAGCCGTGCGGCACCTCGGCGAGCCGCATCCCGAGGCGGTCGATCTCGCCGGCCGGCAGGCCGGTGTCGACCTCGAGCGCGGGGTCGTAGCGGCCGCCGTGGAACCGGGCCCAGTAGTCGGGCAGGGTGCGTAGCACCGGCGCCTTGGTGAGCCCGCCGGCCGAGTGCTGCGCGGCGAGCAGCTCGGCGCGGAAGGCGTTGGCGCGCTCTTCGACCCAGGGGCGCAGGCCCGTCTGCTCGGCGTAGCTGCGCCAGAGCGGCGGCAGCTCCTTGATCTTCCGGTAGAGCAGCGGCTGGGTGACGGTCGGATCGTCCACCTCGCTGTGCCCGTAGCGGCGGAAGCCGATCAGGTCGATGACCACGTCGCTCGCGAAGGCGTAGCGGTAAGCGACCGCGAGGTGCGCGGCGCGCACCACCGCCTCGGGCTGCTCGGCATTGACGTGGAAGATCGGAATCGGCAGCCGCTTGGCGACGTCGGTCGCGTAGCGCGTCGAGTTGTAGGCCTTGGGCTCGGTGGTGAAGCCGATCAGGTTGTTGACGATCACTTGGATCGTGCCGCCGACCTCGTAGCCGTCGAGCTCGGCGAAGTTGAGCGTCTCGGCGGTGATCCCTTGGCCGGCGAAGGCCGAGTCGCCGTGCATCAGGATCGAGAGCACCTTGCGCCCGGTGGGGTCCTTCAGACGCTCGAGCTTGGCGCGCATCCTTCCCATGGCGACCGGGCAGACCACTTCGAGATGGCTCGGGTTCGAGTTGAGGTGGAGCGCCACCCGGCGGCCGGTCGGGGTGGTGAGGGTGCCGGTCGCCCCGAGGTGGTACTTGACGTCGCCCGAGCCCAGGACGCTGCGGGGATCGACCTCCTCGAAGCCGGCGAAGATCTCGAGCGGCTGGCGGCCGACGACCTGGGTCAGGACGCTCAGCCGGCCGCGGTGGCTCATGGCGAGCATCGCCTGCTCGGCCCCCTGCTCGGCGGCCTCCTCGATCGCCGCGAGGAGCAGCGGGACGAGCGCCGCGACCCCCTCGATCGAGAAGCGCTTGGAGCCGGTGTAGCGCGCCTGCAGGGTCTGCTCGAAGAGCTCGGCGCGCATCAGCTGCTCGAGCACCCGCTCGCGCACCACGGTGGGAACGGGGGGCGCCGGCGCCTCCATGCGTTCGGCGATCCAGCGCCGGCGGACGGGATCGTCGAGGTGCATGAACTCGACTGCCAGGGGGCCGCAGTAGAGCGCGCGGGCGTGGGCGGCGTCTGGGCCGCCGCCCGCGAGCTCGGGAGGGTGGACCGCCGGCAGGCGCCCGAGGGGGTCGAGCGCCGCCTCGAGGTGCCCGTAGCGGCGGAAGGCGTCGAGGACCTGGGCGCTCCTTTCGACCGCTGTCGTCATGGGGTGGCGATGATATCGCGCGGCCGCGGCCTTGACCTCCGGGCTAAGATCCGCGCCGTGAAAACGATCCTCGCGTCTCTGCCGCACGCGCTGGCGGCCGCCGGCATCGCCGGTTCCCTGGCTTTCCCGCCGACCTGCGCGGCGACCGAACCCGCCGTCCTGCCCTCCGTGCTCGAGCCCGCGGGCACTGGCGGCCTCGCCGCGCTCGACCGCGCGCTCGCCAAGCTGACCACCCACCGGCGGCTGTTGGTGGTCGGCGCTCACCCCGACGACGAGGACACCTCGGCGCTCGCCCTGGTGGCGCGCGAGCTGGGCGGCGAGGCGGCCTACCTCTCGCTGTCGCGCGGCGAGGGGGGGCAGAATCTGATTGGGCCCGAGCTCGGCGAGGCGCTCGGCGTGCTGCGCACCCAGGAGCTCCTGGCGGCGCGGCGGATCGACGGCGCTCGGCAGTATTTCACCCGCGCCTTCGACTTCGGCTACACCCGCTCACTCGACGAGACCTGGAAACTCTGGCCGCGCGAAGCGCTGCTCGAAGACGCGGTGCGCGTCGTCCGCCGCTTCAAGCCGCAGGTCATCCTCTCGGTCTTCGGCGACGACGGCTCGGGCGGCCACGCCCAGCACCAGGCCGCCGGCCACACCGCCTACGCCGCCTTCCGGCGTTCGGCGGAGGCGGCGACGTTTCCCGGGCTCGCCGCCGAGGGGTTGCCTCCCTGGCGCGCCAGCGTGCTCTATCGCGCCGCTTGGTTCGCGCCGGAGCGCGCCACGGTGTCGATGCCGCTCGGTGGCATCGACCCCTGGAGCGGACACTCGATTCTGCAGCTCGCCATGCGGTCGCGGGGGGAGCATCGCTCGCAGGACATGGGGCGCCTGCTCGATCTGGGGCCGCGCGACGGCAAGTTCACCTGGGTCGAAGGCGACGCGGGGCGCGACGGCAACGACCTCTTCGCCGGCATCGACACGCGGCTGCCCGCGATCGCGGCCGAGCTCGCCGAGTCGCCGTTGCGCGGCGAGCTCGAACGGCGCCTCGCCCGGGTGGAGGAGCTGGCGCGTGGCGCGCGGGCCCAGCTTTCGGTCGCGACCAGCAGCGCGGCGTTCGGGCCGCTCGGCGAGGCGCTCGCCGAGCTCGAGGCGGCCGAATCGGCCTGCCGCCCAGTCGCGGCCTGCAGCGCGTCGGGCGTCGCCGGACTGCTCGCCGAGAAACGGGCCGTCGCCGCCCAGGCGCTGCTGCTCGCGGCCGGGGTGGTGGTCGACGTCGCGAGCGATCGCGAGCAGCTGGTCCCGGGCGAGGCGGTGGAGCTGCGCACGACGCTGTGGAACGCCGGGACGCGCGAAGTCCAACTGCTCAGCCTCGGTCAGTCCGGACCGTTCGAGCTCGCGCCGCCCGCCGCCGCCGGGCTCGCCGAAGGTCCGATCGCGCGCGGAGAATTGCGGACGATCCTCCGTTCGGGCCGGGTGCTGGCCGAGGCGCCGCCCGGCCGGCCGTACTTCCTGATGCGGCCCCGCACGGCAGCGCTCTACGACTGGAGCGGCGCGCCCGCGGCCGAACGCGGCGAGCCGCTCGAGCCGGCGGGCCTCGTCGGACATCTCGTGCTCGCGATCGACGGTCGCCGGATCGCGCTCGATCGCCCTGCGGTCTATCGCTATGGCGACCAGGCGAAGGGGGAGATCCGGCGGCCGCTGCGGGTGGTGCCGCCGCTGGAGGTGGTGCTCGATCGCGAGCTCGTGTTGGTGACCCCGGAGCGCCCCGAAGCCGCGGTCGAGGTGCGTCTGCGCTCGAACGCCGCCAGCGCGCTCGCCGGCGAGCTGCATTCGGCGAGCGCCTGTCCGGGGTTCGCCGCGGAACGCCGGCCGTTCGCGCTCGCGGCGAAGGGGGAGGCGAGCTTCCGCTTCGCGCTGCGCGGCTGCCCGACCGCCGGCATGGAACGCAGCAGCGTGCGCTTCGTGGCGCGCCTGGCCGACGGGCGAGAGGTCGACCTCGCCCTGCCGCTGGTCGACTATCCGCACATCGCCGCGACGCCTCTGCCCGTGGCGGCGCGGGTCGAGGTCGTCGCGACCGATCTCCGGTTGCCCCGGCTCGGCAAGGTGGGTTACGTCCTCGGCGCCTCGGACCGGGTGCCCGGCTTCCTCGCCGAAGTCGGCGTGCCGCTCGAGCTCCTCGGCGCCGAGACGCTCGCGACCGGCGATCTGGCACGCTACGACGCGATCGTGGTCGGCAGCCGCGCCTACGAGACCGAACCGGCGCTCGCCGCCCACAACGCGCGCCTGCTCGACTACGCGCGCGGCGGAGGCCTGGTGATCGTGCAGTACCAGCAATACCCCTTCGTCGAGGGGAAGTTCGCCCCCTACCCGCTCGAGATCGGCCGGCCGCACGACCGGGTGACCGACGAGAGCTCGAGCGTCGCGGTGCTCTCGCCGGAGGATCCGGTGTTCAACCTGCCGAACGCGATCGGGCCGGCCGACTGGGACGACTGGGTTCAGGAGCGGGCGCTCTACATGCCGCGGCGCTGGGATCCCGCCTATCGTGCGCTGCTCGAGGTCGCGGATCCCGGCCAGACGCCGCAGCGCGGAGCGCTGCTCGTCGCGCGGCTCGGCGAGGGGAGCTACGTCTACACCGGCCTCGCCTTCTTCCGCGAGCTCCCGGCCGGCGTCGCCGGCGCTTACCGGCTGTTCGCCAACCTGCTCACGCTGGCGACTCCGGAGGGGCGCGCCGCGGCCGACCGCGCGGCGGCCGCGCACGAGCTCGCCCAGCGCCTGCTGGTGGTCGACACGCACATCGACCTGCCCTACCGATTGCAGGAGAAGAAGGAGGACGTGACCACCCGGACCGGCGGCGACTTCGATCTGCCGCGCGCCCGCGCCGGCGGGCTCGACGTCGCCTTCATGTCGATCTACGTCCCGTCGTCCTATCAGAAGAGCGGCGGCGGCAGGGAGCTCGCCGACTCGCTCATCGACGGCGTCGAGGCGCTGGTCGCCGCTTCGCCGGAGAACTGGGCGCTCGCGCCGACCGCCGCGGCGGCGCTCGAGAATCAGCGCGCCGGCCGCATCTCGCTCGCTCTGGGGATGGAGAACGGCGCTCCGGTGGGCGACGACCTCGCGAATTTGGGTCACTTCTACGACCGCGGCATCCGCTACATCACGCTCACCCACGGCGAGGACAACCAGATCTGCGACTCGAGCTACGTGAAGCCGGAGGCGCGCACCTGGCACGGTCTCTCCCCCTTCGGGCGCGAGGTGATCGCCGAGATGAACCGGTTGGGGATCCTGGTCGACCTCTCGCACGTCTCCGACCAGACCTTCGATCAGGCGATCGCGCTCGTCGAGGCGCCGCCGATCGCCTCGCACTCCTCCTGCCGCCACTTCACCCCCGGCTTCGAGCGCAACCTCGACGACGCGCGGATCCGCGCCCTCGCCGCCAAGGGCGGCGTGATCCAGATCAACTTCGGCTCCTCCTTCCTCACCGCCGCCGCGAACGCCTACTCGGACGCCTACTGGAGCGCCCGCGAGGCCTTCGTCACCGAACGGAAGCTCGACGAGCACGCGCCCGAGGTCGAGGCGTGGGAGAAGGAGTACCAGAGCGCCCACCCGCTGCCGCGCGCCACCCTGGAGGACGTGGTGGCGCACATCGAGCACGTGGTGAAGCTGGTGGGCGTCGACCACGTCGGCCTCGGCTCCGACTTCGACGGCGTCGGCGATTCGCTGCCCACGGGCTTGAAGGACGTCTCGATGTACCCCAACCTCTTCGCCGAGCTCCTCGCGAAGGGCTGGAACGAAATCGATCTCGCCAAGCTCGCCGGCGGCAACCTTATGCGGGTCTGGCGCGAGGCCGAAGAGGTGGCGGCGCGGTCGCGCCGCGCGACCCGATGAGGATCGCTTGACTTCAGAAGTAGGAATTCCTACGCTTTGGGTATGAAAACCGCGTCGGTGGTCAGCGAGAAGGGGCAGGTGACGATACCCAAGCGGCTGCGCGAGGAGCTGGGGATCGCGCCGGGGACGGCGCTCGAGTTCGAGGTGCGCGGCGGGCGGCTGGTGGCGCGTCGCGTCGTCGCCGAGGACCCGGTGGCCGGTCTGCTCGGACTCGGCGAGAAGCGCGGGGTCGACGTCGACGCCTGGCTGGCGCGCGCACGGGGTCCCGCCTGGTCGAGCGATCTCGACGAGGCGAAATGACCACGGCGCTCGACTCCTCGGTGTTACTCGACGTGCTGCTCGAGGATCCTCGCCATCGCGACGCCTCGCTCGCCGCCTTGCGCGCCGCCTACCGGAGCGGGCCGCTCATCGCCTGTCCGGTGGTCTGGAGCGAAGTGCGCGCCGCCCTCCGGGCGCCCGAGACCATAGGTGACGTGCTGGGCGCGGCGGGGATCCGCTTCGATCCCTTCGACGCGCCCTGCGCCGAGCTCGCCGGCGATCTCTGGCGCGAGTACCGGCGTGGTGGAGGACGGAGAGAGCACCTGATCCCGGATTTTCTTATCGGCGCGCACGCGAAGCTCAGGGCCGATCGGCTTCTCGCCCGCGATCGCGGTTTCTTCCGCCGCCGATTCGCCGGTCTCGCGGTGATCGACCCGTCGACCTCCTGACGCCATGCGACGGTTCTTCCTCCGCAAGCGCCTGGCGAGCGCCACGCTCGCTCTTCCCTTCCTCATCCTTGCGGGCTGCGGTGGGGGCGGCCGGACGCCGCTCACCGTCTACTCGCCGCACGGGCGGGATCTCATGACCCTGATCGAGGCCGAGTTCGAGCGCGCCAACCCGGCGATCGATCTGCGCTTCCTCGACATGGGGTCGCAAGAGGTCTACGACCGGGTGCGCTCCGAGCGCGCCAACCCGCAGGGGGACGTCTGGTTCGGCGGGCCGGATGCGATCTTCGCGCGCGCCGCGGCGGAGGGGCTGCTCGCCCCCTACCGCCCCTCCTGGGCCGACGCGGTGCCGGAGGGGAGCCGCGCTCCGGGGGACTTCTACTTCGGCACCTACCGCACCGTACCGGTGCTGGTCTACAACAGCCAGCGTCTCGCCCCCGAGGAGGCGCCGCGCGACTGGGACGATCTGCTCCAACCGCGCTTCACCGGCAAGCTCCTGGTGCGCGATCCGCTCGCCTCGGGAGTCATGCGCACCCTCTTCGCCTGCGTCGTGGCGCGCGCCGTGGCCGACTCCGGCGCCCCCGATCCGGGTTTCGCCTGGCTGGCGCGCCTCGACGCGCAGACCAAGGAGTACGTGGCGAATCCGGCCCTGCTGCGCGAGAAGCTGATGCGCGGCGAAGGGGAGGTGACCGCCTGGGAGCTCACCGACATCTTGGTCGATCGCGCCCACGGCGCCCCGTTCGGCATCGTCTTCCCCGCCTCGGGGACGCCGGTGATCGACGACTCGATCGCTCTCCTGGCCGGCGCGAAGCAGCGCGCGGCGGCGGTCGCCTTCATCGAGTACGCGGGCTCGGCCGCCGCCGCACGGCTCGCTGCCGAGCGCGCCTATCGCCTGCCGGCGCGCACCGATCTCGCGGTCGAATCGCTGCCCGAGTGGGCGCAGAGCGCCCTCGCCGAGCTCCAGCCGGCGAGCTACGACGAGGCGCTGGCGCTCGCCCAGGGGCCCGCTTGGATGGCGCGCTGGGACCGGGAGATCCGCGGGCGCGGCGTGCCGGACGCCGCCCGATGAGCCTGGGTGGCGCCGTGCGCGGCGCGGACCGGCTGGAGCTCATGGGCCTCGCCAAGCGGTTCGCCGGCACGAGCGTCCTCGCCGACGTGACGCTCTCGATCGCGCCCGGCGAAGTGCTGGCGCTGCTCGGCCGCTCGGGGAGCGGCAAGACGACGCTCCTCCGCCTCGCCGCCGGCTTCGAGAGCGCCGACGCGGGCGAGATCCGTTTCGCCGGCGAGCGGGTCGACCCCCTGCCGCCGGAGCGGCGCGGTTTCGGCATGGTCTTCCAGCACTACGCGCTCTTCCCCCACCTCACGGTGGGGGAGAACGTCGCCTTCGGGCTCGAGACCCGTGGGCTCGCCAAGTCACAGGTCGGCGAGCGGGTGGCGCGCGCCCTGGCGCGGGTCGACCTCGCCGGCTTCGAGCGCCGCAGGGTGGGGGAGATCTCCGGCGGGCAGCAGCAGCGGGTGGCGCTCGCCCGCGCCCTGGCGCCGGAGCCGCGGGTGCTGCTGCTCGACGAGCCGCTGTCGAACCTGGACCCGTCGCTGCGCGAACGGACCCGGCGCGAGCTCCGTGCGACGCTCTCCGAGGTGGGAATCACCACCTTGCTCGTGACCCACGAGCAGGAGGAGGCCTTCGAGCTCGGCGACCGGGTGGCCCTGCTCGAGCGCGGGCGCTTGCAGCAGGTCGGAACGCCGGAGGAGCTCTACCACCGGCCGGCCAACCGCTTCGTCGCCGAGTTCGTCGGCCGCGCCAGCTTCCTGCGCGTCGGCGTCGGAGACGCCGACGCCACGGGGCGCGTCAAGGTGAGTGGCCCGGCCTTCCGGCCGGGAGCGACGCTGGTGGTTGTGCGGGGCGAAGCTCACCTGAGGGAAGAGGCCGATTTGTGGCTGCGGCCGGAGATGTTGCGCGTCTGCACCGCGGGCGAGGGGCCACCACTCCTAGGTGGGAACATCGTCTCGATTCGCTTCGCAGGTCCGGTGTCCTACGCCACGGTCAGGCTGCCGTCCGGCGAGGAGGTCGAGGTCCTGCTGCGCGGCGAGGAGCTCGCCTTGGGGGCGCCGGTGGAGCTGGCGCTCGCGCCGGGCGCGGCGCCGCGCCTCTTCCCGGGGGAGCCCGCGTCGTGAGCGCCGCGCGTCGCGACGCGCTTTGGCGCTGGGGGCTAGTCGTTCTCCTGGCCTGGTTGATCGGCTGGCCGCTCGCGGTCACCTTCGGCGCGTCGCTCACCAGTGAGGCGGGGCTGGGCGCGGCTTTCGGTGAGTTCGCGCGGCGCGGCGACGAGTGGCTGGCGCTCGGCCGCTCGCTCTGGATCTCCGCTGCGACGGTGGGGCTCGCGGCCGCGGTCGGCGTGCCGCTCGCCTTCCTCTTCGCGCGCGCCGAGTTCCCGGGGCGCCGGGTGCTCGCCGAGCTGGTGGCGCTGCCGGTGGCGCTCCCGCCGCTCGTCGGGGTGATCGCCTTCCTCCACCTCTACGGCGAGAGCGGCCTCGCGACCCGGCTGGTCGGCGGCGCCCTGGGGAGCACGGAGCCGCCCTGGCGGCTCTCCGGCGCGGGCGCGATCCTGCTCGTCCACGCCTACTCGATGTACGTCTACTTCTATCTCCTGACCCGCGCGGCGCTCGCCCGTTTCGACGGCTCCCTGCTCGAAGCGGCGTCGTCGCTCGGCGCCGGCGCCGGCCGCCGTTTCTTCCGGGTGACCCTGCCGACGCTCCGCCCGGCGCTCGCCGCGGCGGCGCTGCTCACCTTCCTCACCGCGCTCGGCTCCTTCTCGGCGCCCTACCTCTTCGGCGGCTCCTTCCGCGTGATGACCACCCAGATCCTCGCCTCGAAGCAGAACGGCGACGTCGACCTGGCGGAGGTCGAGACCGTGGTGCTCGCGGCGCTGGCGATCGCGGGGCTGCTCGCCGCCCGGCGGCTGGAGTCCGCCGCGGCGCCGGCCCGGCAGCGCGGCGTCCCGCCGGCGCGCCAGCGGAGCCCCCGCCGCTGGGTGCGTTGGGCGCTCGCCGCCGCCGGCTGGGTGCTCTCGCTGCTGCTGCTCGCACCGCACCTGACGCTGGTGGTGATGTCCTTCGTACCGCGCGCCTCGTGGACCAGCGAGCTGCTGCCACCGGTCTACTCGCTCGCCAACTGGCGGTCGCTCGGCGCGAGTCTCGAGACGCTGCGCCCGATCGCCAACTCACTCTGGATGGCAGGGGTCGCGACCGCGGGAGCGTTGCTGCTCGGCTTCGCCGCGGCGCGCTTGGCGGCGGGGCGCGACCGGGCCGGCCGCTGGGCAGAGCTGCTGCTCGGTCTCCCCTGGGCGGTGCCGGCGACCGCTTTCGCGGTGGCGCTCGCCACCACCTGGAGCGTGGATCGCCCGCTTGCCGGCCGGCTGGTGCTGGTCGGCACCGCGGCGCTCCTGCCGCTCGCCTATCTGATCCGCGCCCTGCCCTCGACCGGCCGCGCCGCGCTCGCCGGCCTGGCGCAGCTCGATCCGGGGCTCGAGGAGGCGGCGCGCTCGCTCGGCGCGTCTAAACTTCGCACCCTCGTGCGCGTAACACTCCCCATGCTCCGACCGGCGCTGGCGGCGGGCGCGGCGCTCGCCTTCATCGCCGCCTGCGGCGACTTCG
The DNA here is from genome assembly GCA_964591165.1 of uncultured Thermoanaerobaculia bacterium. Lineage (GTDB taxonomy): Bacteria > Acidobacteriota > Thermoanaerobaculia > Multivoradales > JAGPDF01 > JAGPDF01. Next base: position 1,530 of record CAZPZW010000092.1, on the reverse strand, counting down.
TGCTCTCGATCGTCCTCTACACCTTCGATACCCGCCCGATCGCGATCGAGATCCTCTCCAGCCTCCGGCTCCAGGAGACCGGCCTCGCGGCGGTCTACGGCGTCCTCTTGACGGTGCTCTCGGCAGCCGCTTTCCTCGGGCTCGCCCGGGAGCGCGCGAGCTAGATGACCGCCGAGCGGGTTTCTCTCGGCCGCCTCTGGGCGCTCATGGCGACGGTCTTCGTCGACATGGCGGGCTTCCTCCTCGTCCTGCCGCTGATGCCCTTCTACGCCACCCGGCTGGGGGCTTCGGCCTTCCTGGTCGGGGCGATGGTCTCGCTCTTCGCGGTGGCGCAGCTCGCCACGGCGCCGCTCTGGGGGCGGCTCTCCGACCGCATCGGCCGGCGGCCGATGCTCCTGCTGGGCATCGCGATCTCGATCGGCGCGCACCTGCTCTTCGCCCTCGCCTGCTCGGACTTCGCGATGTCGCGCATGTCCCACCTCCAGACGCTCGTCATCCTCGGTCTCTCGCGGCTGGTGCAGGGGGCGGGAGGCGCCACCACCGGCGTGGTCCAGGCCTACGTCGGCGACGCGATCGTGGCGGAGGAGCGCGCCAAGGCGCTCGGCTGGATCACCGCCGCGACCTCGGCCGGCGTGATGCTGGGACCCGCCTTGGGGTCGGCCGCCTCGACGCTCGGTCCGGCCTTCCCGGGGCTCGCCGCCGCGGCGCTCTGCGTGCTCAACCTGGTCTTCGCCTGGCGCTGGCTGCCGGAGTCGACCTCGCACGAGAGCCGCACCACCGCCAAGACGGCGGAGCGCCGCTCGCTCGGCGGGCAGATGTTGGTGGTGGCGGCGCATCCGCGCCGCCCGGTCGCCCGCCTGATCTGGATCTACGCCGTGCCGATGATGGCCTTCATGGCGATGAACGGCATCCTGGCGCTCTATCTCCAGGCGCGCTTCGGCTTCACCGAGAAGACGATCGGCTACCTCTACACCTTCGTCGGCACGATCTCCCTGGTGATGCGCAGCGTCGTCCTCGGGCCGGCCGTTCGCCGCTTCGGGGAGGTCGGCGCGATGCGCGTCGGCCTGCTCGCGCTGGTCGGCGGTTTCGCCCTGCAGGCGCTCGCGCCCACCACCCTGGTCTTCGTCGTGGTGATCGTCCTCGTCCCGGTGGGGACGGCGCTGCTCTTCCCGGCGACCACCTCGCTCGTCTCACGCTACGCCGGCCGCCACGAGCTCGGCGCCACCATGGGCGTGCAGCAGGCCTACGGCGGGGTGGCGCGCCTGGTGGGTCCGCTCTGGGCCGGCGCCGCCTTCCAGGGCTTCGGTCCGGCCGCCCCGTTCTGGATCTCCGCCGGCCTCACCCTCGGCACCCTCGCCTTCGCGAGCGGCCTCCAAGCCCCCGCCGCCGCCCCGCCGCCCGCCGCGGCGAGCGAACCGGCCTGAAAAACGAAGGGCCGGGTCGTGGGACCCGGCCCTGTCGCCGTGAGAGTTGGTTGCGGGGGCAGGATTTGAACCTGCGACCTTTGGGTTATGAGCCCAACGAGCTACC
>CAZPZW010000091.1:0-13245 GCA_964591165.1 uncultured Thermoanaerobaculia bacterium | reverse complement strand
AACGTCCGATGGCAGACGACCGGGACCCGCTCCTCCTCGAGTTCGCGGATTTCGAACTCGACCTTAGACGCCACGAGCTGCGGCGACAGGGTCGGCGAGTTCAGCTCCAGGAGCAGCCGTATCGGATTCTCGTCTGCCTCCTCGAGCGCCCGGGCGAGATCGTCTCGCGGGAGGCGCTGCGCGCGCGCCTGTGGCCGAGCGGCACCTACGTCGAGTTCGAGAAGAGCATCAACGTCGCGGTGATGAAGCTGCGCGATGCGCTCGGCGACTCGGCCGAGGCGCCGCGCTTCATCGAGACCCTTCCGCGGCTGGGCTATCGCTTCGTGGCTCCGGTCGTGACGGTTGGTCCGGCAGAAGCCGCCACCGCCCCCGAAGTCGTCGCCGCGCCGGACCCGGTCGAGGGAAGTCCTCGGGGCCCCGCCGTCGGTCCCGCGGCCCCACCCTGGGCCGCTGGGCGCCGGCGCCGGGTGCTGGTCGCCGCCCTGCTCGCTGGCGCGATCGCGGCGGTGCTCGCTCTGGCGGCGTGGCAGTCTCGCGCCGATTCCGGACGCCCGAAAGTCCGCTCGCTGGCGGTGCTGCCCTTCGTCGACCAGTCGCCGCAGACGGGCGAAGAGTACCTGGCTGCCGGGCTGACCGAGGAGCTGATCACCCGGCTGGCCCAGATTGGCACCCTCAAGGTGACTTCTCGCACCTCGTCCGAAGCTCTGCGCGATTCCAAGGAGACGGTGCCAGTGCTGGCGCGGCGCCTCGACGTCGATGCCGTCGTCGAGGGCTCGATCGCCCGCTTCGGCTCGCGGGTCCGTGTCTCGGCGCAGCTGGTGCATGGCGCCACCGACCAGCACCTCTGGGCGCACCGCTACGAGGAGGACGAGCGCGACCTGCTCGGCCTGCAGAACACTATCGCCCGCGACATCGCGCGAGAGATTGCGGCGACGTTGCAGCCAAGGGAGGAGCAGCGGCTCGCCCTACGCCAGAAGGTCGATCCCGAGGCCTATCGCGAGTACCTGCAAGGAAGGTATCTCTTCGCTCGCCGATCGATCGGTTCCTTCGTGGGCGCCCTACGCCATTTCCGCCGCGCCATCGCGCTCGACGACTCCTTCGCGCTCGGCTATTTAGGCCTCGCCATGACCTTCGCGAGCATGGACAGCCTCTCGGTGCTCGACGGCGCGGCGGAGCGCACGCGGGAGGCGGCGCAACGGGCGCTCGATCTCGATCCCGACCTCGCCGAGGCGCACGCCGCGCTCGGCGCCGCTCTGCTCTCGGAACGGCGCTTCGCTGAAGCCGAGGTCGAGATCAAGCGCGCGATCGAGCTATCGCCGAGCAGCGTGTACGCGCACATGAAGTACAGCCACCTGCTCTCGGAGACCGGCCGCCACGGCGAGGGCCTGGCGGAGGCGAAAGAGGCGAGCAAGCTCGATCCGCTCTCCCCCCTGATCGCGATGTCGCTCGCCTGGAACCACTACATGGCACGGGACTATCCGGCCACGATCGTCGCTTGCCGGCGGGCGCTCGAGCTCGACCCTGCCTATCCGGAGACGCTCCAGTTGCTCGCCCGCGCCCGGGCCGAGACCGGTGACACGGCGGCGGCGTTCGCGGCCTATGCCGCCTGGGCGCGGGCTATCGGTTTGTCGGCCGCCGACCAGTCGGCGCTCGAGCAGCGATACACCGAGTCGGGGCTGCCGGGGATCTACCGGTTCCTGCTCGAGCTCGAGGAGCGCGACGAGGAGGAAACCGGCGAGGTGTGGCCCGCCCGGCGGGCGAAGTTGTACGCCCTGCTGGGCGAGGCCGACGCCGCATTCCACTGGCTCGAGCAGGTGGCCGCCAACCACCAGCGCGTCACCAGCCTGGTCGGCGACCCTGCCTTCGACAGCTTGCGCGGAGATCCTCGATTCGACGCCCACCTGCAGAGCCTCGAGCAGCGCCCGCCCGCTTCATCCCCCTGAATAACGACCGCTGGCCGCACCCGCGGCGGCGGTTCATCCGCAGTTGAGGCCCGGTTGATCGCCAGACGATCGACGTGCCGGACCAGCCTCGGCGAGTCTGCGCCCCACGGGGCCCCTAACCCGCCTCGTAAAGGAGACGCGACATGAGAATGGACCGGAAGCACCCCGCAATCCGTCACCTGGGCACGCTGTCGCTGGTTCTGAGCCTCGCCCTCTCGCCATCGGCTCCGGGGCCGGCCGCGGCCGACGTCGTGACCGACTGGAACGCCGTCGCCGAAGTGGTCGCCCCGCGCTTCGGCGGCCCGCAGCAACAAACGCGCGTCCAGGCGATGGTCCAGATCGCCGTCCACGACGCGCTCAACACCATCGAGCCGCGCTATGAGCGCTACACCTATCTCGGTCTGGCCAACCCTGGCGCCTCCCCCGATGCGGCCGTCGCCGCGGCGGCGAGCGAGACCCTGCTCGACCTCCTGGCCCCGCTGCCGCCCTCGCCGCCGAAGGCCGCGGCGATCGCCTTGATCCTGGCCCAGTTCGAGGCCACGGTGGGTCCGCAGCCGTACGACGCCGCGACGCTGGCCGGCATCGACGCGGGGGGAGCGGCGGCCGACGCCATCCTCACCCTGCGCGCGGCCGACGGGTCGGCCACGCCCCACCTTCCCTACACGCTGCCCCCCGCGCCCGGCGTCTACCAGCCCACTCCCAACCCCGAGCTCCCCGCGCTCGCCACGCCCTCCTTCGCGGGCTGGGCGTTTGTGACGCCGTTCGCGCTCCGTCACGGGTCCCAATTCGAGGTTGGACCCGGCGCCATCTTCGACCTGTCGGGGGAGGCCTACGCCCGCGAGTACGCGGAGGTCCAGGAGGTCGGCGACGCGCTGGTGCGTGGCGCTGCGCCGGATTCCGAGGAGAGCGACATCGCGCGCTTCTGGCCCGGCGGCGGCTCCAACTGGAACCTGACGACGCGCGGGATCGTGAGCGGCATGGGCCTCGACCGTTGGGAGCACGCTCGCCTGTTCGCGCTGCTCAACATCGCGCAGGCGGATGCCCTGATCGCCAACCAGGTCTGGAAGTACACCTATGCGTTCTGGCGGCCGGTGACGGCGATCCGCTGGGTCGACGACGGGAATCCCGAGACGGTCCACGATCCGTACTGGCGGCCGTTCCTGGTGACCCCGCCGTACCCGGACTTCCCCTGTGCCCTGCCGAGCGCCACCGCCGCCAGCGCCGAGGTGCTGCGCCGGTTCTTCCGCACCGACGGGATCGCCTTCAGCCGCACCTTCAACGCGCCGAGTGTCCCGCTGCCTGCGCCGCTGGCGGCGCTGCCGGCCAAGTCGATCACCCGGAGCTTCGACTCGCTCTCCGCGGCGGTTGCCGAGTCGAGGGATGCCCGGGTGTATGCCGGCATCCACTTCCGCGAGGGCTGTGAGGCCGGCTCGCGCCAGGGCACGCAGGTCGGTCGCTTCGTGATCCAGCACGAGATGCGGCCCTTGAAGAAGGACTGAGGGCAAGCGGTTTTCCCTGGGGCCCCCCGCCGCCGGGGCGGGGGGCCCCACCCCTTTGGGTGGGTGTAGAGTTCTCGTCCCGGTCAAGGAGACGACCATGCACAGCCCCTGGCTTCGCCTGGCTGTAGCGGCTCTGGTGGCACTCGCTGCGCCCCAAGCGGTCAGCGCATGCGGCGACAAGCTGGTGGTCCTCGGACGCGGCGTGCGTTTCGAGCGCATCGTCGAGAGCAAGTTCCCGGGGACCCTTGTTCTCTACCTGAATCCGCAGTCGCGGTTGCCCGAGGCCGACGAGGAGTTCCACCTCGCTACCGTTCTCGAGCTCGCAGGGCACACAGTGGCGACGGTCGGGAGCCGGGCCGAGCTCGATCGCAGCCTGCGAGAGGAGCAGCCCGACATGGTGCTCGCCGACATCGTCGACGTTCGGACGCTGTCGGGGGACCTCGCCGGGAGCGCCGTGGCGCCCGTGCTGGTGCCGGTGCTCTACAAGCCCACGGACGCGGAGACGGCCGAGGCCCTGCGCCAGACCGCCTGCTTCGGGCAGGCGGCGAAGCGCAAGCGAGGACAGCTCCTGCGGACCGTCGAGACGCTGCTCGAGCGGCGGGCGAAGGGCCTGCCGACCGGGTGCTCGGAAGCCGACGCGCGGAGCGGGGAGTGAGCCGAGGCAGGCCCGTAGCGCACTGGACCGCGGCGGCGTGCGTTCTGGCGGGCGCCGCCACCATGCCGGCCGCAGGCCACGCGCAGGCGTGGCTGTCCGAGAAAGGCACGCTGTCCTACACCCTCGGCTACGGGGACGTCTTCAACAGGAAGCACTACGGTCCGGATGGCGGAGAAGTCGACGTCGGACACGCCCGGGTCAAGAGCCTCGCCGCCAGCTTCACCTACGCCCTCACCGATCGGCTCGCGGTCAGCGCCGGAGTCCCGCTCGTCAGCTCGGAGTATCACGGCGAGAGGCCGCACGTGGAGACGACGATCGACGACAGCGACTACCACACGACGTTCACCGACTACTTCCTCGAGCTGCGCGTCAAGGCGCTCGAAGAGCCCTGGGCGCTGGCGCCCTACGTTGCCTTGGCGGTTCCGAGCCATTCCTACGAGACGCTCGGCCACGCGGCGCCCGGCCAGGGGCTGATGCGCTATTCGGCCGGTTTCTTCGCCGGCAAGAGTCTCGACCGTTGGATACCTGGCACCTATCTGCACGGACGCTACGGCTATACCTATCTGGAACCGGTGGCGGGGATCGAGCACGCGCGCAGCAACTTCGACCTCGAGATCGGGTACTTCGTCACGCCGCGCTTCGCGGTGCGGGCGCTCGGCTTGTGGCAGGAGGCGCACGGCGGAATCGACGTTCCGATTCCGCGAACCGATCCCCTCTACCCCTACCACGACCAGTTGGGCGCCGAGAGCTTCGTCAACGTCGGCGCCGGCGCTTCGTTCTCCCTCACCGAGACGGTGGACCTCTACACCACTTACCTCACCAGCGTGAGCGGCCGCAACGGCCACAAGCTCGAAGACGGGTTCGGCGTTGGCGTGACCGTGCGCAGCGACCGCGCCTTCGCGCGGTTGCGGAAGGACGATGCCCGCCGGAGCGACGACGCGGACCCGGGGAGCTGAGGGCGAAGCGCTCGGGCGCCGCCGAACGGCGCGCGCCTTCTCCTACTGGAGCTTGAAGTTCACCGTGAACTGGTAGCGCACCGCGACGGCGTGCCCCGCGGCGTCCCGCGCCGGTTCGAAGCGCCAGCTCGCGACCGCTTCGCGCGCGGCGGCGGTCAGGCGCGGATCGGGATCCTGCACGGTCGCGAGGTCGCGCGTCTCGCCCTGCGTCGTGATCGTCGCATCGAGGATCACCACGCCCTGGACCTTCTCCTTGCGCGCCTCGTCGGGGTAAGCCGGGGCCGACTTCTCGATCACCTTGGGCTCGCTCAGCCCGCTGCCCTTCTCCCAGCGCGCCACCTTCTCGCCGGCGGCCAGGGGTCCGGCGAGGCCGAGGCAGATCCCCAGCGCCGCGCCGATCGCCACCCACCCTCTGATTCGTAGTCGCATCGCCTTCTCCTTTCCGGTATCCGGGTACGTCACCGAAGAGGAGGCGGCACGGGCGCCGAAGCGTGCACGCTGCCGTTCAGCGCAGCACGAAGTTGAGGGTGACGACGTAGCGCACCGCGACCGCTTGGCCGGCGGCGTCGCGCGCTGGCTCGAACGCCCAGCCCCGCACCGCCTCGGCGGCCGCGGCGGTGAGCAGCGGCGACGGGCTCTCGAGCACCCGGGTGTCGGTGACGCTCCCGTCGGCGGCGATCTCGGCCTCGAGCACGACGATGCCCATGATCTTCGCCTTGCGCGCCTCTGGCGGATAGCCGGGGGGCACCTTCTTCACCGCCACCGGCTCACGCCAACCGAGCCCCGGCTCGACGCGCGGCGCCAACGGACGGTCGGCGGCCTCCGGCTCGAGAACCACGAAGAGGTAGGGCGCCTCCGCGCCGTCGAGCCCGCCCACCACCGCGCGGCCGCCCCGCTCGACACCGACGGTCGAGTCCGCCAGCACCGTCTCGTGCTCGCGGAAAATCACGCGGAAGGTCGCCAACTTCTCGTCGAATCCGAGCAGGCGGACCGAGAGTCTCACGGCGGTGCCGTCGGGCACCGGGAGCTCCACCGTCTCGCCCACCGGCGCCGCGAGGTAGGCGCCCTTCTGCAGCCGGCGCGCTGGATCGAGGCGGAAGGTGCCCCAGAGCCGGTCGACCGCGGCCGCGAGCGCGAGCGAGCGCGGGACCAGCTCTTCGCGCCCGGGGGCCGCTCCGGCGGGGACGTCGAGCGGCAGGACCGTGCCGGGGACGAGCAGCACTCCCGTCGCCTCCGATCCCTCCGCGGAGGGGAAGCCGACGAGAACCGTGAAGCCGGTGGGCACCGCCGCGGGTGCCGGCTCCGCGGCGCCGGACGCGACGCTTCCGAACAGGGCGAGGAGCAGGGCGAGGAGCAGGTGACGGGTCACGAATCACCTCCGGGCTTCCGCTCCCCGGCAGGGGGAGCGAAGCTCATGTAGAGCGGGGTCTCGGGGTCGAGCCAGATCAGCACCTGGCCGTCGCCGAGCGCTTCGGCGCCGGGGTCGAGGGGCGCCGGGGCCACGCTCCGGCCGGTGGGGGCGGGCGGCAGGCCGGCTCGCGGCGCGCCGCCGAAGCGGAGCCATGAGGCGATCCCGACCGCGGCGGCGAGACCGGCCGCGGTCCAGGCCCAGGCCGGGTGGAAACGCGGCCTCGGCGCCGGGCCACCCGCGATGCGCGCCGCGATCTCGCGCGCTGCGGACGCCGGCGTGCGCGTCGTCGGTCGCGCGGCCCAGGCGCGCAGCTCGGTGTCGAAGCGCTCCATCGGATCCCTGTCGTCCGCCATGGTCAGGACCTCTCGCCGGCCCGCGGGCCGGCCGCTCGCAGCAGGGGGCCGAGGCGCTCGCGGGCGCGACGGCGATGCGAACGGACCGACGCCGCGTCGATCCCCAGCCGCTCGCCGATCTCGCCGTCGCTCATCCCCTCGACCACGGTCAGGTACATCACCGCCCGCTGGCGCGGCGCCAAGCGGGCGAGCAGCGCGTCGACGGTCCAGCTCTCGCTGGCGGCGTCGGGTCGCGGGTCTCGCAGCTCGGCGATCGCCGCCAACGGCACCCGGAGAGCGCGCCAGCGCGCCCGGCGGATGCTCGCCCGCACCACGGAGCGCTGCGTCCAGGCGAGGAAGGCGGCTGGCTCGCGCAGGGTGGCGAGCCGGCGCCAGGCGTTGAGCAGGCACTCCTGCACCAGGTCCTCCGCTTCCGCGTCCCCGGCGATCGAGCGCGCCAGCGCCACGAGCCGCGACCAGTGGCGTTCCACCAGCAGCGAGTAGGCCGCGCTCTGCCCGGCGCGGGCCGCCTGGACGAGCTCCGCGTCGCCCGCCTCGTTCGCCACGATGAGAGGAGTCTGGCACGGGAGCGGAGCGTGTACGCCCCCGGCGTTGCGACCTCTCCCCGCCGGCCACCCCGAGCGGGACTTGCGCGCCGCGGTGCCCGAGGCGACGCGCGCTGGAGGTGACCTGCCTGCCGATCTTGGTCCTGGCCGGCTCGAGCGCCGAGCCCGCCCCTCAGGGGAAGGTGGTGCTCCACCGCGAGGTCGAGCCGCCGTCGAAGCCGTCCGTGAAGATGCCGCCGTCGTTGGCCAGGATCGTCACCAGGGTCACCGCCGGCGAGCTCAGGACCGCCCCCGAGGGACTGTGGAGCATGACGGTGAAGAGCTCGTCCCCTTCGGGCGTCGTGTCGTTGAGAATCGGGATCTGTACCGATTTGCCGCCCATCTGTCCCGCGTTCCAGCTGAGCGTTCCGCTCGACGCCGTGAAGTCCTGTCCGGCCACGGCTCCGATCAGGCCCTGGCCGCTCACCGTCGCCCAGGAGACTGAGGCGGCCGGCCAGGAGCCTCCCGTGCGCAGGACGAGCAGCGAGAGATTCCCCACGGCCTCGGTCGTGGACGTCTCGGCGAGCTGGAACTCGAAGCTCGCGGGTTCGTTGTCGGTGATCTGAAGGACGACCTCGGCGGGGTTCGTCTCGCCCAGGCCGCCGCTCGTCCCGGTGATCTCGAGCACGATCGTCTCGGTGAGCTCCGCCTCGCTGTCGTTCACGATCGGCACGAAGACGCTCTGGATCCCGAGCTCGCCCGCGTCCCAGTGGACCTGGGCGCTGGTGAAGTTGTAGTCGGATCCGTTGGTGGCGGTGCCGCCGGCGCCCGGCTTGACCCGGACCGTGGCGTTGGCGCTGAGGAGGGCGCTGCCGGTGCGGTTGACGTCGACCTGGATCGAACCGACGTTCTCCGGGTGGCTCGGATCGGCGACCAGGAAGCCGACGTGGCCGAGGATGCCGTTGTCGGCGCCGTAGACGATCCAGACGTAACCGAAGGAGTTCGCCAGGTCCTGGGAGCCCGGCTCGCCGATCGCCAGATCGTCGATGCCGTTGCCGTCGAAGTCGCCGGCGGCGAGCGCGCTGCCGAAGAAGGTCTGTTCCTGGGCGCCGTTGAAGAACAGGTCGTCGCCGTCGAACTGCTGGGCGCCGCTGGTGGAGATGCCGACGCCGTCGACGCCGTAGAGGACGTTGACCGCGCCCGCGTTGACCACCGAACGCGGCGTCGTGAGGTTCTCGCCATTGACCCCGATCGCCAGGTCGTCGACTCCGTCGCCGTCGAAGTCGCCGACGGCGAGGGCGCTGCCGAAGCGGTCGCTCCCCGCGGCGGACTGGCCGGCGAGGTCGTCCTGGTCGATCAACTGATCGCTGCCGGTCAGGCCTGAGCTGCCGTTCTCGATCACCTGGACCGCGCCTGCCTCGCCGATCGCGCCGACGTCCTCGTCGGGGATCCCGACCGCGAGATCGAGGCGCCCGTCGTCGTCGAAGTCGCCGGCCGCCAGGTTCTCGCCGAAATGGTCGGCGGCCTCCGGCGCCCCGAGCAGCGAGTTGTTCCCCTGTTGCCAGTAGAAGCTGTCGTCCGGATCGAGCGAGGGGTCCATCTCGAGGACCGCCCCCGAGTTGCTGACGGGCGCGCCGTTGTCGGCGTAGGGGACCCCGACCGCGAGGAACTCCCAACCCAGCTCGGGATACGCCTCGGACGAGACGCGGCCGAGCCAGGCGAGCGACGAGCCGAACTGGCCGTCGTAGGGATTGAGGTTGAGCGGCAGGAGGAAGTCGTCGGCCGAGATCACGCGGCAGGGCGTGGTCAGGTCGACGGTGCAGTTGGCGAAGCTCGGCATCTGGCCGCCGCCGTCCTCGCCGGAGCAGGGCAGGATGATCTGGACGAGCGCGCCGTCGCCGTTGTCGAAGGCGCCCAGCCCTTCGCCCGGGGCACCGATCATGAGGGTCATGTCCTCGGCGGTTCCCGGCGGGCAGTCCGTGGGGAATCCGCCGTCGACCGTCGGACCCTGGCTGATCGCGGCACCGAAGTGGTCGCCGTCCTCGGGCAACTCGGGCACACCGTCCTGGCCCTGGACGAGGATGCCGTCGGCGACTAGCCCGCCCGACGTGCCGCGGAAGATGAAGACGGCTCCGGCGTCGACGTGGGTCAGCGTGCCGTTGACGTCCTCGTCGGGCGCGCCGACGGCCAGGTTGTCGCAGTTCTGGAGGGGGCTCCGGAACGCCGCGAGCGCGGCGCCGAAATGATCGTGCTCCTCGTTCGAGCTCGGCACGCCGCTGCTGCTCTGGTCCCAGAGCTCGGCCGAGGAGAGGCCGGCCGGGCCGCCGTAGAAGACGTTGACCGCGCCGGAATGCGTGACGTCGCTGTCCTCCCAGGGAACGCCGACGGCGAGGTCGCTGAAGCCGTCGCAGTTGAAGTCGCCGACGGCGAGCGCCCGGCCGAAGTCGTCGCCGAGCTCGGGCGTGCCCGCGACGCCGGGCGATCCCTGGCCGAGAATCACCGCGCCGAGCGTCTGGAGCTGGGCGACGGCGGCAACGCTGCCGAGCAGAATGAGAACTCCGAATGCGACCTGAACCCGTCCCCGATGGCTCATGGCTTCCCCCTTGTGGAGGGAATACGGAAGGCGCCGGAAAACCCTCTCAGCCGGGTGGGTGTTCCACGCGGCCGATCGACGGCTTGACCCGTCCCGGGCGCTCGCCTACGCTCTCGCGCACCAGACCATGGGCGAACCGGGCGGCGACCAGCTCGCGGCGGCGGGAACCGGCGAGGTGACCTCGCTGCTCCGGCGCTGGCGCGCCGGCGACGAGGCAGCTCTCGACGCGCTCGCGCCGCTGGTCTACGACGAGCTGAAGCGCCTGGCGCGCTCGGCGCTGCGCGGCAAACCGAGCTCGTCGACCCTCCAGCCGACGGTGCTCGTCCACGAGCTGTTCGTCCGCCTCCTCGGCCGCCCGGCCCTCGACCTCGAGGATCGTCATCACTTCTTCGCGCTCGCCGCGCGGATGCTCCGCCAGCTCCTGGTCGACCAGGCGCGGATCCGTCAGGCGCGCAAGCGGGGCGGCGGCTGCCTGACCGTCGACGCGGCGGCGGCGGGGCTCGCCACGGCGCCGCGCGGGATCGATCTTCTCGACCTGGATCGCGCGCTCGCCAAGCTGCGGCGCCGGGAGCCCGAGGTCGAGCGGCTGGTCGAGATCCGCTTCTTCGCGGGACTGACGATCCCGGAGGCCGCCGTGGTGCTCTCCCGCTCGGAGGCGTCGCTCGCTCGCGACTGGGCGCTGGCGCGCGCCTTCCTCTTCCGCGAGCTCGGCGGCGCGGCGGCGCCATGAACGAGACGCCGGGCACCGATCGCTGGTCGGCGGCCCGCGCCCTCTTCGACGAGGCGCTCGCGCTGCCGAAGGCCGAGCGCGAGGCCTTCGTCAGCGCCCGCGCGGGAGCCGATCTCGCCCTGCGCGACGAGGTCCTCTCGCTCCTCGCGTCGCTCGCCGGCGCGGGGCAGTTCCTCGCCGGAGAGGAGGTCGGCGCGCTCGCGGCGGCTCCAGAGGACGATCCCGGGGAACGTCCGCGCGAACGGATCGGACCGTGGCGCGTCGTGAGCGAGCTCGGACGGGGCGGCATGGGGGTGGTCTATCTGGCCGAGCGCGCCGCGGGCGACTTCGAGCAGAGGGTCGCGATCAAGGTGGTCTCGGGTGGAATGCGCAGCGGCGCCATCGTGCGCCGCTTCGAGACCGAGCGTCGCCTGCTCGCCGCGCTCGAGCATCCGGGCATCGCGCGGCTCCTCGACGGCGGCACGACCGATGATGGATTGCCCTACTTCGTCCTCGAGCACGTCGAGGGCGAGGAGCTCCTCGCTTTCGCCGACAACCGCCGCCTCGACGTCCCCGCCCGGATCCACCTCTTCCTCGATGTCTGCGCCGCGGTCGACCACGCCCATCGTCGCCTCGTGATCCACCGCGACCTCAAGCCGAGCAACATCCTGGTCGGAGCGGACGGGCGGCCACGGCTGCTCGACTTCGGCATCGGCAAGCTGCTCTCCCCGGATGGCGGAGGGGAGCTCGAGCGGACCTCGACGCTCGAGCGCTGGTACACCCCGCGCTACGCCAGCCCGGAGCAGATTCTCGGCCAGACGACGACCACGGCCACCGACGTCTACGGACTGGGGCTCGTCCTCTACGAGCTGCTCTGCGGCGCGCCACCATACCGTTTCCGGGGAACGACCCCACGCGAGATCGAGAGCACGATTCTGGAGCGGGGACCGCGGCGGCTCTCGCTCGCGGTGATGGAGCTCGACGGGGCCGCGCAGCGGGCCGCGCAACGCTCGACGAGCGCTGCCCGCCTCCGCCGCCAGCTCCGCGGCGATCTCGACAACATCGTGGCGCGTGCGCTCGAGCGCGAGCCCGCGCGGCGCTACCCGTCGGTCGCCGAGCTGGCCGCCGACCTCGATCGCTTCCTGGAGGGAAAACCAGTGTCGGCGCGTCCGGTCGGCGCGCCCGAGCGTTTCCGCAAGCTCGTCCTCCGCCATCGCGGCGCCTCGACGGCCATCGCCGCCGCGCTCGTCGCGCTCGTCGGGCTCGTCGCGTACCACTCGATCACGGTCGAGCGGGAACGCAACGCGGCGCGCAGGGAGGCCGCGAACGCGACCGAGATCGCGGCGTTCCTGACCCAGCTGTTCCAGGGCTCGAACCCGGTGCACTCCGGCGGCGCGGTGCTCAGCGCGCGCGATCTCCTGGACCGGGGCGAGGAGCGCATCGCCGAGCGCACCGACCTCGATCCGACCGTCCGTGCGCGCCTCCTGGTCACGATGTCGCTCGCGCGCGAGAGCCTGGGCGATCTCGCGAGCGCGCGCGAGCTCGCGAAGCGGGCCGCCGAGCTGCACGAAGCCGCCGCGTCGCCGGCCGAGGACCGGGTCTACGCGCAGCTGTTGATCGCGAAGTTCCTCGTGGGCGACGGCCGCGGACTCGAGGCGCTGCCGATCGTCGAGCGCGCCGCGGCGCTCGCCGAAGCGAGTTCCGACGTCACCCTGAAGACGCGGGGCAAGGTGACGTTGCTGCTCGGCAACTGCTACTACTCGACCGGCGACGAGGCGCGCGCGAAGGCGGCGTACCTGAAGCACATCGAGATCGAGAAGCAGATCGGCTCGCCGTCGCGGATCGGCGCGGCGCTCAACAACCTCGGCGCGGTGCTCGCCAACATGGGCGACAAGGCGGCGGCGCGCGCTTCCTACCGCGAGGCGGTGTCCTATTTCGAGCAGAGCGACGAGGAGATCGCCTACGAGATCTACCTGCCGCTCTACAATCTCGGCGAGCTGGATCTCGAGGCGGGCGAGCTCGCGGCCGCGGAGGCCCACTACCGCCGCGGGATGGCGGCCTACGAAAAGGTGTTCGGCGCAGAGAGCGCCGAGGTGGCCTGGGGGAGCGCCGCGATCGCGGAGATCGAGCGGCAGCGCGGTCAGCTCGAACGCGCCCGCCAGTCGGTCGATCGAGCGCTCGCGATCTACGGCAAGGTGCTCGAGCCGGGCTTGGCGGACTGGGCCTGGCCGCTCCTGATCTCGGGCAGGATCCATCATGCCGCGGGCGATCGCGCCGCCGCGATCGCGGAGCTCGAGCGCGCCCTGGCGATCGAGCGCGCCCAGGAGGGGGACCGCAGCGACTGGATCGGACGGATCGAGGCCGCTCTGGCCGAAGTGGCGGCCGGAGCTTCCGCCGGGTCGGGAGGCGTATGAGCAGCGACCGCGGGGCCGAGGACGCGGCCCGTGCGGTCTCGACCTCCGGTCGTCGCCTCGCCGGACAACCCATCGGCGCTCGGGGGCTGATGCTCCGCCGCGCGAGCAGCTAGGCTGTAGCGATGCCGACGAGCCGCTGCGAGACCCACGCGTGACCGTGACGCTCTGGATCGACCGGCCCGAGCAGC
>CAZPZW010000090.1:0-13295 GCA_964591165.1 uncultured Thermoanaerobaculia bacterium | reverse complement strand
CTTGACCGCGAGCGGCACCTGGCCGGCCGGAAACCCGGTGGCGACCGAGGCGACCCGGACTCCCGAGCCGGCGAGCCCACACTTGGCGATCGCCACGAAGTTCGGGTAGACGCAGACCGCGGCGACCGCCGGGACGCTCGCATCGCCCGGCATCGGGTGGCGCGCCTTCTGGCAGAGCTGCAGCACCTTGCCCGCGGAGTCCTTGCCCTCGAGCGTCGTCAGGTCGATCATCGAGATCGCCAGCCGGATCCCGGCGCGCTTGGCGTTCTTCTTGATCGAGCGCTTGGCGAGGGCGGCGGCGCGCTCCTCGACGCCGGTCGCGTCGACGCGCGGCACGCGACTCGGATCGAAGGTCGGGAACGCCCCTGACATCGGCAGCCAGTCTATCCCGCCACCCTTTCGGGTGGCGACATGCGCCACCCGAAACGCTCTTTTGTGCGCTCTGGTTTCCCGCGACGATGCACGCGGATGGAGATGCACTTGAACCCTGCCCTGCCCCGCAAGAACCTGGCGACCTGGGAGCGTGTCGTACGGATCGCGATCGGACTGGTGATGATCGCCACCGCGCTGACCGATCTCGTGGACCCGCTCGGCCGAGTGACCCTCCTCCTGTTCGCCTGGGTGCCGATCCTCACCGGTGCGCTCGGCTGGGATCCGATATACGCTCTGCTGCGTATCGGACCCCCGCGCGAGTGACCCAGGACAGCCCTCCTCCTCCCCCGACCAGCGAGCCGGCCGCGAGTCATTTTCAGCGGCCGTTGACGGTCCGGCGTCTGAAATGGCTGGCGTTCCTCGCCTCGATCGTCTTCCTGGTGGTCCTCGAGGCGGCCCGCCACGCGCTCCTGCCCTACCTCACCAACTGGCGATCCAACCTGCTGATGGACGCTTTCGTGGCGGTCGCCATCCTGTTCTTCTTCGGCGCCGTCTTCGACGTCATCGAGCGGATGCAGGAGCAGCTCGAGCGGACCAACCAGGAGCTGGCGGCCCTCCGGTTGGCCGGCCTCGACGTGGTCGCCGAGCTGTCGCACGAAGTGGTGCTGCAGAAGGTGGTCGACCAGGCACGTGCCCTCCTCGGTGCGCGCTACGGCGCGCTCTCGGTGGTCAGCGAGGCGGGCGAGATCGAGGCCTTTCTGACCTCGGGAGTGAGCAACGAAGAGCGGGAGCGGATCGGCCGGCCACCGATCGGGCGAGGCCTTCTCGGCGTGACGCTCCGCCAGGGTGAGCGCCTGCGGGTGGCCGATCTCTCGCTCGATTCCCGGCGGGCCGGGTTCCCGGCCCATCACCCGCCGATGCGCTCGCTGCTCGCCGTGCCGATCCCCTGCAAGGAGCCCTTCCGCGGCAATCTCTACCTCTGCGACAAGGAAGGCGGGCCCGCCTTCAGCGACGACGACCAGTCGATCCTGGTGCACTTCGCCGCCAGCGCCGCCATCGCCATCGACAACGCGCAGCTGCACAGCAAGGTCCGCGAGCTCGCCGCCGCCGACGAGCGGCTGCGGCTGGCGCACGAGATGCACGACGGCCTCGCCCAGGTGTTGGCCTATGTCAACACCAAGGCGCAAGCCGTGCAGGGCTTCCTCAAGCACGGCAAGCTCGCCGAGGCGGACGCGCAACTCGCCCAGATCGCCGCCGCGGCCCGCGAGGTCTATGCCGACGTCCGGGAGGGAATCCAGGGCCTCCGTCTGGCGTCGGATCCGAAGAGCGACTTCCGCGACCTGGTCACGGCCTACGTCGAGCGCTGGCAGGGGGAAACCGGTGTGGAAGTGGCCCTCGAGGCGCCGGTCAGCCCGGAGGTCGCCCCGGGAGCAGAATTGCAGCTCCTGCGCCTGGTGCAGGAGGCGCTGGCCAACGTCCGCAAGCACGCCAAAGCGACCCGGGTCGAGGTGGCGCTGCACCAGACCGAGCGCGGACTGGTGCTCTCGGTGCTGGACGACGGCGTCGGTTTCGACCCCCTGGCCCCCTCGCGGAGCGGCTTCCCCCGCTTCGGACTTGCAACCATGCGCGAAAGAGCGGAGAGTATCGGGGCCAAACTGACGCTGGACGCCTCGCCGGGAAGGGGGACCCGCCTGACGGTCGAGCTGCCGCGTCGCGACGAAAGGGGACGAGGATGAAGATCCTGATCGCCGACGACCACGCACTGTTCCGTGACAGCTTGCGGAGCCTCATCGAAAGCCACGGCAACGAGGTGGTGGGCGAGGCGCGCAACGGCCGCGAGGCGATCGAGCTCGCCAAGCGCCTCAAACCCGACGTCGTGCTGATGGACCTCGCGATGCCCGAGCTCGACGGGCTGGCCGCCACCAAGGTCCTCACCGCCGAGCTCCCCGAGGTGAAAGTGCTCGTCCTCACCGCCTCCGAGGACGACGCCAATCTCTTCGAAGCGATCAAGTCCGGCGCCCAAGGCTACTTGCAGAAGAACCTCGAGTCGGAGCAGTTCTTCGAGCTGCTCGACGGGGTGTCGCGCGGCGAGCCGGCGCTCACGCCGCTGCTCGCCCGTCGACTCCTCGCCGAGTTCGCGCATCCGCGCCGCGCCGCCGAGGCGCAGCGCCACCCCGACGACCTGACCGAGCGCGAGCGCGAGGTCCTCGAGCTCCTGGTCCGCGGCATCACTTCGAACCGCAAGCTCGCCAAGGAGCTCGGGGTGAGCGAGAACACGGTCAAGTTCCACCTGCGCAACATCCTGGACAAGCTCCATCTGAACAACCGCGCCCAAGCCGTGAGCTACGCCCTGCGCCATCGTATGGTCGATCTGCCGCGGGACGTCGACTGATCCTTCCGTAGTTGCCGCTCCGACCGACCGCGACCGCCGCCCCCAGGGGCCGGGCGGGCGGTCTCCGTTGCCCTACTGCGACCCAGGGGTTACAATCCGAGCAGTCACCAGCTCAGCCCGGAGGAGGAAAGCGCATGAGTCGATCTCGCGTGGTCTTCCGTCCCAACGCCTGGAGCCTCGCTCTCGCCCTCGCCGGGGCGGCAGGCTTCGGCCTCGCTCCCGACGCCGGCGCCCAGCTCGCCGCCGAGGTGGCGCGCTGCGTCGAGTGTCACCAGGAGATCGTCGAGCCGTTCGCGGCGTCGGTCCACGGACGCGCCTACACCCACGACGGCCGCTTCGCCAACGCCGCCTGCTCTTCCTGCCACGGGCCGGTCGAAGCCCATCTGGAGTCGGGCGATGCCGCGGACATCCTCAGCCCGAAGCGCCTGACGGCCGACGCGATCAACGAGACCTGCCGAACCTGCCACTCCGGCGGCAACCAGGCTTTCTGGCCGTCCGGCCGGCACGAGGCGCGCGGCCTCTCCTGCCTGGAGTGCCACAGCATCCATTCGCCGCGGTCCGACCGCGCCCAACTGCGGACGAAGACCGCGATGGAGGCGTGTCTCTCCTGCCACAAGGACGTGCGCGCCGAAATGTGGAAGACCTCGCATCATCCGGTGCGCGAGGGGCGGATCGACTGCGCCGACTGTCACAACCCGCACGGGACGACGACCGACGGCATGTTGAAGGCCGTCTCGGCCAACGACCTCTGCTACAACTGCCACTCCGAGAAGCGCGGCCCCTTCCTCTGGGAGCACGCGCCGGTCCGCGAGAGCTGCCTCAACTGCCACACGCCCCACGGCTCGAACCACCTCAAGCTGCAGAAGACGTCGGTGCCCTATCTCTGCCAGCAGTGCCACTCGAACACGCGGCACCCCGGCACGCTCTACGACGCCACCAGGCTCCCCACGCTGGAGAACGAGGCGACGGGTTCCAACCGCCTGTTCAATCGGGCCTGCCTGGACTGCCACGCGGCGATCCACGGCAGCAACCATCCCTCCAGCCCGTATCTGGGCTACTAAGGAGCCCGCGATGAACGCCAACCGAGCCCTTCTCGCGATCTTCGCGCTGTCCTGCCTCGCGCTCGCCGGCATCGCGCCGGCGCAAGAGGCGGGCGCCGGCTACCGGCTGCATCTCGATCAACTAGTGATCGACATCCGCAACGTCGACGTCGACACCGATTCGGCGCGCTTCGAGGAGTACCGCGACATGAGCCCCGGCTTCGCGGTGCGCAAGCTCCACGTCACCATGGACGGCGGCGACGGCGCCCGCGATCTCGATTTCAAAGCGGTCAACGTCGGCAAGGACGACGCCCGCTATCGCTTGACCTACGGCCGCATCGGGAGCTACTCGCTCGACGTCGACTACAACAAGATCCCGCATCGCTTCGGCAACGACGGCCGTCTGCTCTACACCGAAACCTCTCCGGGGCGCTTCGAGATCCCCGATCCGACGCAGGGAGCGCTGCAGACCGCGGTCGCCCAGCGCCACGGAACCAATCCCTCGGGAGTGAACTTCCCCTTCCTCAACGGCCTCATTTCCCCCTACCTGAACGACGCCAACGCGATCGACGTCGCGCTGCAGCGCGACCGCACGCGCGCCCGGATCGGGCTGGGCAGCCTGGGCGGCATGCGCTGGGCCGCCGAGTACCGCCACGAGGCACGCTCCGGCAACCGGGCCTACGGCTCTTCTTTCGGCTTCAACAACGTCACCGAGCTGCCGGAACCGATCGACTACGACACGATCGACGCCGAGCTCACCGGCGAGTGGACGGGCAAGGCGTCGGCGATCCGCTTCGGCTACCGCCAGTCGCGCTTCGACAATGCCAACAACTCGATGCTCTGGGACAACCCCTGGCGGTTGACCGACTCGACCGACGCCTCGGCCTATCAGGCGCCGAGCTCCTCTTCGATCGCCGGATCGAGCAAAGCCCAGGCCGCGCTAGCCCCCGACAACGGGCTCGACACTCTCTTCGCGAGCGGCAACTTCCGGATCGGGCGCGGCTGGCTGGCGGCGAGCCTCGGCTACACCCAGATGAAGCAGGACGAGGACCTGCTCGAGCACACCGTCAACACCGCGATACCCCACCTCGCGCTGCCCACCGGGAGCGCCGATCGCGAAGTCGACGTGCTCAACGCCACCGCGGACTTCAAGCTGCCGCTCACCAACAGCTGGGATCTCAAGCTCAAGTACCGCTACTACGACTATGCGGACGATGCCTCGCGCCTGCGCTTCGAAGAGGGCTACGTGCGCTACCACGGCGTGCTCGAGGAGATTCCGCGCGTCACCGTGCCGGTCAACTACACCAAACAGACGATCGGACTCGAGACCTCGTTCGACTTCGGCCAGGCCGGCAACCTCGAATTCGGCTACCGCCGCGACAGCATGGACCGCGAGCTGCGCGAGATCGAATCCGCCGACGAGGACATCCTGAGCCTGACCTACGACGCCAAACTGGCGAGCTGGCTGGGTCTGCGCCTGGCAGCCGAGTTCGGCGACCGCGACACCAGCACCTACCACGTGGAGGCGCAGGAAGAGAGCTTCCTCCACCCCGAAGGGGTCAACAACCTGCCGGCGCTGCGCAAGTACGACGAAGCCGTGCGGAGCTACGACCGCTACACCGCGCAGCTCGACTTCACGCCTGCCGAGAGCTGGAGCTTCACGGTCAGCGCCGACACGCGCTCGGACGACTACGACGAGAGCGAGTTCGGACTGGTGTCGGACGAGTACCTGCAGCTCGGGGCCGAGTTGGCGTGGACCCCTTCCGAGGCCTCCGAGCTCTACCTGTTCGCCCACCGCGCCGACCGCGAGGTCTTCCAGCGCGCCCGTCAGTCGGGCTCCACGCCCTCGACCAATCCGCTCGACAACTGGCAGATCGACTTCGACGAAGTCAACGACACCTGGGGTCTCGGTTGGCGCGGCCGAGCGGGCGACTGGGGCTACGACCTCTCGGGCCGCTGGGCGAAGTCG
Source organism: uncultured Thermoanaerobaculia bacterium (assembly GCA_964591165.1). GTDB lineage: Bacteria > Acidobacteriota > Thermoanaerobaculia > Multivoradales > JAGPDF01 > JAGPDF01. The sequence goes on along the minus strand of CAZPZW010000090.1, from coordinate 7,522 downwards.
GACGGTTTGGCCGACTTCTTCAGCCCACCCGGCGGTACCCCCAACCTCGCGGTCGGTTTCGACAACTACGAGGACATCGAGCTGCTCACCCTGATCGGCCGGCTGGACTACGCGGTCAACGAGCAGATGACCGTCGGCGTCGCCTACCAGTACGAGGACTTCACGATCGACAGCTTCATCCTGCAGGCGCTGGACTACTACCTGCCGGGAGCGCTGCTGATCAACGCCAACAACGGCGACTATCAGGCCGACGTCGCCAGCCTCTACTTCAAGCTCCGCTTCTAGGCCCTCTCACCGGGCGAGCCTGGCCCCGTCGCCTCCGGGCGGCGGGGTCTGCCGCGCCCGGCCGCCAGCCGCCGTCCCATCCCCTCGGGTGGCGGCGCGAGCCGCCCTCCGATGCTGCGCCCGACCGCCTCCTGGGCGGCAGGAAGCCGGTCGGGCCGAGGTCTGATTCCCTCGCGGCGACTCTCCAGAGACCGCCCCGAGGAGCCCGCAGTGAACATCAAGCGAATACTCCTGACGATTCTCGCGATCGCCACGTTCCTCTTGCTGCTCGCCGCCGTGACGGCGGGGGCCCATCCGGCTGGTCCTGTGGCCGCTCCGCCTGGCGTTCCGGCGGCCAACCGCTGACCGGAGGGCCGCCGAGAATCCCTGGGGGCAACCGCCGGTCAGTCCGCGCGCTCCGGCGCCGCCCGGCCGCCGGGGCGGATCGGGACGTGCGCGGCGCAGGTCAGCACCGGTAGCAACGGATAGCGCGCGAACGACGGATCGCGATCGGCCACGCGGCAACGCAGGAAGCTCGACCGCGCCGAACTCAGCACCTCCGCCGCACGGCAAGAGGCGCAGAGCCCGGGCGCGGGCAGAGGCCGGCGCTCCGTCACCCATCCCCCGGATGATCGGCTCCCGGACCCTCGAGCCGGCCGGCGGCGAGCGCCTCGACACCCTTGGTGGGTCCCAGCACCACCAGTTCGTCGCCGAACGCCAGCTCGCTCGCGGCCTCCGGGAGGATCCACTCGGGCTCGCGTTCGGCGTTGCGGCGTCGGATCTGGAGCACTCGCACGCCGAGCCGTTGCGTGAGCCGCGCCTCGGCGAGAGTCCGGCCCGCCAGCAGCGCGGGGAGCTCGACGCTGCGCAGCGCGAAGTCGGGCGGCAGCTCGACCCGTGGCATCGCGCCCTGGCCCTCGTCGACGCGCGCGAAGGTCGAGAGCATCGTCGGCCTGCCCAGCACCTCCTGCGCATAGACCGCCAGAAGATCGCGCTTGGCGAGCACGCCGCGGAAGCGCCCCGTCGAGTCGAGCACCGGCAGGCGCTCGAAATCACTGCGCGCGAAGAGCTCCGCGGCGCGGTCGAGCCGGTCGTCGGCGCGCAGCACCACCGGTACCGGCACCCTCAGGTCGTTAGCCACCGCCTGCGAATGTCCGGCGGGATCGCGCAGCGAATGCTTGATGTCGTGCAACGACACCGAGCCGAGCAGACCGCCCTGGCCGTCCACCACGAAGAGACGTTGCCGGCGCGTGGCGAGGAAGCGGTTCACCACCTCGGAATAGGGCTCCTGCGGCGCGAGCGTCTCCGCATCGGGACGCACCAGATCCTCTGCCGAGAGGCCGGCGAGCACCGCTTCCTCCATCCGCGTCGCCAGCCGGACGCCCCGCTGCGCGAGCGGCTCGGTATAGATCGAGTAGGGGTAGATCCGCTTCGTCACCCAGCTCGAGACGATCGACCCCGCCATGAGCGGCAGGATGAGCTCGTAGTTGCCGGTGAACTCGAAGAGCATCAGGATCGCGGAGAGTGGTGCCTGTGAGCTGCCAGCGGCGACCGCGGCCATGCCCACGGCGGCATAGGCGCCCGAGGAGCCGGTCGCATTCGGCAGGAAATGGTGCAGGAGCTCGCCATAGGCGCCGCCCACCAGCGCGCCGAAGCAGAGCGACGGCGTGAAGTGCCCTCCCGGACAGCCGCTGCCGGCCGTCACCGCCGTCGCGGCGAGCTTGAGCACGGCGATCAGTGCGAGCGAACGGAGCGCGAAGCTCTCTTGCAGCGCGCCGGTGATGGTCTCGAAACCGTTGCCCAGCACCTGCGGCGCCGCGAGTCCCACGCCACCCAGGAGGAGCAGGCCGACGAGCGGCCGGAAGCTCTCGGGAAGCCACGGGATGCGACGGAACAGGCGCGTGCAGGAGCGCACCGCGAGCACGAAGGCGACCGCGGCGAAAGCGCCGACCAAGCCGAGACCGAAGTAGAAGACGATCTCCCACGGGCTGACCAGGCCGTAGCCGGGCGCGGCGTAGATTGGTGCGGCGCTCTGGGCGGCGCGCGACAGCAGGGTCGCCAGGACGGCCGCGACGACGATCGGACCGAAGATCTCGAGCGCGAAGCTGCCGAGCACGACCTCCATGGCGAAGAGCGAACCGCCGATCGGCACGTTGTAGGCCGCGGCGAACCCCGCGGCGGTGCCGCAGCCGAGGAGCACCTTCAGCCGGTAAGGGGAGAGGCCGAAGCGCTGGCCGAGCCAGGAGGAGACCGCCGCCCCGAGGCGGAGCATCGGGCCCTCCCGGCCGAGCGAGCCCCCGGAGCCGACGGTCGCGATCGCCGCCGCCGCCGAGTAGAGCACGGGTTTGACCGTGAGCTTCCCGCCGTGCAGGGCGACGGACTCGATCAAGGCCGAGACCCCCTGGGTCGAAAGGGGCGCGCGGGCCAGCCGCTGGATGGCCACGATCGCCAGGCCGCCCAGGCCGAGGGCGAGCGCCACCCGCCAGTGGGGGATGTGCGCGACCGCGAACTCGAAGCTCGGCGAGTAGCCCCAGAGCAGGACGCGCAGCCCCTCGCTCAGCCGCTCCACCACGATCGCCAGGGCGCCGGCGAGGAGTCCGACGGCCGGGATGAGCAGGAAGAAGATGCGGTCTTCGCGCGTCGCGAGCGCGAAGCGACGCGAGACGACGAACTCGAGGCGTCGGAAAGCGCGCCGCAGGCGCCAGGCGAGGTCGGTGCGCCGCTGGCTCATGCCGTCACGGAATGTATCAAGCCGGGCGGTTAAACCCGTTGGCGACTTCCACCGTAGAAGTAGGTGCAGGACGGGAGCGGCTGCGGCCGCTCCCCCCCGCCGGGGGCTCGACGGGTCGCGTCCGCACCCGCTCCGGAGACCCCAACCCCTCTGCCCGTGCTCCTTTCCCCACGAGCCGGGGGGGCCTTCGAGGCCCCCCCGAGCCCCCGTCCGTTCACTCGTAGCGCAACGCCGAGGCGGGGTCGAGCCGCAGGGCGCGCCGCGAGGGCAGCCAGCAGGAGAGGAAGGTCACCGCCACGGCGAACAGGCCGATCGCTCCGGCGTCCGCCAGACTGAAGCGGAAGGGCACGGCGCGCAGGAAGTAGATCGACGCCACGTCCGGGCCGAAACGGATCACCTCGAAGCGATCGAGAACCCAGGCGACGAGTGCCGCCACAGCCAGCCCGATCGCAGTCCCGACGGTGCCCAGCGCGCCGCCGTAGAGCAAGAAGATGCGCTGCAGACGGCGCGGCGGCAGGCCCAATGCGGCAAGGGCCCCGAGGTCCCGCTGGCGCTCGCGGATCAGCACCACCAGCGAGGAGGCGACGTTGAAGGTCGACACCAGGACGATCAGGCCGAGGAGCAGAAAGAGCGCCACCTGTTGGGCGCGCAGCGCCGAGAAGAGCTCCCGGTTGTTGTCCCGCCAGTCGGTCACCAGCACGTCCGGCGGGGCGATCTCCCGGATCGCCTCGGCGATCGACGGTGCGCGCTGCGGGTCGTCGAGGCCCACCTCGTAGCTCGACAGGGCGCGGGGCGAGAGCGCAGCGAGCGCCGGGCGCGAGACGACCCCCCAGGCCCGATCGAACTCCGAGAAACCGCTCGCGAAGGAGCCGGTCACCCGCACCGTCCGATAGACGAAGGTCGGGCCACGGTCGCCGATGGCGAGCACCACCAGACGGAGACGATCGCCAGTTCCCGCCCCGAGGCCGGCCGCGAGCTCGCTCCCCAGCACCACCCCGGGGATCCCCGCCGCGTCGGCAGCGAGCTGGTCCGGGGTGGCCCGCAGGAGTCCCCCTCCCTGGTCGACGCCGCGCAGCGTCACCTCGGCCTCGCCGCTCCCAGAGCTCAGAATGCCCTGGATGTAGGTCACCGCTTCCACGCTGCGGACGCCCGGCAGTGCGGCGATCCGCTGCGGTAGATCGCTCTCCTCGGGCTCACCGGCGACGTGGATCGGAGGGAAGACCTGGATCGCGGCGCTTCCGCCCACCAGCTTGCGCTCGAGCTCGCCGCGATAGCCGGTCATCAACGCCATCGCCACGCCCATGGCCGCCACCCCCAAGATGGAGGCGGCGAGCGCGACGCGCGCCGTCGAGCCGACCAGTCCCGCAGCATGCCCGGCCAGAAAGCGGCGGGCGATCGCCCAGTCGAGCGGCCCCGCGAGGCGTCGGGCCGGGTCGCGGCGGGGGGTCACGCGGGCGGCCGCGGGCCCGGCAGGGAGTCGAGGAAGCGCGCGAAGAGCGGGCTCGCGTCGTGCGGACCCGGCGCCGCCTCGGGGTGGTACTGCACCGACAGGATGGGGCGGCCGTCGACGGCGAAGGACTCGAGCGTGCCGTCGTTGAGATTGACCTCGGTCGCCCGGCAGCCCGCAGGAAGCGAGTCGGGATCCACCGCGAAGCCATGGTTCTGGCTCGTGATCGCGACCTCGCGGGTGGCGAGGTCGACCACCGGCTGATTGCCGCCGTGGTGGCCGAACTTGAGCTTGAAGGTGCGTCCGCCGAGCGCCAGGCCGAGCAACTGATGGCCGAGGCAGATGCCGAAGATCGGCCGGCGGGCGGCGATCAGCGCGGCGACCGACTGGATGATGTCGGTCAGCGGTTCGGGGTCGCCCGGCCCGTTGGACAGGACGACGCCGTCGACGTCGAGCGCCAGGATGCGCTCCGCCGGGGTCCGCGCCGGAAGCACCGTGAGGCGTGCGCCGCGCGCCGCGAGCGCGCGCAGGATATTGCTCTTGACGCCGAAGTCGAGCACCGCCAGACGATAGCGCTCGCCCACCGCGGGGTCGGCAGGGATCATGGCGGGAGTGGCGCGGGTCACCTCGTCGACCAACGCGCGTCCAGCCATGGTCGGAAAGTCGAGCACCTCACGACGCAGCGCCGCAGCGTCGCTCCGCTCGGTGGTGAGCACGCCGCGCAACGCCCCCCGCTCGCGCAGCCGGCGCACCAGCGCCCGCGTGTCGATGCCGTCGAGCGCTGGCACCTCGTGCCGGCGCAGGAACGACAGCAGGTCGCCCTCGCTCTCGTGGCTCGAGGGCTGGCGGGTGAACTGGCGGGCCACGAAGCCCTCGACCCAGGGGCGGTCAGATTCCTCGTGGGCGCGGCTCATGCCGTAGTTCCCGATGTGCGGTTGGGTCATCACCACGATCTGGCCGCGATAGGAGGGATCGGTGAGGATCTCCTGGTAACCGGTCATCGCGGTGTTGAACACGACCTCGCCGAATCGCGTTCCCGGCGAGGCCGAGTGGCCGGTGAACACGGAGCCGTCTTCGAGGACGAGCAGAGCGGAGTGAGCGGGTGTCATGCGAGCGGCTTATACTAACCCGTCGAAGGACCTGTTAAGGGGATCCTGATGCCGCGACCTCTCGTTCGCCCGCTCGCCCTCGCGCTCGCGCTCGCCGCGGCGCCCGGTCTCGCCTACACGATCTACCTGAAGGACGGCTCCCAGCTCGTCGCCCAGGAGAAGTACGTCGTGCAGGGAAACCAGGCCCTGATCACCCTGCCGAGCGGCACCAAGACCGCGCTCAAGCTCTCGGAGATCGACGTGCCGCGCACCGAGACGGCGAACCAGGCGAATCTCGGCACGGCGATCGTCATCGAGGGCGGAAAAGCGACCGACCTCGGACATGCCGCCCCGCCTCCGCCCAAGAAGCAGACGCTCGCGGATCTCATCCAGCAGCGCGCCGCCAGCGCCCCCGAGGCGACTGCCGGTGGAGCGCCGACCGCGCCGCCCCGGCCGGCCGTACAGCGCCCTCGGACGACCGGCTTCGACTCCACCATCGGCCGCGCCCCGCTGCGCAACGTGGAGCTCGCCGAGGCGATCCGCTCTTTCGTCTTCGGCCGGGGGATCACCTCGGTGGAGGTGCTCCAGGGAGCGACGGCGCGGAGGCCGCTCCTCGTCTTCTCCACCGCTTCGGAGGGTCAGGTGTTCAAGGCCATCCTGGCCAGCGCCAACGCGCTGCTGGCGGTGCGCGACCAGCGGCCCGGGGAAGTGGAGGGGTTCGACCTGGTCTGCAACTCGCCCGCGGGCGGACGCGGCGGCGAATTCCGCCTCACCCCCGAGCTTGCCGCCGACCTGGTGGCCGGCCGGATCGAGGTGCCCGCCTTCTTCGTCCAGTACGTGCAGTTCTAGAAGGGCCGGTCGGCGGCGTTTCCGCCGACCGTCAGGTCGAGGTAACGCTCGACCGGCGCGCCGACCCGACGCTCGAAGCGCTGACGGTAGCTCTCCACCGCTCCGACCTGCTCGTCGAGGAAGATCCGCTCGACCCGGAAGAGCGGCACGAACAGACTGGCGAGTCCGAGCTGGGAAGGCTCGCGCCGCGCGATCTCGTTGACCCACTCCTCGAAGCTGTCCAGGCCGATGCCGCGGAAGGTGACCCCCACGCCCTCGAGCGCCTCGAGCACGCCCCAGAACTTCTCCGTCGGATTCGCCAGGTGGACCACGACGAGCGCTCCGGGAGCGATCGTCACGAGGGCTCCTCTTGCGAGAGCTCGACGAGGACGCCTCCGGCGCTCCGCGGATGGACGAACTGCACCCAGCAGCCGCCGGCGCCCCGCGTCGGTCCGGCGCGCAGCAGCTGGACCCCGGCCTCGCGCAGCCGTGCGTCGTCCCGCGCGAGGTCGTCGCTGCCGAAGCAGAGATGGTGGATGCCCGGACCGCGCTGCTCGAGGAACTTGGCGATCGGCGAATCCGACGCGGTCGGCTCGAGAAGCTCGATCCGCGTGTCGCCGCAACGCAACAGCGCCACCCGGACCCTCTCCTGCGGCACCTCCTCGATCGATTCGACGGCGAGCCCCAACGCCTCGTAGAACGTCCGCGACTCGGCGATCGAACGCACCGCCACGCCGACATGGTCGAGCTTCTGGATCATCTCCCCTCCCTGGCGTCGCGCCGCGCCCGCTCCGCCGCCACGACGTCCGCAAAGAGCCCCGCCGAGAGTGCGTACGGATCGACCCGCTCGGCGTAGCCGCGCGCGATCTCGCGGTCGAACTCGGTGTGCCTTTCGGCTGACAAGAGCACCCGGTCCTTGAGGATCGCCGCGACCCGCAGGCGCAGCTGCCCGCGTCTCCGTTCGTCGAGCCCGCCGCTCGCCTCGAGGAAGGCGCGATGGCGCTCGACCGCAGCGAGCAGCTCCGCCACCCCTTCCCCGCGGCTCGCCACCGTGCGCAGGATCGGCGGCGTCCAGGCGCGAGGACCGCCCAGCGAAAGCATCAGCTCGAGGTCGCGCTGGGCGCGATCGGCCCCGTCGCGATCGGCCTTGTTGATCACGAAGAC
>CAZPZW010000089.1:0-13361 GCA_964591165.1 uncultured Thermoanaerobaculia bacterium | reverse complement strand
CGGCGCGGGCCCCGACCCGGGCGAGCATCGCGAGGTAAGGGGTCAGGCCGCGATCGAAATAGTCCGCCCGGAATCCGTCGATCGACACCAAGACGACCGGCGCCGCCTGGAGGGCGGCGCGCTCCTTCTCCTTGCGCGACAGCGCGGTCCCCGGAGCGGCGACCAGAGTGGCCAGCAGGGCGGCGGCGAAGAGGCGGCGAACTAGGCGCATCACCCGTGAATTTGCCACAGTCCGGGGCCCGGCGCGGCCACCCCGTAGGGGAGTACCTCAGCGGCACGGTTTGACAGCCGCGGGCGCCTTCTGGTCGGATCCGGGCGTCAGTCGAAGCAAGACACGGAGGCGTGATGCGCATCGCGCTCCTCAAGGCCCCGATCGGCGGCATTCTCGGTCTCGAGATGCTCACCTTCGTCGAGCCGCTCGGCCTAATCTGCGTCGCCGGCGGGCTCGAAGCGGCGGGTCACACGGTACGGATCTTCGACCTCCGCCTGGACGGCGAGGAGCACGGTTTCGCCCGCTGCCGGGAGTTCGCGCCCGACCTCGTCGGGCTGCAGTGCAACTTCACCACCGAGCGCTTCCGGGCCCAGCGCCTGGCGCGCCGGGTGCGGCGCGAGCTCCCCTCGGCTTACGTCGTCATGGGCGGGCACGACGCCTCCCGCGAGCCGGAGTGGTTCACCGATCCGGCGATCGACGCGATCGCGGTGGGCGACGGCGAGGAGATCCTCTCGCCGCTCGTCGACGCGCTCGACCGCGGCCGCGATCCGGCGGGCATCCCGGGTCTGGTGCTCAACCGGCAGGGAGGGCAGGTGGCGACCGGGCACGCGCCGGCGCGCCGCGAGCTCGACACGCTGCCGCTGCCGGCGCGTCACCTGATCGCCGAGTACGCGCCGCACTACTACATCAACTTCCGCAAGCCGCTGGCCCTCCTCGAGACCGCCCGCGGCTGCCCCTTCAAGTGCAACTTCTGCTCGGTCTGGAAGTTCCACGAGTCGAGCTTCCGCGAGAAGTCGACGGCGCGGGTGGTGGCGGAGCTCGCCGCCATCGACGCCCCGAACGTGTTCATCACCGACGACATCTTCTGGATGGACGTCAAGCGCAGCGAGGAGCTGGCGAGGGCGATCCTGGCGGCGGGCATCAAGAAGTACTTCACCGTCCAGACCCGCACCGACATCATCTGCAAGTTCCCGCACCTGATCGAGCTCTGGAAGGGGTGCGGCTCGCTCGCCATCTTCCTCGGCCTCGAGGCGGTGACCGACGCCGGGCTGGAGCGGGTGAACAAGAAGAACAGCGCGGCCAACAACGAGCGGGCGTTGGGCATTCTCAAGGATCTGGGAGTCGGTTTCACCCCCAACTTCATCGTCGACCCGGCCTGGGATCGCGAGGACTTCACGCGCCTGCGCGAGTGGATCTCGCGCACCGGCGCCTACAACAGCGGTTTCTCGGTTCTGACGCCGCTGCCCGGGACCGACCTCTGGGCCTCCGCCAAGGAGCAGGTGACGACCCACAACTGGGAGATGTACGACATCATCCACGCCATCCTGCCGACCAAGCTGCCGCTCGAGGAGTTCTACGAGGAGTACGCCAAGCTCTGGCGGCACGTCCTCGAGGTGCGCTATCGCCATCGCGGGAAGATGCGCACCTACCTGCAGCTCGGCGCGGCGCTGGCGACCGGCAGGGTGAGCCCGGCGGCGGTGCGCAAGGGGATGAACCTCGCCAAGGTCTTTAGTCGCAAGGAGACCTTCCTCGCGGCGCATGCGCCGGCGCCGGCGAGCGCCTGAAGCTCAGACCACGCGGTCGCTGCCGCCGTCGACCGGAATCTGCGCGCCGGTGGTCTTCGCGAACAGACTCGAGGCGAGCGCCGCGACGAGCTCGCCGACGTCGGCCGAGGTGATCTCGCAGGCCAGGAGGTTGCGCCGCTTGTACTGCTCGACGGTGAGGCCGTAGCGCGCCGCCCGCCCGGCGAGCACCTCGGGTGTCCAGAGATCGGTGTCGAACACCCCGTCGGGATGGAGCAGGTTGACCCGGATGCCGCGCGGCGCGAGCTCGAGCGCGGCGACGCGGGCGAGCTGGGTGAGCGCCGCCTTCGAAGCCGAATAGGCCGCCGCGCCGGGACCCGGCGCGAGCACGTTGCGCGATCCGACGACCACCACCGCCCCGCCGCCCGGCGCGAGCTCGAGGGCCGGAATCGCGGCGCGCAACAGGCGGAAGTGGGCGGTCACGTTGAGGTCGAAAGCGCGCCGCCACAACTCGTCGGAGAGCTCGGCGATCTCCTGGCCGGCGGCGAAGAGACCGACGTTGAGGACCAGGACGTCGAGGCCGCCGAAGCGCTCGAGCGTCGCGGCCACGCTGCGTTCGAGCGTCGCGAGATCGGTGGCGTCGCCGGTCAGATTGAGACGGTCGGTGCCGGAGCGTTCGATCGGCAGGCGATCGAGCCCGGCGATCGCGGCGCCGCGCCGTGCGAGGGCGTCACTGGCCGCCAGCCCGATGCCGCGCGCGGCGCCGGAGACGAACGCGACCTTGCCGGCGAGCGGCGGTGGGGTGCCAGCCGACTTGAGCTTCGCCTGCTCGAGCTCCCAGTACTCCACCTCGAAGACCTCGCGGCGCGCCAGGGGGCGATAGCCTCCCAGTCGTTCGGCGGCGGCGAGGCTGGCGGCGGTATGGCGCGCGATGGCGAGCGCCGCCGCCGCGGCGCGCGGAGTCTCGCCGAAACCGGCGAGCCCCCCGCCGGCCAGCCAGGCGACGCGCGGAGCGAGGTCGAGGCGCACCAGCGGACGCTGCTCGGCATGGCGCGCGAAGTAGGCCGCGTACTCCTCGCCGTAGCGCTCCACGGCGGCGTCGATCTGCCGCGGTGCGCTGATCAGTAACGGCCAGGGCTTGGCGCGCAGCGCGTGGTCGGGGGTGAGCGGGCCGCGCGTCGCCGCGCGCCGCAGGGCGGCGTCGCTCGCCGCCTGCCGCGCAGGGGGCGTCAAGTCGAATGCCGCGACGAGCGGGCGCCCGGCGAGCCGCGAGGTGGCGCTGCGCAGCCGGGCGAGGTCGAGCGGGCGCCAGCGCCGCTCCGGCGTGGTCCCGGCGGCCGCCCGCGACGCCTTCGGCAGCCGCCGCCGCGCCCGTTCGATCGCCGTGATCATGCGCTCGTAGCTCGCGCGCGCCGTGTCGCCGAAAGTGAACACCCCATGGTGGAGGAGGATCAGGCCGGTGAGGCGCGCCGCCCGCGCTCCCGCGGCGCGCCAGGCGTCGCGCACCTGGCGGGCGAGATCGAAGCCGGGCTTGACGTAGGGCAGGACGAGGAAGTCGTCGCCCCAGATCTCGGCGGCGAGGCGTTCGCCGCCGCGCGAGTTCACCACCGCGAGGGCGGCGTCGGCGTGCGAATGGTCGATGTAGCGCGCCGGCAGGAAGGCGTGGAGCAGTGCCTCGCAGGAGGGGGTCGGCGCGTCGGGGTCGAGCCGGAGCGCGCGCAGCTCGCGGAGCATCGCGGTGTCGGAGAGGGATTCGAGATCGAGCAGGCGGAGCGCACCCGCGAGGTCGACCGGCGCGAAGCCGGAACGGTCGACTTCGGCGAGGTCGGCGCCGCTCCCCTTGACCCAGAGCACCGGGCGCGCTTCGCCGTGGAGGTCGCGCCAGGTCGACTTGACCGAGGTGTTGCCGCCGCCGCAGAGCACCAGCGAGGGGTCGGCGCCGAGCAGACGCGAGGAGTAGATGCGCCGCCCGAGCTCGGGATCGGGGGTCGAGGCGGCCCAGCGCGCGGCCTCGCCGTCGCTCCAGCGCGAGCCGAGACGAGCGAGCGGCGTGCCGCCGGGCGCGCCCATCGGGTGGCCTAGCGGACCGCTCCGGCGGTGACCGCGAGCGGCGCGAAGACGGCGCTGAAATGGCGCAACGCCGGGGGCTGCTCGACGATCTCCACGCCCGGGATCCGCTCGCGGTGCGCGGCGATCTCGCTGAGCGCCTCGATCACGTAGTCGATGTGGCTCTGGGTGTAGACCCGCCGCGGGATGGCGAGCCGCACGAGCTCGTGCTCGGCGAAACGCTCCTCGCCGGTCGCCGGATCGCGCTTGCCCATCATCACCGAGCCGATCTCGACGCTGCGGATTCCGGCATGGCGGTAGAGCTCGATGGCGAGCGCCTGGCCGGGGTACTGCTGGCGCGGGATGTGGGGCAGGAAGCCGGCCGCGTCGAGGTAGATGGCGTGGCCGCCCGGCGGCTGGAGGATCGGCACGCCGGCCGCCGCGATGTGGCTGCCCAGGTACTGCACCGAGGCGTGCCGGTAGTCCTGATACGAGGGGTCGAGGGCCTCGTAGAGCCCGACCGCGATCGCCTCGAGGTCCCGGCCGGCGAGCCCGCCGTAGGTGGGGAAGCCCTCGGTCAGGATGAGCAGCTCCTCCTCGTGGCGCGCCACCGCGTCGTCGTTGGTGCAGAGGAACCCGCCGATGTTCGCCATGCCGTCCTTCTTGGCGCTCATGGTGCAGCCGTCGGCGAGCGCGAACATCTCGCGCGCAATGTCGATCAGTGCCTTGCCGGCGTAGCCCGCCTCGCGTTGCTTGATGAAGTAGGCGTTCTCGGCGAAGCGGCAGGCGTCGAGGTAGAAGGGGATCCCGCGTCGCCGGCAGATCGTCGAGGCCGCCTTGAGATTGGCCATCGAGACCGGCTGTCCACCGCCGCCGTTGTTGGTGATGGTGACGAAGGCGACCGGAACCTGGCCGGCCGAGCGCTCGAGCAGCCCCTCCAGCGCCTCGAGGTCGATGTTGCCTTTGAACGGCGCCGGCACGCCGAGCTGGTGGCTCTCGTGGCAGGGGAGGTCGACCGCCCGGGCGCCCACCGCCTCGATGTTGGCGCGCGTCGTGTCGAAGTGGGTGTTGTTGGGGACGATGTCGCCCGGAGCGAGCATCGTGGCCGCGAGGATTCGCTCGGCGGCCCGTCCCTGATGGGTCGGGATGACGTGACGGAAGCCGAAGATGTCCTGGACCGCGCTCTCGAAGCGGCGGAAGCTCGGGCTGCCGGCGTAGGACTCGTCGCCCTGCATCACCGCGGCCCACTGCGCGGCGCTCATCGCGCCGGTGCCGCTGTCGGTCAGCAGATCGATGAGGATCGCGTCGGACGGCAGGCGGAAGAGGTTGTAGCCCGCCGCGACGAGGTGCGCCTCGCGCTCGGCCGGCGTGGTGGCCCGGATCGGTTCGATCGACTTGATCCGGAACGGCTCGATGATGGTCCGCATGGATTTGAGCGTAGCCCAGGACCCCGCGCCCCGCCCCGCCCGGGCGGGGGGGAGCTTGCCTAGCCCGCGAGCTCCGGAGTGAAAGAGCCGGCGCGGCCGAGCAACTCCTGCAGCACGCGGCCGGCCACCAGGCGGCGGTAGTTGGCGCTCGAGCGGAGGTCGTCGATCGGTCGGATGTCGTTCGCCAGCAGCGCGGCCGCGGCCGCGGCCGCAGCCCCGGCGTCGCAGGCGCGCCCGACCAGCGCGGCTTCGGCGGCGTGGGCGCGGAGCGGGATCGGCGCCACGCTGCCGAACGCGATCCGGGCGGCGCGCGTGCGCCGCGGCCGGCCGCCGGCCTCGAGCCCTACCGCCGCCACCACCTTGGAGATGGCCTGCGCCTGGCGGGTCCCGACCTTGCGATAAGAGTAGCGCCAGCCGTCGAGCGCGCGCGCGGGGAGCAGCAGGCCGACGATCAGCTCCTCGGGGAGGGCGGCGGTCCGCCGGTAGTCGACGAAGAAACGCTCGATCGGGACCCGGCGGTGCTCGACGCTCGGACCGTCGCGGCGCGCCAGCTCGACCTGGCAGTCGAGCGCCAGGAGCACCGGCGCCGGGTCGCTCGCCGGCGAGGCGTTGCCGAGGCTCCCGCCGAGGGTGCCGCGGTTCTGGATGGCGAGCGCGCCGACGCTCGCCGCCATCTCGGCCAGCACCGGCGCCAGGCGCCCGACGCGCCGCGAGCGGCGCAGCTCGGTGTAGGTCGTGCGCGCGCCCAACCAGAGACCGTCGGGGCGCCGGGCGATCCCGCAGAGCTCGTCGAGGCGCGACAGGTCGAGGTAGCGTGGCGCCGGAGACAGGCCGGCGTTGAGCGCGACGTAGAGATCGGTGCCGCCGGCGATCGGAAGCGGTCGTGGGGCCTCGGCCAGGGCGGCGAGCGCCTCCGCCAGCCGGCGCGGGCGGAGCACCTCGAGCGGGGCGAGGTCGCCTCTCACCGGCGCGCCTTCTTGCCGGCGCGGGGCCGCGCCGCCCGAATGCCGCGCCGCCGCGACTTGCGCGCGGCGGCGGCGACCGCGTCGACGATCTTGACGTAGCCGGTGCAGCGGCAGAGGTTGCCGGCGAGCGCCTGACGGATCTCGGCCTCGCTCGGCCGGCGCTGTCGCTCGAGCAGAGCGACCGCGGCGAGCAACATTCCCGGCGTGCAGATGCCGCACTGCGCGCCCCCGTGCTCCCAGAACGCCTGTTGCACCGGATGCAGCGCGCCGTCCGCGCCGGCGAGCCCTTCGACGGTGCGCACCGCGCGGCCGTCGGCCTGGCAGGCGGGGATCAGGCAGGAGTTGACCAGCTCGCCGTCGAGCAGCACCGCGCAGGCGCCGCACTCCCCTTCGCCGCACCCCTCCTTGGTGCCGGTGAGCCCGAGGTCCTCGCGCAGGACGTCGAGCAGCCGCTTCATCGGCGGCACCTCGGTCGCACTACGGCGGCCGTTGACCGTGCAACGCAGCTTCACCGGCGCCTCCCGGCGCGCGCGGCGCCCCAGGCGGCGGCGATCCGCTCGGGGGTCGCCGGGATGCGGTCGAGGTCGATGCCGAGCGCGGCGGCGACCGCATTGACCGCGGCCGGCGCGCCGCCGTCCATCGGCAGCTCGCCGATCCCCTTGGCGCCGTAGGGTCCATGCGCGAACGGGCGCTCGAGCAGAACCAGGTCGATCGGCGGCGTCTCGATCGTGGTCGGCAGGATGTAGTTGGTGAGCTGCGCGTTGGCCATCCGGCCGTCGCGCATCACGACCTCCTCGAAGAGGCCCCAGCCGATCGCCTGCGCGAGGCCTCCCTCGAGCTGCCCCTCGGCGAGCCGCGGGTGGATCGCGCGGCCGACGTCCTGGGCGCTGGTGACGCGGCGCACGCTCACCTCGAAAGTGACGAGGTCGACCTCGACCTCGACCACCGTGGCCGCCCAGGCGTAGGCCGCGTAGGCGTCGCCGCGGTAGAGCCGGTCGTCGAAGCGCTGATTGGCCGGGTTCGAGAAGCGCGCCGCGAAACTCCGTGGACCCCCGGCCGCGAGGTGGAGCCGGGCGGCACGCGCCAGCTCGCGCTCGGTCCACGGCTGGCCGGCCGGGCGGCCGAGGCGCGCGGCCAGCGCCTGGTCGAGCTCGCGGGCGGCGTCGGCGACGATGCGCCCGACTACAGCTACCGTGCGCGAGGCCACGGTCGGGCCGGAGTCGGGCACCCGGGCCGTGTCCGGGTCGATCGTCTCGACCGCCTCGTAGGGCAGCCCGAGCACCTCGGCGGCGATCTGCGCGAAGACGGTGCGGGTGCCCTGGCCGATCTCGGTCGAGGAGGCGAGCACGCGGACGCGGCCGCCGCCGGCGAGCTCGACCGCGGCGACCGAGCCGAGGCGGATCTCCCCGTTGCCGGTGAAACCGGTGCCGTGGAAGTAGCAGGCGAGGCCGAGGCCGCGGCGCTTCGTTCTCTGACGCCGGTTGAAGGTCGCGTGAGCGCGTTGCGTCGCGCTCCAGCGCGAACGGGCGAGCACGGCGTCGAGCGCTTCGCGGCTGGCCCCGGCGTCCGAGACCGCCTGGCCGGTGGCGGTGGTCTCGCCGTCGGCGAGCAGATTGCGCCGGCGCAACTCGACCCGATCGATGCCGGCGGCGGCGGCCACGCGGTCGAGGTGGCGCTCGAGCGCGAAGGCCGATTGCGGCACGCCGAAGCCGCGGAAGGCGCCGGCGGGCGGGGTGTTGGTCTTCACCACCCGGCCGGTGATCCGCACGTTCGCGCAGCGGTAGGGCCCGGCGGCGTGCAGCACGGAACGGGAGAGCACGACCGGCGAGAGGGTCGCGTAGGCGCCGCCGTCGAGCAGGACGTCGATCGCCTGGGCGAGCAGACAGCCGTCGCGATCGAGGCCGGTGCGAAGCCGCACGCGCCCCGCATGCCGTTTGGTCGACGCCGCCATGTCCTCGGCACGGTCGTAGAGCAGGCGCACCGGCCGGTTACAGGCGTCGGCGAGCAGCGCGGCGTGCCCCGCGAGCACGTCCGGGAACTCCTCCTTGCCGCCGAAGCCGCCGCCAGTGGTGGTCTGCACGACGCGGATCGCCTCGGGTGGCTCGCCGAACAGGTGGGCGAGCGCACCGACCGCGTAGAAGGGGCACTGCAGCGAGCCGCGGACCTCGCGGATGCCATTCGTCCGCGGCCAGGCCACCATGCCGTTGGGCTCGATGTAGACGTGCTCCTGGGCGCCAAAGTGGTAGGCGCCCTCGACGATCGTCGCGGCCTCCGCGAAGCCGCGTGCGACGTCTCCCTTGTCGATCAGGTACTCCGCGAAGACGTGCTGCGAGCGTTCGAAGTCGAGCTCGGGCGCGAGCGGCGCGTAGCGGACCCGGAGATGGGCCGCGGCCCGTTCGGCTTCCTCGCGGGTCGGCGCCGCGACCAGGGCGACCGGCTCTTCGGCGTGCTCGATCCGGTCGCCGGCGAGGAAGGGCTGGTCTTCCTGGATGAGGTGGACCACGTTGCTGCGGCCGGCGGTGGCGAGATCGGCCGCGGTGACCACCACTGCGCGCGACCAGTCGTAGGCGGGATCGCGCTCGACCGCGAGGAGCCGGGCCCGGGCATGCGGAGAGCGCACCGTCGTTCCCCACCAGGCGCCCGGGACCTCGAGGTCGGCGACGTAGAGCGCGTCGCCGGTGAGCTTCTCGCGCCCCTCCCGGCGCAGCACGTCGGTGCCGACCACGCGCTCGCGGCGCTCGCGGACACGGGTCGACGCCTTGGCGGGACCGGGCACGGTGGAGAATCCTACCGCTTCACGAGCGAGCCGGCCGGCCCGGCTCGAGCGCCTTCCCCGGGGCGGACCCTCGCGAAGCCTGCGCTAGGATTCGAGCGCGATGAGCCAAGCCGAAAGACCCGGCGCCTACGCGGCGGCGGGCGTCGACATCGAAGCGCAGGAGAAGGGCCTGCGTGAGGTCAGGAAGCTGGCGCGGGCGACGTTCACGCCCGGAGTGCTCTCCGAGATCGGCTCCTTTGGCGGGCTCTTTCGCCCGGACCTGTCCGAGATGTCCGAACCGGTGCTGGTGGCGTCGGCGGACGGCGTCGGCACCAAGCTCGCCGTGGCCCGCATGGCCGGCGATTTCTCGACCGTGGGGCGCGACTTGGTCAACCACTGCGTCAACGACATCCTGGTCCAAGGTGCCAAGCCGCTCTTCTTCCTCGACTACGTCGGCGCCGGCAAGCTCGAGCCGCGGGAGATGGTCACCTTGGTGCGCGGGGTGGCCGACGGATGCCGCGCCAACGGCTGCGCGCTGCTGGGCGGCGAAACCGCCGAGATGCCCGGCTTCTACCAGGCTGGCGACTACGAGCTGGTGGGCTTCATCGTCGGGCTGGTCGATCGCCCGCGGCTGCTCGACGGCTCGCGGGTGCGCGAGGGCGACGTGCTGCTCGGTCTGCCGTCGGCGGGGCTGCACACCAACGGTTACTCGCTCGCCCGGCGGATCTTCTTCGAGACCATGAAGCTCTCCCTGCGCGACCGGATTCCGGGCGACCCGGAGAAGCGGCGGGTCGGCGAGTGGCTGCTCGCGCCGCACCTCT
Source organism: uncultured Thermoanaerobaculia bacterium (assembly GCA_964591165.1). Classification (GTDB taxonomy): domain Bacteria; phylum Acidobacteriota; class Thermoanaerobaculia; order Multivoradales; family JAGPDF01; genus JAGPDF01. Next base: position 3,613 of record CAZPZW010000089.1, on the reverse strand, counting down.
CCTATCTCGCGCCGCTCGCTCCGCTGCTCGCTCACCCCGGCCTGCACGCCCTCGCCCACATCACCGGCGGCGGACTCACCGACAACCTGCCGCGGGTCCTGCCGGCGGGCCTGCGGGCGGAGATCAAGTTCGGCAGCTGGGAGGTCCCGCAACCCTACCGCGTGCTGCAGGAGAAGGGGGACGTCGAGCTGGAGGAGATGCTGCGCGTCTTCAACCTCGGCATCGGCATGGTGGCGCTGGTCGACCCGGCGCACCTGCCCGAGATCTCGAGAGCGTTCGTGGCGGCGAAGCAGCGGGCGCTGCCGATCGGCGTCGTGCGCTCCGGCGACGGCGGCGTGGTCTACGACCTCGGATTGTTGCAGGACGACGGCCCGCTCGACGGCTGAGCCGGTCACCACTCCTCGAGATACGCCTCCCGGAAACCGCTCAAGCGATCCACCGCGAGCCGGAAGCGCTCCTGGATCTCTTCGACGCGCGCCCGCTCCGTGACGAAGGCGCGCACGCACTCGGGATCGAAGCGGTTTCCGGCCTGCTCCTCGAGGAACGCATAGGCGCGCTCGTTGCTCCAGGCTTCCTTGTAAGGCCGCTCGGTCGTCAGGGCGTCGAACACGTCGGCGACGCTGACGATCCTCGCCTCGAGGGGAATCGCGCGGCCGGCGATGCCGTGCGGATACCCGCTGCCGTCGTAACACTCGTGGTGATAGCGCACGATGTTGTACAGGATGTCGAGATGCTCGGCACGGCCCAGGCCGAATGCGGAGGCCATCGACTGGATCAGCACGATGCCGCGCTCGACGTGCGTGCGCATGAGCTCGATCTCGCCCTGCGTCAGCCGGGTCGGCTTGAGGAGCACTTCCTCGGGGATGGCGATCTTGCCGATGTCGTGGAGCGGCGCGAAGAGGAGCACGAACTCGACGAACTCCTCGTCCCGTCCCTCGCGTCCGGCGACCGCGCTCGCCACCATGCCGGAGTAGCGCGCCATGCGGTCCAGGTGAGCGCCGGTCTCGGAGTCGTGCAGGTGGGTGAGCTCGCGCGCCACCTCGACGGCCGAGCGCAGCACGTTGGCCGGCGCGAGCGCTTCGAGGACGAGCAGCGACACCAGGTGCGCGTAGATCGTGAGGTGACGCACGATCGTGGCGGTGAAGAACCCGCTTTCGCAGGCGTCGAAGAAGATGAAGCCGCGCAGGCGGCCGTGCCCGTAGAAAGGCAGGGTGTAGCTCGAGCGGAAACCGCGTTCGAGCAGTAGACGGGTGTGCGCTGCGGCCCCGTCGGCGAGCCGGGAGAGGTCGTTGATCACCCGGTCCTGACGCCGCGCCGCGAGATCGGCGAGCGACGGCACGTCGGCGAGCTTCGCCTCCAGGAGACTGAACGGAACGGCGCCATCCGTCGAGTGGAGGAAGGTGCGCAAGAGATCGGTCGAGGCGTCGTAGATCGCGACGGCGATCCGCTCGATGCCCGGGATCTGCAGCTTGAGATTGGCGTGCACTGCCGCGAGCTGGGAGTGAAAGGAGCCGGAATCTCTCGGAATCGTAGCCATACTTTCCCCCCGGGCGAGTCGGGACGACAGCTCATTCTGAACCAGCGGGCGGCGCTCCGTCATGCCGCGAGGCTGGGCTAGGATCCGGTGAGGAGATCGCCGGTGAATAGCTCCCCTCGATCGCGTACCGCGCTCGCTCGCCTCGGCATCCTGCTGTCGGGTCGCGGCAGTAACTTCGTGGCGCTCGCCGAAGCGATCGCCGCGAGGCAGATTCCGGCGGAGATCGCGCTCGTGGTGAGCAACGTCGCGGCGGCGCCCGGACTCGAGCGCGCGCGCCATCTGGGGATCCCGACCGCGCTCCATCCGCATCGCGCGGAGGAGTCGCGCGCTGCTCACGAAGCGCGAGTGCTCTCGGCGCTCGCCGCAGCCGGCGTCGACTGGGTCTGCCTCGCCGGCTACATGCGACTGCTCTCGCCCGAGTTCGTCGCGCGCTACCCGCGGCGGATGCTCAACATCCATCCCAGCCTGTTGCCGGCCTTCCCCGGGCTCCACGCGCAGCGCCAAGCGCTCGCTGCCGGAGTGAAGGTCTCCGGTTGCACGGTGCATTTCGTCGACGAAGGGCTCGACAGCGGCCCGATCGTCGTGCAGCGGGCAGTGCCGGTGCTGGACGGCGATGACGAAGCGGCGCTCTCGGCGCGAATCTTGGTGGAGGAGCACCACGCCTACGTGGAAGCGCTGCGGCGGTTGCTCTCGGAGAGGTGGAGCATCGAGGGCCGGCGCCTGGTGTTCGCGGCGTCCTGAAGATGCCGGGCAGGCCCACCCGTTAGGGGGGTTGACAGGTTTTTCTCCATTGCCTACGATTCACCTCCCGCCGCGAGAAGCAGGGCGCGCGCGGTGCGAACCCGGAAGTCACTGCAGCAGTCCCAGAGAGTCCGCAAGGGCCCCCCGGAACAGCAGCCGCAGTTCGAAGGGTCGAGAGCGAGACGGTTTCGCTTCGGGTCTTGACAGCGGGTTTGTCGGCTGGATAGACTCACAAATCCGCGATCGAGAGATCGCGGCGATGTTGCAAGCCGGTTCTTTGAAAACTGAACAGAGGAAGTGCCAACGTCTGATTCCGCTTGCCTTTTGGCGAGCGACCAAATGCAACAAACATCCGCTTCCGAGTCCTTAGCCGGCTCGGAGCGGTACAGGATCTAAACTGGAGAGTTTGATCCTGGCTCAGAATGAACGCTGGCGGCGTGCTTAACACATGCAAGTCGTGCGCGAAAGGGGCTTCGGCCCCGAGTAGAGCGGCGAACGGGTGAGTAACACGTGGATGACCTGCCCTGGAGTGGGGGATAACCTGGGGAAACTCGGGCTAATACCGCATACGTTCCCGGAGCTGCGGCTTCGGGAAGAAAGATGGCCTCTGCTTGCAAGCCATCGCTCAAGGAGGGGTCCGCGGCGGATTAGCTAGTTGGTGAGGTAATGGCTCACCAAGGCGACGATCCGTAGCCGGCCTGAGAGGGTGATCGGCCACACTGGAACTGAGACACGGTCCAGACTCCTACGGGAGGCAGCAGTGGGGAATATTGGACAATGGGGGAAACCCTGATCCAGCAACGCCGCGTGGAGGATGAAGGTCTTCGGATTGTAAACTCCTGTTAGGGGGGACGAAGGGCTGCCGGCGAACAGTCGGCGGACTTGACGGTACCCCCAGAGGAAGCCCCGGCTAACTCTGTGCCAGCAGCCGCGGTAATACAGAGGGGGCGAGCGTTATTCGGAATTATTGGGCGTAAAGGGCGCGTAGGCGGCTGGGCAAGTCCAAGGTGAAATCCCTCGGCTCAACCGAGGAACTGCCTCGGAAACTGCCCGGCTTGAGGCCGGGAGAGGGTAGTGGAATTCCCAGTGTAGCGGTGAAATGCGTAGATATTGGGAGGAACACCGGTGGCGAAGGCGGCTACCTGGACCGGTTCTGACGCTGATGCGCGAAAGCGTGGGGAGCAAACAGGATTAGATACCCTGGTAGTCCACGCTGTAAACGATGGGTGCTCGGTGTCGCGGGTATCGACCCCTGCGGTGCCTTAGCTAACGCGTTAAGCACCCCGCCTGGGGAGTACGGTCGCAAGGCTGAAACTCAAAGGAATTGACGGGGGC
>CAZPZW010000088.1:0-13430 GCA_964591165.1 uncultured Thermoanaerobaculia bacterium | reverse complement strand
GTCGGTGGCGGCGCGGGAGAGCGAGCTCGAGGGGATTCGCGGCGAGATCGCGCGGCTGACCGCGCGGCTCGAGCGGGTGAAGGCCTCGGCGGCGGGGATCGAGGGGGAGATCGAACGGCTCGAAGTCGAGCTCGAGCTCCAGGGGCAGCGGGTGATGGAGGCCGCGGCGGCGAAGTCGATCGCCGAAGAGAAGGCGGCGGCCTCCGAGCTGGCGATCGCCGAGCTGGAGCGGCGGCTGGCGGAGGAGCGCGAGCGGTTGCGGACCCGGCTCGCCGGTCTCTATCGCATGGGGCGCCACGGCACACTGCGCATGCTCCTCTCGCTCGCCCCGGGCGAGGACCTGCTGCCGGCGGTGCGCGCCTTGCGCTATCTCGCGCGGCGCGACGCCGCGATGGTGGCGTCGATCGAGGACCTCCGGGCGCGGCTCCAGCTCGAGCATCGGCAGCTCGCCGAGGAGCGCCAGATCGCGCAGGCTTGGTTCACCCGCGAGAGCGAGCGCCGCGACCGGTTGGGCGAGCTCGAGCGGCGCAAGAGCGCGCTCCTCGTCGGCACCCGCCGCGAGGGGGAGCGGCTGGCCTCGCGGGCGCTCGAGCTCGGCGAGCGGGCGCGCAAGCTGTCGGCCTTCCTCGATGCCCTCGCCGGGCGCAGTGCCAGCGGCCTCGCCGGCCTGCCGATCCAGGACTTCCGTGGCGTCCTCGAGTGGCCGCTCGAGGCGCCGGTGCGCCACGAGTTCGGCCCGCGCACCGATCCGCGCTACGGCACCAAGGTGCCGCACAACGGCATCGATCTCAGCACCTCCCCGGGCGCCCCGGTACGCGTGGTCTACCCCGGGAAGGTGCTCTTCGCGGCCCCGTTCGAAGGGTTCGGGCCGATGGTGGTGGTGCAGCACACCGGTGGCGCGCTGACGCTCTACGCCGGCTTGGCCGAGCTCTCGGTCGAACGGGACGATGTGCTATCTTTGCACGCGCTCTTGGGGCGCTCGGGGTCCTCGCTCTACTTCGAGATCCGGGTCCACAACAAACCGGAGAACCCGCGCTCCTGGCTGCGCTAGCCCGAATCCAAACCTCCTTGTCCGACCCCAACCGCCAGCGCCGCCGCTTCCTTCTCCTGTCGCTCCTCGTCTTGGTGCCGCTGGTCGCTGCCGTGCTGTGGAGCGCCTCCGACGACGGCAAGGAGGAGCCGAGCCCCGACGCGCTCTACCGCTACCTCGCGGTCTTCTCCGAGACGCTCAACCTCGTCCGCCAGAGCTACGTCGAGCCGACCGACGTCGGCACGCTGCTCGCCGGCGCGATGGAGGGCTCGACCGACGCGCTCGACGCCTTCTCGATCTTCCTGCCCGCCGCGGTCCCGGTCGACGCCGAGCCGGCGGTCGTCCCGGGTGCCCGGCACGCCGGCCTGCTGGTGCTCAAGGACAAGGGTGTCGCCTTCGCCGCCTCGGTCGAGGACGGCAGCGTCGCGGCCGCGGCCGGCTTCGAGGAGGGGGACATCATCGCCGGGTTGGGCGACCGCCAGACGCGGCAGATGCCGCTCTGGGAGATCAACCAGAAGCTCGCCGGACCGGCGGGCGTCAAGCTCCCCGTCGAGATCGTGCGCCAGGGCGAGACCAAGCAGCTCGAGCTCACCCTGGGGGAGAGCCCGGCGCCCGTGCCACGCCTCGAGCGCCCCGAGGGACTGCCGATGCTGCGCGTGCCGCGCTTCGAGGCGGCCGCAGTCGAGCCGATCCGTGCTCTGCTCGCCGGCCTGAGCAGCGAGGGGGCGACCCGGCTGCTGGTCGATCTGCGCGGCGTCGCCGGGGGCGATCCGGAGGCCGCTTTCCAGATTGCCGCGCTCTTCGCGCAGGGCGAGCTCGGCGTGCTCAAGGAGAAGGAGAAGGTCGCGCGGAGCTTCCGCGGCGACCTGCCGGTGGTCTTCCAGGGGACGATCGCAGTGCTGGTCGACGGTTCGACCTGTGGCGCCGCCGAGATCCTCGCTGCCGCGCTGCAGCAGAAGGCGGGGGCGAAGCTGGTCGGCGTGCCCACCTTCGGCTGGGCCGGTGAGCGCAGCAAGCTCGAGCTGTCGAGCGGCGCCCGACTGCTGCTCACCACCGCCTACTTCGCGGGACCGGACGGCAAGCCGCTCTCCGACGGACAGGCGCCCGACCTGCTGGTCGACGAGCTCTCGCGCCGCTTCGAGGAGCGCGAGCGCCCGCTCTCCGAGCTGATCCTCGACCGCGGCATCCGCTACCTGCGCGGCGAGCTTCCCGCCGCAGAGCGGCCCGCCTAGCGCGGCGCGACCGCGCTCGCGCGCCATCGACATGGCTCGCCGCAAGCGACGCTCCTCCTACCGCATCGTCCTCTTCCTGCTGGGCGGCGCCGCGCTCTTCGCGCTCGGCGCACTGCTCGGCGGCCGGCTGCTCGACCGCGCCCCCGCCCGCCCGGACCTCGCACGCCGCCAGCCGGCCCAGGCGGCGCCGGCGAAGCGCCGCGAGGCCGCCCCGCCGGCGGCGAGCACCGCCCTGCCACCCACCGCGGCGCGGATCGCGATCCTGATCGACGACCTGGGAGAGAGCGTCGTGACGCTCGACGGCCTCGCCGCCCTCGGTGGCGGCCTTTCCTATGCCGTGCTCCCCTTCGCCACCCGCAGCCGCGAGGTGGCGGCGGCGCTGCGCGAGCGCGGCGCCGAGCTGCTGCTCCATCTTCCTATGGAGGCCAGCGGCGACGAGGACCCGGGACCGGGCGCGCTCACCGCCGACATGTCGCGGCGCGAGATCCGGCGCGCGACCGAGCGGGCGCTCGCGGCGGTGCCCGGCGCGGTCGGGGTGAACAATCACATGGGCTCGCTCGTCTCTACCGATCGCGAGGCGATGATGGCGATGCTCGACGTGCTCGTCGAGCGCGGTCTCTTCTACGTCGACTCTCGCACCTCGCCCGACAGCTTGGGTTTCGACCTGGCGCGCGAGGCCGGCCTGCCAGCGGCGTCGCGCGACGTCTTCCTGGATCCCGAGCTGGGCGCGGCGGCGATCCACGGCGAGTTCGCGCGCCTGCTCGACTTGGCGCGCGAGCGCGGTGCGGCGATCGGCATCGCCCACCCGCATGCGGTGACGCTGCGGGTGCTCGCCGAGGAGCTGCCGAAGGCACGCGCTGCCGGATTCGAGCTGGTGCCGGTCTCCTACCTCCTCGAGCGCAGCGAGAACCTTCCAGAGTAGAAGCAGGGCGCCGTCATTCGGCGCCGCGCAGAGCTTCGATCGGCCGCTCGCCGAGCGGCTTGAAGCTCGCCGCGAGACCGGCGCCGGCGGCGAGCGCCGCCGAGAGCACGAGGGCGAGGAGCGGCGTCGCGACCTCCGGGCGCCAGGGGATCTCCATCCCGCGCTCGAGCACCAGGGCGCCGAGCGCGCTGCCGGCGAGGGCGCCGATCGCGCCCGAGATCAGCCCCACCACCGCCGACTCGGTGGCGAAGAGCAGCGCCACTTGGGCGCGCGTCATGCCGAGCGCCTTGCCGAGCGCCACCTCGCGGGCGCGCAACGCCGCTCCCGCCGCCACCGCGCCGGCCAGGATGGCCAGCCCGGCGAGCACGGTGAAGCCCCCGAGAAAGCGCACCCCGAGGCCGATTCGCTCGAGCACCGCGCTCACCTTCTCCAGCACCTCGCGGATGGCGAACAGCGTGACGTTGGGATAGCGCACCGCGAGGGCATCCTGCAGCGCCTGCTCGCCGCCGGGCGGCAGGCGCACCGCCGCAAGGCGGAGCTGCGGCGCCCGTTCGAGCACTCCAGGCTCGACCACCAGGAAGAAGTTGATGCCGAAACTCTCCCAGCGCACCTTGCGCAGGCTGGTCACCGCGAGCTCGATCGGCACGCCCTGGACGTCGAAGGCGAGCGTCGAGCCGACGCCGATCCCCAGGCCGCGCGCGAACTCCTCCTCGACGCTCACCTCGGCGCGCCCGGGATCCGACCAGAGCGCGCCGGCGATCAGCGTGTTGTCGTCGGGAAGCCGCTCGAGATAGGTGAGGCGCTGCTCGCGGGTCAGCCGCCAGCGGCGCTCCCGCTCGTCCTCGCCGCGCGTCTCCCGCGCGCGCTCGGCCTCCGCGGCGAGCTCGCCCACCGGGCGGCCGTCGACCGCCGCGAGGCGCGCCATCACCACCGGCACCGAGTCGACGCTCGACGCGCCGGCGCGGGCGATCTCTTCGCTGACGCCGGACCACTGCTCGGGCTGGATGTCGATCAGGAACGCGGTGGGCGCCGCGCTCGGCAGGTCGGCGCGCAACCGCCCGACCAGCCCGTTCTCCACCGTGCGCATGCCGACCACCACCATCGCGCCGAGTCCCAGCGCCACGATGCTCGCGGTGGTCGGCGCCCCGGGCCGGCCGAGGGCGGCGAGGCCGTAGCGCACCGCGAGCGGCAGCCCGAGGCGGGGAAGCCGGCGGGCGAGAAGGATCACCCCACGCGCCGCCGAGGCGAGCAGCGCGGCGGTCGTCACCAGTCCGCCGGCGAATCCGAGCCCCAGGGTCCACGAGCGCGCCTGCAGAGTGGCGAGCGTCGCGATGCCGGCGATCAGGGCGAGCGCGGTCGAGAAGAGCAGCAGGCGCGACGGCGGCAGCGGCTCGATCGAGCGCCGGAAGACCCGCGCCGTCGGGACGCCGACCGCCGCGACCAGCGGTGGCAGCGCGAAGAGCAGCGCGACCCCCAGGCCGAGGCCGAGGCCGCGCGCGATCTCGCCCCACCCCAGCGGGGCGAGCGGCAGGCGGGGAACGAGCGCGCCGAGCAGGCGGGGGAGGGCGCGCTCGATTCCCCAGCCGAGGGCGACGCCCACCGCGCTGCCGGTGAGGGCGAGCAGCGTGGTCTGGCCGAGATAGAGCGCCAACACCTCGCGCGGCCGGCCGCCGAGCGCTTTCCAGACCGCGATCGCGTCGAGCCGCCCGGCGAGCCAGGCGCGCACGGTCTGCGCGATCCCGACCCCGCCGACCAGGAGCGAGAGGAGCGCCACCAGACCGAGGAAGCGCTCGGTGCGGTCGATCCCGCGACGCAGCTCCGGCTGCCCCTGGGCGAAGGTCTCGAGGCGGAAGAAGCTCGGCTCGGGGAGTAGCGCACGCAGGCGGTTGGCGAGCGCTTCGGCGCTGTCGGCCGGTGCGCCGTCGGGCAGACGCACCAGGAGGCGATGGTCGACCCGGCTGCCGAGCGCGGTCAGGCCGGTGGAGGCCAGGCTGGCGCCGGAGAGATAGAGGCGGGGTCCGAGAGCGAAGGCGCGTCCGATCCGGTCGGGCTCGGAGATGACCCGGCCGCGCAGCACGAAGCGTTGGCCGCCCACCGAGATCGGATCGCCGGGGGCGAGGGAGAGCCGGGCGAAGAGCTCGGGCGCGGCGACCGCGCCGCCGTCGGCGAGCAGCTCGGCGAGGGGCCGCGGCGGGTCGAGCGCGAGCTCGCCGTAGAAGGGGTACTCGCCGTCGACCGCGCGCAGCTCGACCAGTTGGCTCCGCCCGGCGCCCGGCGTGCCGAGCGGAGCCACGCTGACGGTGACCATCTCGGTGAGCCGCGTGGTGCGTACGCCGGGCTCGGCGGCGAGCTCGGCGAAGAGCGCCGGAGGCGGCTCGCGATGGCCCGAGAGGCGGAGGTCGGCGGCGAGCAGTTGGCGGGCTTCCTTGCGCAGCCCCTGCCGGAGGCTCGCCGAGAATCCGGAGACGGCGACCACCGCCGCCACGCCGATCGCCAGGCAGAGGACGAAGAAGAGCAGTCGGCCGCGCGCCCCGCGCGACTCGCGGGCGAGCAGCCGGAGGTAGGCGGCGCCGGTCAACCGGCGCTCCCCTCGATGCGCTCGATCCTCCCGTCGCGCAGGAAGACCCGGCGATCGGCACGCTCGGCGATGGAAGGATCGTGGGTCACCAGGACGAGCGTCGTGCCGGTCTCGCGGCGCAGCGCGTCGACGGCGTCGAGGATCCGCTCGCCGGTTGCACCGTCGAGGTTGCCGGTGGGCTCGTCGGCGAAGAGGATCGCCGGTTGCGGCGCGAACGCGCGGGCGAGCGCCACTCGCTGCTGTTCGCCGCCGGAGAGCTGCGCCGGGTAGTGGTGCGTCCGTTCGGCCAACCCGACGTTGGCGAGCATGGCGCGGGCTCGCTCGTGCGCGCGCGGCGCCGCCGCGAGCTCGAGCGGCAGGAGGACGTTCTCGAGCGCGGTGAAATTGCCGAGTAGCTGGAAGGACTGGAAGACGAAGCCGATGCGGCGCCGGCGTAGGCGGGCGAGGGCGTCCTCGGAGAGGGCCTGGATCGGCTCGCCGTCGATCCGCACCTCCCCCGAGGTCGGCCGGTCGAGACCGGCCAGGAGCCCGAGGAGCGTCGACTTGCCGCTGCCCGAGGGCCCGAGGATCGCGGCGTACTCGCCTGGCGCGATCGCCAGATCGACCGCGTCGAGGATGGTGAGCAGGCGATCGCCCGAGGGGAGGCGCTTGGTGAGCTGCACGGTTTCGATGCGTGGCGTCATGAGACCTCTCGGGGCGAATAAGATCACGCGATGCGTCGATCCGAATTCGTGCGGCCCGCCGAGGGATACGTCGTGGCGCGAGAAACGGCTCAACCGCGGGGTGAGCGATGAACCGCCGGGCGACCGGTCGGGGGCTCTCGGTCGTCGCGTTCGCCGGCCTGCTCGTCGCCTGCAGCGGCGAACCCCCGCGGGCCCCGGCGAGCGCGCCCTCGACCCCGGCGGCCGCCGCACAGATCCCGCCTTCCGCGCCGGGCAGCGAGGCGGCGCCGCCGCTCGTCGTCTTCCTCGGCGACAGCCTGACCGCAGGACTCGGGCTGGGAGAGGGGGAGGCCTATCCGGCGCTCGTCGGAGAGCTCCTCGCCGCGCGCGGCATCGCCATCCGGGTGGTCAACGCGGGAGTGTCCGGGGACACCACGGCCGGCGGACTGGCGCGCCTCGACTGGTTGCTCGCGCAGCGCCCGGCGCTGCTGCTGGTGGCGCTGGGGGCGAACGACGGGCTGCGCGGCCAGCCGCTCGCGGCGATCGAGGCGAACCTGCGCTCGATCGTCGAACGGAGTCGCGCCGCCGGGAGCTCCGTGCTGCTCGCCGGAATGCAGATGCCGCCCAACTACGGCCCCGAGTACACCCGGGGGTTCCGCGAGCTCTATCCCCGCCTGGCGCGCGAGCTCGCGGTGCCGCTCATTCCCTTCCTGCTCGACGGGGTCGCCGCGGTGCCGGAGCTCAACCAGGCCGACGGCATCCACCCCACCGCCGAGGGGCACCGGAGGATGGCCGCGCTGGTCGTGGACCCGGTGGCGCGCGAGCTCGCGCGCCGCCCGCCCGCGGCGCCCTAGAGACCCGACCCGGGCAGCGCCGCGAGCAGTTTCCGGCAGACCGCGACCGCCGAGAGCTCGGGACGCCAGTGGCGGGCGATCGCCGGCCCGTCGCGCTCGCCGCGATCCCAGCGCGCGAGCTCCTCGGCGAGCGCCCGGGCGAGACTCGCCGGCCGCCGGTCGGTGGCCAGCGTCCCGAACTTCCCGCCCGCCGTCAGTCCGCGCAGGTTGGGCAGCGGGGGCCCGACCAGCGCGGCGCCGAGCGCCAGCGCCTCGAAAGCGACGTGCGGGCCGGTCTCCCAACGCGATGCGACGATCGCCGCGCGGCTCGCCGCGAGCGCCGCGCGGATCTCGCCGGGCGGGCGTTCGCCGGCGACCTCGAGCTGTGGCCGGCGCGCCGCGAGCGTCGCGAAGGCCGCCGCGCCGTCGGCGCCGAAGAGGGTCACGCGAGTCGAGGCACGGTGGGCGAACAGCCGGTCGAGCGCGGCGGCGAGCAGGGGAGCGTCTTTCTGCGGATCGCTCCAGCGGCCGATCGCGACGAGACGATCTTCCTTCGCCGGCAGCTCCGCGGTACAGAACTCCTCGGGGACCGGGAAGGGCGCGACGAAGCCGCGTGCCGCGAGTTCGGCGGCGCCCTGTTGGGTGAGGAAGCGGCGGAAGCTGGCGATCGCCTCGGCGCTGCCGAAAGCGATGGCGGACGAGGCGCGGGCGCTGGCGACGAAATCGCGGTCCTCGGGATCGCGACGGCGGGCGCTCGCCGCGTAGCGCCGCGCGAAGTAGAGCAGGGCGCGCGCCCGTTCGCGGGCCGTCCGCTGATAAGGCCCGATGCGCGCCCAGGAGATCGCCGGATGCGCCGCGAAGCCGATCTGTCCGTCGGAGTCGGCGAGCGCGATCGAGGGCACGCCGGCCGCCGCGAGCGCTTCGAGCAGCGCGGTCTTGCGCAGCCAGGTGAGCCCCACCGCGGCGGCGAATCCGGCCCGCCGCCAGAACTCGGGGCGCGCGAGCTCCGCGAGGTCGTCGACCAGGAGCTGCGGCCCGGCGAACGACCCGATCCAGGGGCGCGCGGTGACCAGCGTCGGCGAATGGCCGAGAGCGGCGAAGCCGCGCAGCAGATGTTCGTGGCGGAACGAGATCCGGTCGAGCGATCGCGCCTCGTTCCAGAAGCAGGCGATTCTCAGGGGCGCTCGCCTTCCTCGGCCTTGGCCGCGTTCCATGCCTCGTCCATCTCCGCGAGCGAGGCGTCGGCGACGTTGCGGCCGGTCGCGGCGAGGCGCTCCTCGACGGCGCGGAAACGTCGCCGGAACTTGAGGTTCGAGCGCGCCAGCGCCGCCTCGGGATCGATCTCGAGATGGCGCGCCAGGTTGGCCGCGGTGAACAGCAGGTCCCCGAGCTCGCTCGCCAGCCGCTCCTTGCCGGCCTCGTCGACGGCGTCCGCAGCAGCCGGGAGCTCCTGCTTGAGCTCGAGGAGCTCCTCATCGAGCTTGGTGAGCACGGCCTGCGCGTCGGGCCAGTCGAAGCCGACGCCCGCCGCCTTCTGGGTGAGCCGGTACGCCGCGACCAGCGCCGGCAGCGAAGCGGCGGTCGCACCGTCGAGCAGCGAGCGCCGCTCGCCGTGGCCCTCGCGCACTTTGCGGCGCTCCCAGGCGGCGCGCACCGCCTCGGCGGAGGCGAGCGTCTCGCCGCCGAAGACGTGCGGATGGCGGGCGATCATCTTCGCCTCGACGCGGTCGACCGCGTCGGCGAGGCGGGTGCCGCCCGCCTCCTCGGCGAGCGCCGCCACGAAGACCACCTGGAAGAGCAGATCGCCCAGCTCGCCGGCCAGCGCATCGAGCTCCCCCTGGTCGATCGCCGCGGCGACTTCGTGCGCCTCCTCGAGCAGATAGGCGCGCAGATCACCGAGCTTCTGCTCGCGATCCCACGGACAGCCGTCGGGGGCGCGCAGTCGCGCCACCAGACCGGCGAGGCGCGCGAGGTCGGTGGGTGCGAGGGGTCGAGGATCGGGCACGCGAGAGGCCGGCGCGCGCGACGGTTCGCTTGCCGGTCGGAAAGTACGCTTGTTAGCATAGTCTAGCGTTCCAAAGCCTGCCGTGAGCGAGATCAAGGTCACCGACAAGCGGATGTTCACCCCCGATGGGCGGTTGCGTGAGGAGTTCGCGCGCGACGCCGAGCCGGAGGAGGCGCCGAGCGCGCGCGCGCCCGAGCCTCCCGCGCGGCCGGCGCCCGAACCGCCGCGCCTCCCGCCGCCTTCGGCGCCCTCCCCCGAGACACCCGCGGGCCCGCGGTTGGAGATCCCCGGCACGCCGCCCGGATTGGGCGGACCGAGCTTTCTCGATCTCGTCGGCCTGCTGGCCGAGCCGGCCTTCCTCTTCCTGGGAGATCTCGCGCTCGAGGATGGCACGACGGCGGAGAACCTCGAGGAAGCGCGCCGCTACATCGACCTGCTCGACCTGCTGCGCCAGCGCACGACCGGAAATCTCTCGGCGCAGGAGCTCGCGGTGCTCGAGGACCTGCTCTACCGGCTGCGGATGCGCTATGTCCAGAAGCGCGGCTGAGCCGGCGCCCTGGCGGCGCGTCGCCGGCGCCCTCGTGCTGCTCGTCGCCGCGACGGCGGGCGCGCTCGGCGCGCAGGGTCCGGGCGCGCAGCCGGTCGGCTTCGAGCTCAGCCGGGGTGTCGAACGCTCCCTCTACAGCCTCCAGGAAGCCTGGCTGCAGTGGGTGGGCGCCTTCTACAGCGACCATCCCGACAAGGCCGCCGAGGCGCTCGAGGGGATGTTGACGACCGCACGTCAACTCGGCATGACCCGCCTGGTCGATCTCTCGCTGGGCGTCACGGCCCAGGCCTTGCGCTCGGCGCGCGAGGGCAACATCGTCCGCGCCCATTGGGCGCTCGATGCCGCCGAGCGGCTCGATCCCGGCCGCCCGGAGGTCGCCTTCGCGCGGGCCCGCGTGGCGGGCCGCGACGGGTCGTACCTCGCGGCGGCGCGCCACGTGTTGGTCGGGTTCGGCCGGCTGTGGACCATCCCGGAACGGACCATCCTGCGCGCCAATCTGCTCTTCTGGCTCTGCGCCGTGCTGCTGCTGGCGGCAGCGCTCTTCGTGCTCACCCAGGTCGCAGCGAAGGGCAGCGCGCTGGTCGCCGACCTCGAGCGCTGGCTCGGCAAGCGGATGTCGCTCGGCTCGGCGCGCCTGGTCACTGCGTTGCTGCTCCTCTGGCCGCTGGCTCTGCCCTCGGGGCCGCTCTGGCTGCTGCTCTTCTGGTCGGCGCTGCTCTGGGGCTACGAGAGCGCGAGCGAGCGGTGGGTGAGCGCCGCGGTCTGGCTGGTCGTGGGCCTGGTGCCGTGGATCGCCGCCGGCGAAGTCCAACGGGTCGCTCTGGCGCAGTCGCCCCCGGCGCGCGCCCTGTCGCACTTCGCCGACGGCCGACTCTACGGCGGCCTGTTCGCCGATCTCCAAGTGCTGGAGACGGCGCTCGCCGGCGAGCCGGTGGCCAACGAGCTACTGGCCGACGTCCACCGCACGCTCGGTCAGTGGGAGCAGGCGAAGGCGCTCTATCGCCAGGTGATCGAGTCGGAGCCGCAGAACGCCAGCGCGCTGATCAACATCGGGGCCTATCACTTCCGCAAGGGGGATTTCGCCCTGGCGAACCAGTACTTCGAGCGCGCGGCGCGCGGCGAGAAGCCCTCCGCAGCGGCGCTCTACGACCTCAGCCTGAGCTTTTCGGAGTCGTACCAGTTCGAGGAGTCGCGCGAAGCGCTCGCCCAGGCGAAGGCGATCGACGGCGAGCGGGTCGACCGTTGGGTCCAGGTTCCGAATCCCGATCGGGTTCTCACCTTCAACGGCGGCCTGGCGCGGCGCGACGAGATCCGCCGCCGGTTGCGCGAGGTCTGGGCGGGCTCGCGCGAAGCGGCTCCGGCTCCCGGACGCTGGCCCCTCGCCGGTTCGGCTGTGGCCGGCCTCGGGGCGGCTGGTCTCGCGGTGGCGCTGCATCTCGTGCGGCGCCGCCGCGGCTACGGCCCCGCGGTCGACTGGCTCGGCTGGCGCAGTGGCCCGATCTCGCGCTGGGTGCGCGCGCTGCTGCCCGCGCTGTCGCTGGCCGAGCTGGGGGAAGGACGGCGCGAGATCGGCAATCTCCTCGTGCTCGCGGCCCTCGCGCTCCTGCCCTTCGTCTTCTCGTTCGGCGTGGAGCTGCCGATCGGCGGCGGCCTGCCGCACGGTCTGGCGCTCGTCGTGGCAGGGCTGGCGACGGCGTTCTACGTGGCGGTTTGCGTGCGGCGCGAGCTCAAGCAGGTGGAGTGAAAGGCGACATGGCGCTCGAAGGCGATCTCAAGATCTTCCGCCTGCCCGACATCCTGCAGATGGTGTCGCAGCAGCAGAAGACGGGGATCCTCACCGTGCAAGGCGAGCAGGACATCCTCGCGGTCTCGTTCCTGCGCGGCGAGATCGTCGCCGCCGACGCGCTCAACCAGAACTTCGAGGACAGCCTGGGAGAAGTGCTGGCCAGCCAGGGCCTGATCCAGCCCGACGCGTTCTCGCGGCTCTCCGAGGAGCATCGCCAGTCGGGCAAGCGACTGGCCGACTTCCTGGTCGAATCCGGCACCTTGAGCCGCGCGCAGCTGCTCGCGGCGTTGCGCCAGCAGACCTACGGCCTGCTGCTCCAGGTGCTGCGCTGGCGCGAGGGAGAGTTCAAGTTCTACTCCGGCGACGAGGTCTCGTTCGAGGACGGGATGACGCCCATCTCGATCGAAGAGCTGCTGCTGCGCTCGATCGGCGACTTGATGGGCGAGGGGACGCTCTCGGGCACCCTGCCGCACGGCTTCCTGGCCTACGAACGGCTGCCGAGCGAGCTGCCCCTGCGGGTGATCGGAGTGGATGGCGAACGGCCGGCGGAGAGCGAGGAAGAGCTCTGGATCACGCCCGACGAGCGACTGCTGCTCGAGCGGCTCGACGGCGTCACCCCCGCGGCGCACCTTGCCGAGGCCACCAAGCTGGGCGAGTACAAGACCCTCTACGGGCTCTATCGCCTCCTCCAGCTCGGCCTCGTGCGGCCCGCCGGCAGTCTGCCCGCCAGCGAGGAACCGGCCGCGGTCGAGCCGGAGGAGGAGGAGCCGAAGCGCCGGTCGCGCAGCCGCCGGATCGAGCTGCCCGCCGAAGCCGGCGCGACGCGCGCGGTCTGGCTGGGGAGCCTGTTCGGGCTCGGGGCGTTGATCGCGAGCGCCGCGCTGGTGCTGCTCGCGGTGCGCGCGCCGTCGTACGCGCTCCTGCCCTTCCCCTGGCAGAAAGTCGACCGGGAGAACTTCGACAAACAGCGCCGCGTGGCGCATGCGCAGCTGGTGGATCGGGCGGCGCGCACCTACTTCCTGCTCGAAGGGCGCTACCCGGACCGCCTGGCCGAGCTCGCCGCCGGAGAGCTCTTGCCGGAACGGGCGCTGCTCGATCCGACCGGGCGGCGCCTCGACTACCGGGTGGACCAGCTCGCCTACACGCTGCGGGCCCGCGACGAGGGCGCCAGCGAGCCGAGCGTCGGGATGTCGGAGACGATCAGCGGCGACTTCTTGGCCGATCCGGAGTTCTTCCGCGACCTCGAAATCGGCGAAGCGACCCCCCTGGTCCTGCTCGACTGACCCGATCGGGAATAAATCTTAGCTGGAAATTGTCAAATATGGTGAGCCGAGGATTGACTCTCGGCAGCTAAGATTTCATCATCTCGATCTGGACAAGGAGGCTTCAGTGAGCAAGATCATCGGAATCGATCTCGGCACCACCAATAGCGTGGTCGCCATCATGGAGGGTGGCGAAGCCAAGGTCATCGCCAATTCCGAGGGGAGCCGGACCACCCCCTCGGTCGTGGCGTTCGCCAAGAGCGGCGAGCGTCTGGTCGGCCAGGTCGCCAAACGGCAGGCGGTCACCAACCCCAAGAACACCATCTTCTCGATCAAGCGCTTCATGGGCCGGCGCTTCGACGAGGTGAACGACGAGATGAAGATGGTGCCCTACCGCGTCGAGCGGACCGACAACGGCGACTGCCGGATCTCGATCGACGGCAAGCTGTTCTCGCCGCCGGAGATCTCGGCGATGGTCCTCGGCAAGCTCAAGCAGGCGGCCGAGGACTACCTGGGCGAGAAGGTCAGCGAAGCGGTGATCACCGTCCCGGCCTACTTCAACGACGCCCAGCG
>CAZPZW010000087.1:0-13539 GCA_964591165.1 uncultured Thermoanaerobaculia bacterium | reverse complement strand
GCGTCCGCATTCGCGTTCCAGAGGCGCAGGAGGAGCTGTTGGCGGCCTGGCTCTGGGCCGTGGGGTGCGAGGGATTCGTCTCCGAGCCGGCAGCCGAGGGCGAGCTCCTCGTCGAGGCGACGTTCAGCGCTGCCAACCGACCGGCTCGGGGTGAGCTCGCGAGTCTCGTGGCGTGGGTGCCGGGCGCCGGTGTGGTCGACTCCGGCGCCGTGGAGGAGCGCGACTGGTTGGAGACCTGGCGCCGGTCGGCGGTTCCGATCCCGCTCGGCGAGCGGCTGCTGGTCGATCCCCGCGAGTGGGACGAGGTGGCCGAGGCGCCGGACCCTGCCCTGATCGGCGACCGCTTGGTCCTGCGCATCCCCGCGCGCACCGCGTTCGGCATCGGCAGCCACGAATCGACCCGCCTGGCCTATGAGCTCCTGGAGCGCACGGCGCTCGGCGCGCGGCGGGTGCTCGACGTCGGCTGCGGCTCGGGGATCCTGGCGATGGCGGCGCTCCTCCTCGGCGCGCGCGCGGCGATCGGCTTCGACCTCGATCCCGGCGCCGCCTTCCTCGCCAGCCAATACGCGCGCGCCAATCGGAACGCCGCCGTCTTCTTTGCCGGCCGTGTCGCGGCGCTCGCCGCCGACCCTGCCTTCGATGTCGTGATCGCCAACGCCCTGCCGCACGAGCTGGCCGACGAGATGGCGGCGATCGTCGGCGCGGTGCGCCCGGGAGGCACCTTGATCCTCTCCGGGATCCTGCTCGGCGAGGCGAACGAAGTCCGAGAGGGCGTCTTTCGGCTAGGAGTCGAGGAGTTCGGCGACGCTGTCGCAGGCGACTGGACCGCTCTCGGCTTCACCAAGCCCGAGGGTGTCGTCGAGCCGAGAGCGCCGGCCTGGCCACCGCTTCCCTAGGTGGGCTTCTCTCGCGAGCTGTTGCCCAACCGAGACTGGTGACAAGCTCGAGGCCGGCGAAATGTCCACCTTCCTCCTCCTCGGTGAGCTTTTCTCTCAGAGCGTCGTGGTCCTCGACGGCGAGACGCATCACCATCTGTTCCGCGTCAAGCGGCACCAGGTCGGCGACCGGCTGCGCGCCGCGGACGGCCGCGGAGCCGCGCGCTGGGCGGAGGTCTTGGCGGTCGAGAAGCGCTCGGCGCGGGTCGCTCTCGGCGAGCCGGCGCCGTCGAACGAGCCAGCCCTGGCCATCGAGCTCTATGTCGCGCCCCCCAAGCCGGAGCGCGCCGCCTGGCTGGTTGAGAAGGCGACGGAACTCGGGGTGGCCGCCATCCGCTTTCTCTCGACCGAGCGCGACGCCCGGTCGCTCCTAGCCGCGCAACTCGCGCGGCTGGGACGCATCGCGGTCTCCGCCGTCGAGCAGTGCGAGCGCGCGGTGGTGCCGGAGGTGACGGTCGCGGGCGGCCTCCACGAGGTGGTCGTCCGCCTGGCGCAGGACGGCGCGTCGGTCGCGGTGCTCGATCGCGGCGCATCGAGCGAAGCGCCCCGAGTCGCCACCGAGGACGGGCGATTGTCCATCCTGGTCGGACCGGAGGGTGGCTGGAGCGCGGGGGAGCGGGAGCTCTTCGCGCGGACGGAGCTGCCGCGCTGGTCGCTCGGTGAACGAGTGCTGCGCATCGAGACCGCCGCGGTCGTCGCGGCCGGCTTGGTGCTCGCTGGCAGGGGCTTTTCGCGTTGACACCCCCTGGGGTGGGGGTTACCATCCCGCCGAGTCTTCCTTTGGAGGTGCGCGTGGCCGAGAACCCCTTTGCCGGCATTCGGTTCGTCTGGATGAACGGCGGCCTGGTCGAGTTCGAGAAGGCGACCGTGCACGTCATGGCGCACGCCATGCACTACGGTTCGGGGTTCTTCGAGGGCATCCGCTGCTACGCCACCGGGCAGGGTCCGGCCGTCTTCCGGCTGGCCGATCACCTGAAGCGGCTGGAAAACTCCTGCAAGGTCTACCGGATGCAGATCCCCTTCCGGCGCGACGAGATGACCCAGGCGGTGTTCGAGACCATCCGCGCCAACGAGCTCGCGGCCTGCTACATCCGGCCGCTGGTCTTCCGCGGCTTCGGCACGGCGGGCATCAATCCGCTGAAATCGCCGGTCGACGTGGTGATCGCGGTCTGGTCGTGGGGGCGTTACCTGGGCGACGAAGCGGTGGAGCAGGGAGTCGATGCCTGTGTCTCGACCTGGCGGCGGATGGGAGCGGGCGCCTCGCCGGCGCTCGCCAAGGCGACCGCCAACTACCTGAACTCCCAGTTGGTCAAGATGGAGGCGATCACCAACGGCTTCGCCGAGGGGATCGCGCTCGACGAGCACGGGTACGTCTCCGAGGGTTCCGGAGAGAACATCTTCCTGGTCCAGGACGGGGTGATCTTCACGCCCCCGGTCTCTTCGTCGATCCTCCCCGGGATCACCCGCAACTCGATCCTCCGCCTGGCCGAGGACGCCGGCTTTCCGATCCGCCGCGAGGCGATCCCGCGCGGCATGCTCTACACCTGCGACGAAGCGTTCTTCACCGGCACCGCGGTCGAGGTGGCGCCGATCCGCTCGGTCGATCGCATTCCCGTGGGGGACGGCAAGCCGGGCCCGGTCACCCGCCGGCTCATGCAGGAGTTCCTGGGCATCACGCGCGGCGAGGTGGCGGACCGATACGGCTGGCTGGCGCCGGTTCCGGCGGCGGTCGGGCAGCTCTCCTAGCGCGGTGCGCGGAGGTAAGCGATGAACGTCAACGACCTGCTCAAGATCGCCGTCGAACGCAAGGCCTCGGACCTCCATCTCAAGGTCGGGACCCATCCGGTGCTGCGCGTCGACGGCGGGCTGATTCCGCTCACCGAGCTCAAGCGACTGATGCAGGAAGACACCATCGCGATGGCGTTCTCGATGATGAACGCGCGCCAGAAGCAGCGCTTCAAGGACGAGTTCGAGATCGACATCGCCTACTCGGTGCCCGGCCTCGGACGCTTCCGCTGCAACATCTTCCAGCAGCGCGGCACGGTGGGGTTGGTGCTGCGCGTCATCCCGGGGCGCATCCTGACCATCCGCGAGCTCACCCTGCCGCCGGTTCTCGAGCGGATCTGCGAGGAACAACGCGGCCTGGTGCTCTGCACCGGCACCACCGGTTCGGGCAAGACGACCACCCTCGCGGCGATGATCGACTACATCAACAGCTCGCGTAGCGAGCACATCGTGACCATCGAGGACCCGGTCGAGTTCCTGCACCGGGACAAGAAGTCGATCGTCAACCAGCGCGAGATCGACGTCGATACGCGCACCTTCTCGGGCGCCCTGCGCTCGGCGCTGCGCCAGGATCCGGACGTCATCCTGGTCGGCGAGATGCGCGACTACGAGACGATCGAGACCGCGCTGCTCGCCGCCGAGACCGGCCATCTGGTCTTCTCGACCCTGCACACCCTCGACGCGACGGAGACGGTCAACCGCATCATCGCGGTCTTCCCGCCGCACCACCAGAAGCAGATCCGCATCCAGCTGGGCCAGGTGCTCAAGGCGGTCATCTCGCTGCGCCTGATGCCGCGCGCCGACGGCATCGGCCGCGTGCCGGCGGCCGAGGTGATGATCGTCACGCCGTACATCCGCGAGTGCATCGAGAACAAGGAGAAGACCAAGTACATCCGGGAGCAGATCGCGCTCGGCACCAGCCAGTACGGGATGCAGACCTTCGACCAGTCGCTCTTCCAGCTCTACAAGTCGGGGCTGATCACCCTCGAGGAGGCGATGCGGCGGGCGACCAACCCGGACGAGTTCAAGCTCAAGATCCAGGGCGTGCAGTTCACCGCCGACGCGGCGCGCGAGCAGATGGAGTCGTCGCTCGAAGGGCCGGGCTCGCTGCTGGGCTCGGCGGAGACGGCGTTCGAGGTCGAGCGCATCGAAGGCCCCAAGCGCTGACCGTCGCGCCGCCGCGCGGACCCGGTCCGGGCTAGGATTCCCGCATGGAGTTCACCGGGCGGCTGACCGCGTTCCCCGCCGCCAACCTCATTCAATGGGCGGCCACCGAGCGGGTCTCGGGAACGCTCGTCGTGCGCCGTTCGCAGCGCGAGAAACGGGTGCTGTTCCTGCGCGGCCGGCTGGTCGCCTGCCGCTCCAACCTGGTGCAGGAGCTCTATGGCCAGCACCTGCTGGCGCACGGCCACCTGACCGGCGACGCGCTCGCCCGGGCGCTCAGCCTGGCCCGCGCGCGCCGCATCCCGCTCGGCGTCGCGCTGGTCGCCCTCGGCCTGCTCGACGAGCGGACGGTGCGCTCGACCCTCGCCCGGTCGATGCAGGAGTCGGTGCAGGACCTCTTCCTCTGGCCGCAAGGCCTCTTCTACTTCGAGGAGGGCCAGCCGGCCGAGCCCGATCTGGCGGTGGATCTCTCGCCGGCCGAGCTGGTGCTCGAAGGAACCCGATGGATGGACGAGCTGGCGCGGATTCGCGGCGTGCTGGTCGACGACGGCGTGGTCGTCCGGCCGGTGGAGGCCGAAGAAGAGCTCACGGTGGGCGCGTACGAGCGGCGGCTGCTCGGCGCCTCCTCGCCCGAGGCCTCGCTGGCCGACCTCTGGGACCGGGTCGGCGGGGTGCACTTCCCCTTCCTCGATGCCTGCTTCCGGCTGGTGCAGGAGCACGCCCTCGAGATCGTGCGCAGTGGCCCCGACCGGCCGAGCTCGAGCGCCGAGATCGATCTGCGCGAACTGCTGCTCAGCGTCGAGGGCAACGACGACGTGTTGGTCGGTGCGGAGAGCGCCATCTTCCCGATCGACGTCATCGAGGGGCTCGTTCCGGCCTGGGTCCGGGCGCCGGAAGCGCGCGAGCTCGCCGACCTGGGCGCCGCCCAGCGCGCCTTCCTCGAGGGGATCGACGGGCGGACGACGCTCCGCCGCCTGCTCTCGCCCGCCACCGAAGTGCGCGCCGATCAGATGGAGCTGCTGTTCGTGGAGATCAAGCGGCGCAACGTCGTCCTCCTGCCAGCGGCGCTCGACGACGTCGAGCGCCGGCTCCCGGCCGGCTCGCCGCTGCGCCGCTTGGCGCGACGGCTGCGCACCCGCCATGGTTGAGCGGCGCGTCCCGTCGGCCTACGAGCGGGCGCTCAAGCTCCTCGAGCGGCGACCCCACTTCGGGCGCGAGCTGGCGCTCAAGCTGGGACGGGCCGGCTGTCCCGAGCCGGAGATCGCGGCGGCGATAGAGCGGCTCACCGGGCTGCGGCTACTCGACGACGAGGCGCTGGCGCGCTCCTATGCCGCCGAGCTCGCTCGGCGTAAGGGCTACGGACGGGCCCGTATCGTCCAGGAGCTCGCCCGGCGCGGCGCGCCGGAGGAGGCGATCGGGCTGGCGCTGGGCGAGCTCACGCCGCACGACGAGCTCGTGCGCGCCCGCGAGGTTGCCGAGAAATGGGCCCGCCGCTCGCCCTTCGAACCCGCGGCGCTCGCCCGGCATCTCGCCCGCCGGGGCTACCCTAGGCATGTTATCTTTCGTGTTTTGAGGGAGTTCGCCCCCGGCGCCGAAGCCTCGCCCGAGGATTCGTAGCAGGTCGCCGCCGGCGGAGCGCGAGTCGCCCGACGCCGAGTTCCGGAAAGCGAGAGTCGTCATGAGGAGCGCCGATATCCGGCGGAGTTTCGTCGATTTCTTCACCGCGCGCGGTCACCAGGCGCGGCCGAGCTCGCCGCTCGTGCCGCACGGCGACGCGACGCTGCTCTTCACCAACGCTGGCATGGTGCAGTTCAAGGACTATTTCACCGGCGCCGCGACGCCCGATTTCCGGCGCGCGGTCACGGTTCAGAAGTGCCTGCGCGTCTCGGGCAAGCACAACGATCTCGAGAACGTGGGGCCCAGCCCGCGCCACCACACCTTTTTCGAGATGCTAGGCAACTTCTCCTTCGGCGACTACTTCAAGCCAGAGGCGATCGAGTGGGGCTGGGATCTGGTCACCCGCGTCTGGGGGTTGCCCGCGGCGCAGCTCTTCGCCTCGGTCTACGAGCAGGACGACGAGGCCTTCGAGCTCTGGCGGAAGATCTCGGGGCTGCCCGCCGAGCGGATCGTGCGCTGCGGCGAGAAGGACAACTTCTGGGCGATGGGCGACACCGGCCCGTGCGGCCCGTGCAGCGAGATCTACGTCGACCGGCGCCCCGGCGAGCCGGCGGTCGAGTGGGAGGAGGGGACCGACTCCGGGCGTTACCTCGAGATCTGGAATCTCGTCTTCATGCAGTTCGAGCGCGCCGCCGGCGGTGCGATGACGCCGCTGCCCAAGCCGTCGATCGACACCGGTGCCGGGCTCGAGCGGGTGGCGGCAGTGCTCGCCGGCGTCGATTCCAACTACGACACCGATCTCTTCCGGCCGATCCTCGAGGCGACCGCGACGCTCGCCGGCACCCGCTACGGCGCCGACGCCGGGCGCGACGTCTCGATGCGGGTGGTCGCGGACCATCTGCGTGCGGTCGCCTTCCTGCTCGCCGACGGGGTGATCCCCTCGAACGAGGGGCGGGGCTACGTGTTGCGCCGGCTGCTGCGCCGCGCGGTGCGTCACGGCATGCGATTGGGCTTCGCCGAGCCATTCCTCTGCCGACTCGTGCCGACCGTCGACGAGGCGATGGCCGGCGTCTACGCCGAGCTCGACGCGACCCGGAGCGCCGCAGTGGAGACGATCCGCACCGAGGAGGAGAAGTTCCTGTCGACGGTCGCGATCGGCGCGCAGAAGGTGCAGGAGGCGATCGAGGATGCGAAGCGCTCGGGTCGCGGCGCGCTCTCCGGCGAGGCCGCCTTCCGGCTCTACGACACTTACGGATTGCCGATCCAGCTGCTCGGCGAGATCGCCGAGGAGGAGAAGTTCGGGGTCGACCTGGTGGGGTTCGAAGAGGCGCTCGCCGAGCAGCGCGAGCGCTCCCGCGCCGCGGGCAGCGCGGCCAAGCGCTGGGGCGCGCAACTGCAGACGGCGCTCGAGAAGGAGCTTGCCGGAGCCGGAGCGACGACGTTCGAAGGCTATGAACAGCTCTCGGCTAAGGGAGTCAACATTCTCGCGCTGGTCGCCGCTGGCGAAGACGCCGGCGCGGGCGCGGCCTCGATTCAGGGCGCGGAACTCTCGGGGAAGCTCGAGGTCGGGGAGGGCGGCGTCGTCGTGTTCGACCACACGGTCTTCTACGCTGAGTCCGGAGGACAGGTCGGGGATCGCGGCGAAGTCCGGTGGCCGGGCGGGCGCGCCGAGGTGCGCGACGTGCGGCGCGACACCGCGGGCCGCGTGCTCCACGACGTCCAGGTCGTGGAAGGGCGCCTCAACAGTCCGTATCCCTTAGTCGAGCTTTTCGTCTTTCCCGAGCACCGGCTTCCCACGCAGCGGAACCACACGGCAACACATCTTCTGCACGCGGCGCTGCGCGAGACCCTGGGCACCGGAGTGCACCAAGCCGGATCGCTGGTGGCTCCCGACCACCTGCGCTTCGACTTCACCTACAACCGTCCGCTGACCGAGGAGGAGCGCCGGCGGATCGAAGCGCGGGTCAACGAATGGGTGCTGCGTGCGGTGCCCACCCGGATCACGCCCGGCCGGGACTTCAAGGAGGCGGTGGCGGCGGGCGCGATGGCGCTGTTCGGCGAGAAGTACGGCGACAAGGTGCGCACCGTGGAGGTGCCGGGATTCTCGCTCGAGCTCTGCGGCGGCTGTCACGTCGGCAACACCGGCGAGATCGGCCCCTTCGTGCTGCGCTCGGAGCGCGGGATCGCCTCGGGTGTGCGCCGCATCGAGGCGTTGACCGGTGAAGGAGCGCTCGCGTTCCTGCGCCAGCGTGACGCGGAGCTCACGGCGGTCGAGCAGGCGCTGGGCGCCGCGCCGGGAGACACCGGGCGCGAGCTCGCGGCGCTCCGCCGCGCGCTCAAGGAGCGCGACGCCGAGCTCGCGAAGCTCCGGCTGCAGCTGCTCTCCGGCGGTGGCGCCGCGGCGGAGGAGCGCGCGGTCGCCGGGATCCGGGTGGTCGCCCGCGAAGTGCCTCCGGCCCCCGCGGCCGAGCTGCGTCAGATGGCCGACCTGCTGCGCGCCCGGCTGGGATCCGGCGTCGTGGTCCTGGGCGCCCGGAGCGAGGGCAAGGTGGCGCTCGTGGCGGCAGTCACGCCCGACCTGGTCGGGCGAGTCTCGGCGGGGAAGCTCCTGCGCCGGCTGGCCGGGATGGTCGGCGGCTCAGGCGGTGGGCGCGACGACTTCGCTCAGGCGGGGGGGAAGCACCCCGAGCGGCTCGCCGAGGCCCTGGCCGAGGTCGACGGCGCGATCGCGGCCCTGCTCGGCGGAGATTCGGCGGCCTCGGGCGGTGGAGAGTAAGATACTAGAGTCTGCCATGCGCGTCGGTTCGCTCCTCCTCCTGGTGGTGACGGCCGCCCTGCCGGCCCAGGCCGGCGAGGTGTCGGTGCGAGTGCGCGAGGACGGCGTCAAGGTGATCGTCAACGAACCCTCCACGGCGCGCGCCCGGAGGCTGGCGGGGAGCCTGCTTCCGGTGCCCGACCCCGACCTCGCGGCCGAAATCGAGCGCCAGGCGGCGGCGCGGCAGCTCGACACCCGCCTGGTGCAGGCTCTGGTCCAGGTGGAGTCGGGCTACAACGCGATGGCGCTGTCGAACAAGGGAGCCATGGGGCTGATGCAGCTGATGCCCGGGACGGCGCGCGAGCTCGCGGTGGACGACCCGTGGGATCCGCACCAGAACCTGCGGGGCGGCACGACCTACCTGCGACAGCTGCTCGACCGCTTCGGGGAGCTCGAATCGGCGCTCGCGGCCTACAACGCCGGACCGGAAGCCGTGGTCAAGCACGGCGGCATTCCGCCCTACGCCGAAACGCGCGACTACGTGCGTCACGTGCTCCATCTCTTCGACGGGCGTGACAGCGCTCTCGAAGGGCGCAAGGTGTTCATCATGCGCGACGCCGACTCGCGCATTCGCCTCACCACGGACGGCCTCGGCCGGCCTTAGCCGCGCCGCCCTGCCGATCGAGCGCCCCGGGCGGATGAACAACCTTCCCAACATCCTCACCATCGGCAGGATCCTGCTCGTTCCGATCCTGGTGGTCGTCCTGCTCACCAAGTTCGAGGGCAAGGAGATGGTGGGCCTCGCCCTCTTCCTGTTCGCCGCGCTGACCGATTTCCTCGACGGCTTCCTGGCGCGTCGCCTCAACCTCGTCTCCCGCCTCGGTCAGCTGCTCGACCCGGCGGCCGACAAGATCCTGATCGCCGCGGCCTTCATCTCGCTCGTCGAGCTCGATCCGCGGGTGACACCGTCGTGGATGGTGGTGGCGATCCTGGCGCGCGAGTTCGCGGTGAGCGCGCTGCGCAGCCACGCCGCCGCCGAGCACGTGGTCATCCCGGCGGGATGGTCGGGCAAGGTGAAGACGGGCGCCCAGATCGTCGCCATCTCCCTGCTGATCATCTACAACCAGCTGGGTGAGTTCTCGCATCTGGCGCCGATCTCGCTCTGGGTCGCCATGCTGATGACCCTGTACTCCGGGGTCGAGTACTTCCTGCGCTATCGCCGCTTGCTCGTCGGGGCCAAGGCGCCGAAGGGCGTGAACGGCGCTTGATCTCCCGCGACATCCTCGAACGCCTCATCGGCTTTGCCGGCCGGCGCCACCGCCTGGTCATCGCGCTCTTCGTGCTGGTGGTCGGCGGCTGCGGTCTGCTCGCCTTGCGCCTGCGCTTCGACCCCGACGTGCTCCACCTGCTGCCCAAGAAGGATCCGGCGGTGATCGCCTTCCGCGAGACGCTCGAGCGCTTCGGTACCGTCGATACCTGGGTGGTGGCGATCCGCATCCCGGAGGAGGCGCCGCTCGATCCCTACGAGCTGTTCTCGGACGACCTCGCCGAGCGCATGACCGCGGCCGGTCTCTTCTCCTCGGTCGAGCACCGGCTGGGGGAACCCGAGGAGCTGTTGTCGCAGTTCCTGCCGCGTGCCGCGCTCTTCCTCGACGCCGCGAGCCGCGAGCGGCTCGCCGGTCACCTCACCGACGAGGCGATCGCCGATCGGGCCGGGGAGCTGCGCCGCACCTTGGAGACGCCGCAGGCGCTGGCGGTCAAGGACCTGCTCAAGCTCGACCCGCTGGGCGTGTCCGAGGTCTTCGTCGACCGCATCGGCGGCGTGCGCGGTCCGCTCGCCGTCGACTGGCAGAGCGGCCGCTACCTGTCGCGCGATCACCGGTTGCTGCTGATCCTCGGCAAGCCGGTTCGTCCGGCGCAGGATCTAGCTTTCAATCGGGAGCTCTACGACACCATGACCGCCGAGGTCGAGGCAGCGCGGAGCGGTTGGGAAGAGCTCAGCGAGGGCGCCAGCCTCCCTCCGCCCGAGGTCTTCTTCGGCGGCCGGCAGATGATCGCGCTCGACGACGTCGGCCTGATCCGGCGCGACGTCATCGTCAACGCGGTGACGTCGCTGTTCGGCGTTCTGGCGCTGTTCTACCTCGCCTACCGACGCACGTCGCTGCTGCTGCTCGTCTTCTCG
Organism: uncultured Thermoanaerobaculia bacterium; assembly: GCA_964591165.1. Lineage (GTDB taxonomy): Bacteria > Acidobacteriota > Thermoanaerobaculia > Multivoradales > JAGPDF01 > JAGPDF01. The sequence goes on along the minus strand of CAZPZW010000087.1, from coordinate 3,101 downwards.
CCGCTGGCCTGCGGGCTGGCGATCACCTTCGGTTTCTCGGCGGTGGCGATCGGCGTCCTGTCGTCGGCGACGGCCGGAGTGGCGGCTCTGCTGGTCGGTCTGGGCGACGACTTCGTCATCGTGCTCTACGGCCGCTACGTCGAGGCGCGGCAGGCCGGGCTCTCGGTGGACGACGCGTTGCGCTCGATGGGCGGCGCCACGGCGCGCGGCGTGGTGCTCGGCGCGATCACCACGGCAGCGACGTTCTACGCGTTCCTGATCACCGATTTCACCGGCCTCTACCAGATGGGCCTGATCATCGGTACCGGCATCCTCTTCTGCCTGCTCGCCGTGCTCTTCCTGGTGCCGGCGATGATCGGGTGGAGCGAGGAGCACCACCGTAAGCGGGACCGCGAGCCGCGGCTGCACCTCTTCGCTTTCGGGATCGAGCACGTGACCCGCTTCGCCATGCGCCGGCCGGTCGCGACGCTGATCGGCTCCGGGGTGATCACGCTCGCTGCCCTCGGGATCGTCACCCGTCTGCAGTTCGACGACAACGTGGAGGCGCTGCGGCCGCCCGGCAACCGCGGCATCCTGGCGCAGGCGGAGATCAACCGGCACTTCGGCGCCGGGTTCGATCACATGTCGCTGGTGCTCTCGGCGCCCTCGCTCGATCAGGTTCTGGCGCTCGCCGATCGCGCCGCGGAGGCCGCCGGACGGCTGGTGGCCGACGGGCGATTGGGCGGATTCGACGCCGTGACCTCGGTCATGCCGCCCCCCGCGGAGCAGCAGGAAGCGCTCGCCTGGCTCGCGGCGGAGCGCGCGGGGGCGCTCGACATCGCGCGCATCCGCTCGAGCTTCGCGGCGGCGCTCGCCCGCGAGGGGCTGCGGCTCGAGCCGTTCGAGCACGGGCTCGAGCTGCTCGGGCAGGCGCTCGCCCCGCCCGGCGCGATCACCCGCGAGAGCCTGCTCGCCCTGCCCCAGGGCCGCGCCCTGCTCGATCGCTACCTGCATCAGGAAGCGGACGGCTGGAAGAGCCTGGTCAAGGTCTACAACCTGCCCGGTCGTCCGAAGCGCGAGATCCCGGCGGCGGCGGTCGATCTCGCCCGCAGCCTCGGCCCCGCGGCCGAGCTCACCGGCATGAACGTGCTCAGCAAGAGCCTGCGGGGCGAGGTCCGCCGGGACGCCGTCGTCTCGGCGCTGATCGGCCTGCTCGCGGTCACCATCCTGCTCTGGATCGACTTCCGCAACGTCAAGAGCGCCCTGCTCGCGCTCCTGCCGCTCCTGGTCGGCGTCGTCTGGATGATCGGCGCGATGGTGGTGCTCGATCTCCACATGAACTTCATGAACATCTTCGTGATCACCATGATCATCGGGATCGGGGTCGACTACGGGATCCACGTCATCCACCGCTATCAGGAGGAGAAGACCGAGCCGGGGGGCGATCCGGTGCTCGCGGTGGAGGAGACCGCCCGGGGCGTCTTCTTGGCTGCGCTCACCACCATCGTCGGCTTCGGCTCGTTGGCGACGTCGCACTATCCCGGCCTGATCTCCATGGGCATGGTCTCCATCCTCGGCACCCTCGCGACCTGCCTGGTGGCCATCGTGGTGATTCCCGCCTGGCTCGCCTGGCGGCGCCAGGTCGCGGCGCGCGCCTCAACGCCGTAGCGCGAAGAGCAGCAGGGGCCCGGCCGCGAAGCCGGCGAGGTGGGCGTACCAGGCGACGCCGCCGGACTGCGACCCTGGCGCGGCCAGCAGCGCCCCGGCGAGTTGCAGCAGGAACCAGAACGGAATGAAGAGGAAGGCGCGGCTGGTCATCGGCACCAGCAGGCAACCGAGCGGCAGCACTCCCGAGAGCCTGGCGCGCGGGAAGAGCACCAGGAATGCGCCGAGGATGCCGGCGATCGCGCCCGAGGCGCCGATCAGCGGCAAGGTCGAGCGCGGCGTGGCGGCGATCTGCGCCGCCGAGGCGACCAGCCCGGAGAGCAGGTAGAGGGCGAGGAATCGCCGTGGCGGGAGCCGGCTCTCGACGTCGTCGCCGAACACCCAGAGGAAGGCGAGATTGCCCAGCAGGTGGAGCCAGCCGCCGTGCAGGAAGAGCGCCACGACGAGCCGGAGCGGCAGGCGGAGCGGCTCGTCGAGCGCCACGACCTCGGCGGGGGAGACCGCCAGCCGCGCGATCGCCGCCGGGGCCCGCTCCCCGAGCGAGAGCTCCCAACCGAAAACCGCCGCGTTGACGGCGAGGAGCGCCGCGGTGACCCAGGCGAAGCGGCGCTTCTGGCGCGAATCGCGGAGCGGGATCAACGGCGCTTGCGCCCCCGCTGGCCGGCCGGCGCGCGGACGCGATGGATGCGCAGCAGGTTGGTGAGCGGCCGGTCGCGGATCGGCGAGCCCATGAGCAGGAGGAGACACTCGCCAGGGCGGATCAGGCGGCGCGCCAGGAGCTCTCGCTCGACGAGGTCGATCAGGTCTTCGCGGTGCTGCACCTCGCGCTCGAGCAGGATCGGCCGGGTGCCCCACAGCAGCTGAATGCGCCGCGCGACCTTGAGGTCGGTGGTGAAGACGAGGGTCGGCACGGTCGGCCGGTAGCGTGCCAGGCGGCGGGCGGTGAAGCCGCCCTGCGAGAAGGCGACGATACGGCTGCCGGCGAGCTTGTTCGCCGCGTGGACGGCGGCGGCGGCGATGACGTCGGCGATCTCGACCGCGCCAGAGAAGGCGGGCTGGGCGATTGCACGCGGCTTCCGAGCCGGAAAGCGGCCCGTGGGAAACCCGGGATCGCGCGGCCGATCGCCGGCGGCGAAGCTGGTGAGCCGGTAGGCCTCGGCCTCGACGACGATCCGGGCCATGGTGCGCACCGCCTCGACCGGATAGCGCCCCGCGGCGGTTTCGCCCGAGAGCATCAAGGCGTCGGCGCCGTCGAATACGGCGTTGGCGACATCGGAGGCTTCGGCGCGGGTCGGTCGCGGCTGGCCGACCATCGACTCGAGCATCTGGGTGGCGACGATCACCGGCTTGCCCAGCCGCCGGCCGGCCGCGACGATCCGCTTCTGCAGCACCGGAACCTCGTGCAGCGGCACCTCGACTCCGAGATCGCCGCGCGCCACCATCACGGCGTCGGCGGC
>CAZPZW010000086.1:4284-13566 GCA_964591165.1 uncultured Thermoanaerobaculia bacterium | reverse complement strand
TGGTCTTCGCCGCCGCCAACGACCCGGCGGAGCCGGCGCAGATCGCCCGCCTCTTCCGGCACGACACGATCCACGGGCCTTACCCGTTGCCGGTCGGCTTCGCGGGCGAAACGCTCCTGCTGGGCGACCTCCGGGTCCCGCTCTCGCACGCCCCGCGCCCCGAGGAGATCGACTGGACGGCCGCCGGGGTCCAGGTGGTGATCGAGGCGAGCGGCCGTTTCCGGCGGCGTGCGCTCGCGGCGAGTCATCTCGGCGGCAGCGTCGAGCGAGTGGTCGTCTCGGCGACCCTCCCCGACGCCGACGCCACCTTCTGCCTGGGGATCAATCAGCAGACCTACGACCCGGCGCGCCACCAGGTGATCTCCAACGCCTCCTGTACCACCAACTGCCTCGCCGCGGTCCTCAAAGTGCTCCACCCGGCCTTCGGGGTGGAGCGCGCGCTGATGAACACGGTGCACTGCGTCACCAACAGCCAGAACCTGGTCGACATGGCGCACCACGATCCGCGCCGGGCGCGCTCGGCGGTGGCGAACATCATCCCGACCACCTCGGACGCCATTCCGTCGATCGAGTGGGTGATGCCGGAGCTCGCCGGGCGGGTCGACGGGCTCGCCATGCGGGTGCCGATCGCCGCCGGCTCCCTGATCGACGTCGCGGTCGAGCTCGGCCGCCGGGCGACCAAGACGGAGGTCGCCCAGGCCTTCCGCGCCGCCGAGGCCGGGCCGCTCGCCGGGATCCTCGGCACCACCGACGAGGAGCTGGTTTCGGCCGACTTCATCGGCGATCCGCGCTCGGCGGTGGTCGACCTGCCGCTCCTCCAGGAGATCGGCCAGAAGCTCTACCGGGTGGTTGCCTGGTACGACAACGAGTGGGGTTACACCCACCGGTTGGCCGAGCTGCTGGCGCTGGTCGCGCGGCGCTAGAATCGCCTCCGGGGCCGTGAGGCCCGGTGCGGAGGGGAACCATGCGACAGATGCTGACGCTCGAGGACCTGGGGCTCGACCGCCTGCGCGGAGTCGCCGTGCTGGTGCGGGTCGACTTCAACGTGCCGATGAAGGAGGGCAAGGTCACCGACGACACGCGCATCGCCGAGGCGCTGCCCACCCTGCGCGAGCTGCAGGCGACCGGAGCCAAGCTCCTGCTCTGCTCGCACTGCGGGCGCCCGAAAGGCGAGCGCAATCCGAAGTACAGCCTGCGCCCCGCCGCGGCGCGGCTGGGCGAGTTGCTCGGCCGACCAGTCGCCTTCGCCGAGGACTGCATCGGCGAGCCTGTCGCCAGGGTCGTGGCCGGCATGGCGGCGGGCGACGTCGCACTGCTCGAGAACCTGCGCTTCCACGCCGGCGAGGAAAAGAACGACCCGGAGTTCGCGCGCGCTCTCGCGGCACCTGCCGGCGCCTACGTCGACGACGCCTTCGGCAGCGCCCACCGCGCTCATGCCTCGATCACCGGCGTTCTGCCCCACCTGCCCCGCAAGGCCGCCGGGCGTCTGCTGGTGCGCGAGGTCGAGGCGCTCTCGCGCCTGCTGGGCGAGCCCGACCGCCCCTTTGCGGCGATCCTCGGCGGCGCCAAGATCGAAGGCAAGATCGACACCCTGGAGAACCTGTTGCCGCGCCTGGACGTCCTGATGGTCGGCGGCGGCATGGCCAACACCTTCCTCGCCGCCCAGGGCTACGACCTCAAAGCCTCGCTCGTCGAGCGTGACCGCCTCGAGCTCGCGACCCAGATCCTCGCCCGGGCCGCGACGCGCGGTACCGTGCTCCTGCTGCCCTCCGACCTCGTGGTCACGGACGATTTCGAGCATCCCGCAGTCGCGCGGACGGTGGCGGTCGACGGCGTTCCCGACGGCATGCTCGCGGTCGACGTCGGACCCGCGACCCGCGCCGCCTTCGCCGCCGCCATCGGCCGGGCGCGCACGCTCTTCTGGAACGGCCCGCTCGGCGTCTTCGAGAAGCCACCCTTCGACGCCGGGACCCGCGCCACCGCCGAGGCGCTCGCCACCTGCTCCGGCTTCACGCTGATCGGCGGCGGCGAGACGGTCGCCGCGGCCCACGAGGCGGGCGTGACCGATCAACTCGGCCACGTCTCCACCGGCGGCGGTGCGTCGCTCGAATTCCTCGCCGGCCGCGAGCTGCCGGGGGTCGTGGCCCTCGCGCGATGAGCGCTCCGGGAACCCCCCGCCGGCGGCCGCTGGTCGCCGGTAACTGGAAGATGCACCTGGTCGCGGCCGAGGCCGCGGCGCTCTCGGCGGCGCTGCGCGCCGGAGCTCCCGAGAACGGCCCGGAGATCGCAGTCTTCCCGTCGTTCCCGCTGCTCGCTGCGGTGCGCGCCGCGCTCGCTGGCAGCGCGATCGCGTGGGGCGGACAGGACATCCATCCGGCCGAGCGCGGCGCTTTCACCGGCGACGTCTCCGCGGCTCAGTTGGTCGATGCCGGTTGCCGTTACGTGCTCTGTGGTCACAGCGAGCGGCGCCAGCGACACGGCGAGAGCGACCGGTTGGTCGCCGAGAAGGCGGCGGCGGCGGCGGCGGCCGGCCTGGCGCCGGTCGTCTGTGTCGGGGAGACCGGCCCGGAGCGACGGGACGGCGAGACCTACGCGGTGCTCGAGCGCCAGATCGCGCCCCTCGAGCCGCTGCCCGGACTGGTGCTCGCCTACGAGCCCGTGTGGGCGATCGGCACCGGGGCAACGGCGACCCCCGAAATGGCGGACGACGCCCACCGCCATCTGCGCCGGTCGCTTGGCGCCCGCTGGGGCGCGCCCGGCGAGGCCTTGAGGATTCTCTACGGCGGTTCCGTAACTGCTGACAATGCAAGGGGTTTGGCCGCAATGCCGGAGATCGACGGGGCGCTCGTCGGAGGTGCCAGCCTTGACCCGGCCAAATTCCTCGCTATCATTTCCGCTTTCGCCGCCTGACGCGGCAAGAGGTTTGCCTTGATCTATCTGCTGTACACCCTGCACATCATCATCTGCATCTTCCTGATCCTCGTCGTCCTGCTGCAACAGGGCAAGGGCGCCGACCTGTCGGTCTTCGGCGGCGGCTCCACCATGGCGGCCTTCGGTGCCCGCAGCGCCACCAACCTGCTCCACCGCCTGACCGTCGCGGCCTTCGTCGCCTTCATCGTGACCACCCTGGGCATCGCCTACCTCAAGGGGAACGTCGAAGGGAGCTCGGTGATGCGCGGCGCGGCGCCGGCGCCCGCCTCGGCGCCCGCGACGCCACCGGCCGAGCAGGCCCCGGCGCCCGCCCCGCAGGCGCCGGCTCCGCAGAATCCGCAGTAGCTCGAGCTGTTAAGATGTCCGACGTGCCGAAGTGGCGGAATTGGTAGACGCGCACGTTTGAGGGGCGTGTGGGGTAACCCGTGCCGGTTCGAGTCCGGCCTTCGGCACCAACCCTCCTGACTACTCCAGCACCACCGCTTTCAAGATCGTGACCTCGGCCACCGGCACGTCGCCGAACGGTCCGCGCTGGCCGGTCTTCACGCCGGCGATCTTGTCGACCACCTCCATCCCCTCCACCACCTTGCCGAACACGGCGTAGCCCCAACCGCGCGGATTCTTCGCGGTGTGGTCGAGGAAAGCGTTGTCCACCGTGTTGACGAAGAACTGCGCGGTCGCGCTGTGGGGATCGTTGGTGCGCGCCATCGCCACCGTGCCCCGGAGGTTCTTCAGCCCGTTGTCGGCCTCGTTGAGGATCGACGGGTTGGTGGGCTTCTGCTTCATGTCGGCGGTGAAGCCTCCGCCCTGGATCATGAAGCCCTTGATGACCCGGTGGAAGATGGTCCCGTCGTAGAAACCGGAACGGGCGTAGGCGAGGAAGTTCTCGACCGACTTCGGGGCCTTCGCGGCGTCGAGCTCGAGGACGATCCTGCCCTGCGAGGTCTCCAACGCGACCCGCGGGGTGCCACTGGGCTTGGCATCGGCCGGCGATGCCGGGTCGGCGGCGAACAGGGCGGCGGCGAACAGCACCAGAACTGGGCTCATCGGTTCTCCTTTGCGACGTGAGGTGCGCGGCTCAAGCGGTCGGCGTCCGGCCACCGGGCCGGCAGAGCGGACAGGGACAGAGGCCGCGCAGGAAATCGAAGCGGTAAATTCCGCTCCGGTGCCCGTCCGACCAGACGAAGGACAGGGCATAGTTGCCCACTTGGTCCAGGGCGACCAGGTCGACCGGACCGGCGGGCGGATGGTAGACGATGTCGAGCGCGTCGTGCCCCTGGCAGAGCGCACACGGACACCAGCCGCGCAGCTCCTGATAGGCGTACTCTCCGGCATGCCCGTCGTCCCAGACCAGCCGGAGGCGGCGCTGATCGGGAAGGCGGCGGGCTTCGGTGGGGCGGACGGCCATCGTCGGCGGATCCTAGCGTTTCTCGCGGTGCCGCGGGCTGGGGGGCCTGGTACCGCTCTTGCTATCCACAATGTCGACCCGGGCGAGACGATCGTCCGGATGGACTCCGGAGGGTTCACCCATGTCCCGTAGCCTGCGTTTCGCCCTCGCGCTCTTCGCGCTCCTCACCCTGCTTCCGCTCGCTGCCTCGGCCCAGCGCACCGGTCGCTTCGAGCTCACCCCCACCGTTTCGTACAACTTCGGCGGGACGCTGACCGGCACCGACGAAGACTTCTTCGAGTTCGATCTCGAAGCGCGGGAGAGCGAGGCCTTCGGGCTGACGTTCGACATCCCGCTCGCCCCCTGGGCCCAGATCGAGCTCCTGGCGAGCCGGCAGCAGACCGAGCTCGAGTTCGACGACGGCATCTTCTTCCCCGACCAGACGGTCGCCGACCTCGAAGTCAGCTACTACCACGTGGGCGGTCTCTTCCAGTGGGGCACCGGGCAGATCCACCCCTTCGTGGTGGTCAGCCTCGGCACCACCCGCTTCGATGCCGACGTGCCCGGCGCCGACGCCGAGTACCGCTTCTCGGGCTCGTTCGGTGGCGGGGTGAAGATCTTCTTCAACGAGCACGTCGGCTTTCGGCTCGAAGGGCGCGGCTTCTGGACGGTGGTGGACGACGACTACGAAGACGACTACTGGTGCGACTACGGCTGCTACCACGACTACGGATACGAGAGCTCGTTCAACCAGGGTCAGGCGTCGGCCGGCCTGATCCTCGCCTGGTGATCGCCGCTCAGCCGCCGCTCGCCGCCTCGACGCGGTTGCGCCCGTTGCGTTTGGCGGCATAGAGCGCTTCGTCGGCCGCGGCGAGCAGCGGGCGGGAGCGGGTTCGCCCTTCACCCAGCGCCTCGTTGCGGCTCGCCACGCCGATCGAGATGGTCACCTCGAGATGCGATCCGTCGTCGAGCGGGATGGCAAGCTCGGCGATCCGCTGACGGATCTTCTCGGCGAGCTGTAGCGCACCCTCGAGCGGCGTCTCGGGCAACACGATCAGGAACTCCTCGCCGCCATAGCGCCCGATGAAATCGGTCTCGCGCAGCTGCGCCTTGAGCTCGGCGGCGACCCGCTGCAGCACGAGGTCGCCCGCCAGGTGGCCGCAGCGGTCGTTGATCCACTTGAAGCGATCGAGATCGGCCAGGCCGATCGCCAGCGGCCGGTCGTAGCGCGTCGCGCGGCTCCACTCGCGATCGAGGATCTCCTGGATCGCCTCGCGGCGATAGAGGCCGGTGAGACCTTCGAAAGTGGCCGATTCGAAGAGCCGGGCGTTCTCGAAGACAGTCGCCGCCTGGCTCGCCAGCAACTTCAAGAGCTCCAGCTCGTCGGCAAGAAAGCGCTCCCCGGAGCGCTTGCCGCCGAGCAGCAGGAGCCCGACCAGCTGGCCGTGGGAGAGCATCGGCACGGCGAGCTCGCTCGCGGTCTCGCGCACCCGGGCGCCCAGCGTCCCTCCCCCCCGTTCGAGCAACGAGGCGGGCAGCGGGCGCGCCGAGCGCGTCAGATTCCGCAATCCGGGGTCCTCCGGCGCGAGCAGCGCGGTCTGTTCGCCGTCGGCCACCGCCCGGCTCGACGAGGCGACGGAGAGGAGGTTGCCCATCGGCGGCGTCGCCACCCAGAGGACCGCCGACTTGACGCCGAAGATCCGGCAGAGCTCGAGGCAGAGGTGCTCACCCATGCGCGGCAACTTGCCGTGCGCCGGCAGCTCGCCCGCGAGACCCAGGACCCGTTGGCGAAAGGACTCGCTTTCCGGAAAGAGCCGTCGGTCGATCAGCCGCTGGAGCCGGACGCGCAGCGGATTGAACAGCAGCCCGAGCCCCAGGGTCGCGGCCGAGATCAGCCAGACTGAGTGGCCGCCGACCGGGAAGGCCTGCGCGAACAGCGTCCCGCCGACCCCCAGCGCAGCGTAGAAGATGAGCACCAGGAGCGTCGTCAGCGTGCCGTAGAGCAGGCTCTTGCGGATCACCAACTCGATGTCGAACAGCTGATAGCGCAGGATCGCCGCGAACACCGCCATCGGGTAGGCGAGCAGTACCAGGCTCCAGACGCTCTGCGGGACATCCACAGCAGGCAGGCCGAGCACCTGTCGCGCGCCGAGGAAGGCGACCACCGCGACCCAGGGGAAGATGCCGAGCAGCACCAGCCCGGCCTGCTGGCGGCCAGCGCGCTGCGGATGGGTGAGCAGGCGACTGGTGAGCAGTCCCCCGACCAATGCAGCCCAGAGCGGCAGACCGAGATCGAGCTGCACGAATGCCGCTTGGGTGTAGGACCAGGCGAGGCTCCCGCCGCGCGACTCGACCCAGACGGCGAGCGCGCTCGCGCCGGCGAGCGCCGCACCCACCGCGTAGTACGCCGGGACGATCCACCGGCGCCGCCGCAACCACTCCGGTCGGTCGGGGATGAGCGACGCCATGTGCAGGTCGGTGCCCATCTGGAAACCGGTGAGCAGCAGGAAGGCGAGCTCGCTCGCCAGGCCGACCGTCGTGGTCGTCACCGGGTCGTACGGCAGGACGATTTCGGCCGCCACCGCGAGGGAATAGAGATAGAGCAGACGCAAGCGGACGTCGTGCCCGGCCCGGCCGATGGCGAGCAGGGCGAGCGCCAGGTAAGCGGCGGCTACGACGACGTCGATCACCAGGTCGCGCCATGGCGGTTCGACGCCGGGAACGAGCGGCAGCTCGAGCCGCTGTGCGCCCCGGTCGACCACGAAGACCACCCGGCGGCCGCGTCGAAACTCGCTTGCCGCGTGCCCGTAGTCGACTCCGCGCTGAATCACCCGACCGTCCACCTCGAGCAGTCGGTCGCCGCGCTGCAGTCCGGCGCGCGCCGCGGGCAGCCCCGGCACGATCTCACGCACCACCACCGCGGCTTGGCTCTCGTCGAGGGAGAAGCCCACCCGTCGCCCGCTCGCCTCCTCGGCGTGCACCCACTTCATCGTGTAGAGGATCGCCAGGGCGAGTGCCGGCAAGCCGTAGATCAGCAGGCGGCGAATCAGCGGCGGGAGGGGGCGCTCGGCTCGCACGGGAAAGTGCGCCGAGTCTACGGCGAATCGACGGTCCCTGCTGCCGTCCATGGCCCGCAGCGCAGCAGCCGCCAGGCGATGCGGAGGTTCCCCCGCAGCGCGCCGTCCCGGGCGAGCACCGCAGCGGCGTAGCGGCTGCAGCTCGGCTCGAAGCGGCAGCGCACTGCGCCGCGGTGCAAGACGGGCGAGATCCAGGTTTGATAGCGGCGAATCGCGGCGAGCTCGCTGCGCACCGTCCACTGGGCGAGCGGCGGCCGGCTCCAGTCGAAAGCGAGCAGCGCCGCCGCCAGCGCCGCCGCCAGCAGCCAGCGCCGCCGGCTCAGGATCCGTACCACCACAGATAGACCCAGTTGGCGGCGAGCGCGGCCGCGGCGAGCCAGCCGGCACCGCGCGGCAGGATCCGTGGCTCGGCCGGCAGGCGCCCGGCGAGCGCGAGCCCGGCGGCGAGCAGACCGCCCATCACGAGCCCGCCAGCCATCAGCGCGGCGAGCGGATTGGCGGCGAGCGCGGCAACCGGATCGAGACGGACGAGCGCGAGGAGAGCCCGGCCGCTGCCGCAGCCCGGGCAGGGCAGGGCGAGCCAGCGGCGGACCGGACAGGCGGGAAGCAGCGGCGCGAGCCGGGGCGCGAGCGGCGCCAGCGCGAGCAGGGCGAGGGCGGTGGCCCCCCAGAAGAGAGCCCCCTGTCGCGCCGAGCGCTCGGCGTCAGTCGGCGCCGGCGGCGGCGCCGGCGACGAGTGCCGCGATGCTGCCGAAGACAAGGACCACCGCCAGGGCGACACAGGCGCAGCAGATCGCGAACGGCACCAGCACGGCCGCCAGCGCCTTGCCTTGGCTCGTGCGGTGCATGGCGGCGAGGCCGAGCGTGTAGAGGACGATCGACCAGACGATCGAGATGAGTCCGCCGGCGAACGGAACGAGGGACGCGAGTTGCGCCACCGAACCGTAGGAGAGCGCGCGGATCGTTCCCTCGAAGCCGGTGGCGGACTCGCGCGTCCCGCCGAAGAGCATCAACGCCAGGTGCACCACGCCGCCGACCAGGAAGAGGCCGATCAGGACGAAGATCGGCGCCATGATCATCTGGACGACGAGACCGAAGGTCGAGCCCGCGAAGTGGAGCGCCCCACCCCCCTCCATACCGCTCGGCAGGAAGGGGAGGAAAGTCCAGCCGAAAGCGAACTGCCAGACGCTCTGGATGATCGCTCCGGCCCACGAGACGAGGACCGCGAAAGCGATCGGACTCACCAGATCGCCGCGCCGGCGGGCACGCTCGTAACCCTCGCTGGGCGCGGTGACGAAGAGGCGGACGGTTTCGACGAGCGCGGTGAGGAAGCCGAGCCGCGCGCGATCTTCCCAGGGAACCGGCACGCCGGCCGGCGCCGGAGGCGGAGCCATCGGTTCGCTCATCTTGCGAGCCCGGTCGGAAGCGCGATCAGAACTTGTCGGCGAAGTCCGACAGGCCGGGGATGATGAAGCGCTGCCCGTTGACCGCCTTGACGATCGACAGGATGGTGACGATGAGGATCGGGATCCAAAGGAAGAGCGAGATGATGCTGGTCACGCACCCGATGCCCGGAACGAAGGAGAGGATCGTGAAGACGACGAAGATCGCGATCCAGGCGAAGAACTGCACCAGGCCGTGCTTGGCGTGCCACTGGACTTCCTTGTCGTTCTTCTCGGTGAGCAGCGGAATGAGCGCCAGCAGCCCGAGGTAGGCGAGCACCAGCATCAGCGTGCGGTTTCCCGAATCGGCGGCGGGGGGCGGCGGCGGAACTTTGGGTTCGCTCATCGGAAACGTCTCCTCGATCGAGATCGGAAGCGACAGTCGTCGGTCTTGAACTCGTCGAAGTGTACACCCCGCACCGAGGGCGGACAAGAGATGCGCGGC
>CAZPZW010000086.1:0-4184 GCA_964591165.1 uncultured Thermoanaerobaculia bacterium | reverse complement strand
GCGCGGCTCAGACGCGCGGCGTGATGCCGAGCTCGGCGAGCGCCGCGTCGAGCTCGGCGCGCACGCGCTCGGCGACCCGCACGACGAGCTCGGCCTCCTCGCCATAGCGTTCGGCGACCAGCTCGATCTCCGGCGGGCGGAGCAGCCGCTTGACCGTTCCGACACGCGCGAAAGGCACCGCCAGCGTGAGCTCGCGGCCCGGCAGCTCGCGCCGCGTCGGCAGGCGCGCCACCGCCTCTTGCAGCGCGCCGGCATAGGCCCGCGCGAGCCCTCCCTTGCCCAGCTTGGTGCCGCCGAACCAACGCAGCACCGCCGCCACGACCCCGGTGAGCTCGGCGCCGCGCAGCACCGCGAGCATCGGTTGCCCGGCGGTCCCCGACGGCTCTCCGGCGTCGGCGCCCCGCTCGATCGGCGGCCAGCCGATTCGCCAGGCGAAACAGCAGTGGGTGGCATCGGGATGTCGGCGTCGCAGCGCCTCGATCCACGCCTGCGCTTCGGCGACCGTCGTCGCCGGTGCGACGTAGGCGAAGAAACGCGAGCCGCGGTCGCGCAGCTCCGCCGCGCTCTCGGCGGTGGGAAGCTGATAGCCCTGGCTCAGCGCCCGGCTCCGCCGCCGAGCCGGTCGAGCGTCGTCTCGTAGAGGTGGCGGTAGCGCGCGACGATCGCCACCTCGGAGAAGCGCTCGAGAGCTCCCGCCCGCCCGGCGAACGCGAAGCTGCGTTGCCGGTCGGCGTCGGAGAGCAGGGCGATCGCCCCTTCGGCCATCCCCGCCACGTCGCCCACCGCGTAGAGCAGGCCGTCGATCCCGTGGCGCACCACCTCCGGAATGCCGCCCGCCAGAGTGGCGATGACCGGCACCTCGCAGGCCAGCGCCTCGAGCGCGGCGAGTCCGAACGACTCGCTCTCCGAAGGCAGCAGGAAGAGGTCGGCGCCGACCAGCACCTCTTCGATCGGCGCCATGTTGCCGAGGAACGTCACCCCCGCGCAGCAACCGAGCTCGCGGCAGCGCTGCTCGAGGCGCGCCCGCTCGGGTCCGTCGCCCACGAAGAGCAGATGCGCCGGCAGGCGCTCGCGGACCTTGAGAAAGACCTCGAGCACGTCCATCGCCCGTTTCACCGGCCGGAAGTTCGAGACGTGCATCAGGATCTTCTCGCCCGGCCGCACCCACCGACGCGCCCCCGGGAGGTGGCGTGCCGCCTCGTAGCGCCGCGGGTCGATGAAGTTCGGGATCACCTCGATCGGCCGCTCCTCGACGCACAGCTGGTGCACCGTCGCGGCGCGCAACGACTCCGAGACCGCGGTCACCGCGTCCGAAGCGAGCACCGCCCAGCGCGTCGTCTCGAGGTAGGAAGGGTCGTTGCCCACCAGCGTGACGTCGGTGCCGTGCAGCGTGGTGACGACACCGAGCGGGCGCGGCGCGAGCATCAGCTTGGCGAGATTGGCCGACACCGCGTTCGGCACCGCGTAGTGCGCGTGCAGCAGGTCGAGCCGCTGGTGGCGCGCCACCTCGGCCATCTTCGAAGCGAGCGCGAGCGAGTAGGGCGGATACTCGAAGAGCGGATAGTGCGGAACGACGACCTCGTGGTAGTAGAGGTTGGCATCGGCCAGTGAGAGGCGCGAAGGGAGCGCGTAGGAGAGGACGTGCACCTCGTCGCCGCCCGCCGCGAGCGCCATGGCGAGCTCGGTCGCGACGATTCCCGAACCGCCCCAGGTGGGATAACAGCTGATGCCGATGCGCATGTCGCTCCTAGCGCAGACCGCGCGGCAGCAGTCCCCACGGGTCGGCCACCGCGAGCGGCCCGCCGCTCCAGAACGGCTCGCCGAGCTCGGCGCCCACCAGGTTGCCGTAGTGCCGCGCTCGTCCTTCGACCGCCAGGCGGAACTCGCGCGAGGCGACCTTGGTCCGCGGCCCGGGCGCCTCGACTCCCCCGGCGGCGGCCACTTGGCTCGCGTAGGCGTCGAGCGCCGCCGCCTTCACCGCCCAGGTCGCCGTCACGTCGACCACGAACGCGGGCAGGAACCCGTCGTGCTGCATGTAGCCGAAGAGCGCCGCCGGCCGATGGGGGGCCCCGTTGCCGCGCCGGGCGAGCCCGGCATAGAAGCAGGCGTCGGCCACCAGCCGGTGGGCCCGCCCATGATCGGGGTGACGGTCGGCCGGGGTCGGCCCCAGGACCAGCTCGGGGCGCAGCCGCCGGAGCTCGGCGATCAGGGCCTCCTCCTCGACCGGCCCGGTCCGCAGGGCGCCGTCGCCGCAGTCGAGGAAGGTGAGCTCGACCGCCCCCAGGATCTCGGCGGCTCGCTCCGCCTCGTGACGGCGAGCCTCGACCGTACCGCGGGTGCCCGCCTCGCCGCGCGTCAGGTGCAGGATCCCGACCCGCCGGCCGCTGCGCGCGAGCAGCGCGACCGTCGCCCCGCACCCCAGCTCGACGTCGTCCGGGTGCGCTCCGATCGCCAACACGTCGACCGTCATCCGTCCACCTCCTCGTCGCGGCCATGCTAAGGCGGCGTCGGCGCCGCGGCAACCGGCCGCTCCGGCGCGCGAACCCTCCACCGGTTCGCACGTAGGTAGGAGACACCCTCCCGGGAGGCCCCATGCCGCGCTGCGTTCCGCTTACCGTCCTCGTCGCTGGTCTCTTCCTCGGCGCCCCTTGCATCGCCGCCGAGGAGCTCGCCCCCGGGATCACGCTGCTCGCCGGGGAGTTCGTACCCGGGCGGCAGCCGGACGGCAACACTCTGCTCCTCGCTGCGCCGGACGGGCTGATCGTGGTCGACAGCGGGCGCCACGTCGCGCACACCCAGGCGATCGTCGCCTGGGCTCGTGCCGCCGGGCGGCCGGTCGCGGTGGTGGTCAACACCCACTGGCATCTCGACCACATCGGCGGCAACGCGCTGCTGCGCCGCGAGTTCCCCGGGCTCGAGGTGGTGGCGAGCGGCGCGCTCGAAGCGGCGCTCGACGGCTTTCTCGCCACCTATCGCCGGCAGCTCGAGGGGATGCTCGCCGGCGACCTCCCGGCCGACCGGGCCGCGGATTTCCGGGCGGAGCTGGCTCTCCTCGACGCCGCCCCGGCGCTCGCTCCGGACCGGGTCGTCACGGCGGGCGGGGCGCGCCGTCTCGCCGGGCGCGCGCTCGAGCTCGGCCTCGAACGGCGGGCCGCGACCGCCGGCGACGTCTGGCTGCTCGATCCGGAGACCCGGACCCTCGCCGCGGGGGACCTGGTGACATTGCCGGTGCCCTTCCTCGACACCGCCTGCCCGGCGGGCTGGCTCGCCGCCCTCGATCGCCTGGCGGCGGTCGACTTCGTTCGCCTCGTTCCGGGCCACGGCGCGCCGCTCGACCGCGCCGGATTCGCGCGCTACCGTACGGCGTTCGCCAACCTGCTCGCCTGCGCGGCGCGCGAGGCTCCGGTCGCCTCCTGTGCCGACGGCTGGCTCGCCGACCTCGGCGAGCTCCTCCCCTCGGCGGAGCACGCCTTCACCCGCCAACTGCTCGACTACTACGTGGGCGGCGTGCTGCGCGGCGACCCGCAGGCGATCGCCGCGCGTTGCGCGGGTTAGTCAATGGCCGAGAGAGCGCCGGTCAGGGCGTGATGAATCCCTCGAAGATCGCGTCCCAGGTCAGGTAGGGATCGCCCGCCGGAGCGGCCGAGTTGAACGAGAAGGCGTAGATCTGGGTGTCCCCGAAGACGCTCGGGATCTCCCACATCGAGGCCCAGCCGGCCACTTCGTCGGCGACGCTGAACAGGTTCACCACGTGCGGCAGGGTGACCGTCGTGTCGGCGAGCATCGCTCCCGTCTCGTCGTAGCGCCGGTAGGTGTAGTCCGTCGGGCATGCATACGTCGCGCAGAGCGCAGAGGGCCCTCCGGTCTCCTGCACGGTCCAGGCGAAGACGACCAGCCGGCTCGCTCCGGTGAGCGGCACCGAGCCGAAGGTGCGCGTCTTGACCCGGTAGACCGTGTGCGAAGCGTCTCCGTCGCACGACTCTCCGCTGACCAGTTGAGCCGCACAGGAACGCGCGTCGACGTCGATCTCCTCGCGACCGTCGGGGATTTCCCACTGATAGAAGCCGTGGAGATAGCCGTTGACCGCGGAGCCCACGTGTTCGATCGGCACCATCGAGATGCCGTTCGCGCTCCCCTCCTGGAGCCGCACGTAGTAGATGTAACCCTCGAGGACGTTCAGGGTT
>CAZPZW010000085.1:0-13810 GCA_964591165.1 uncultured Thermoanaerobaculia bacterium | reverse complement strand
CGCAGGATCTCCCAGTTGTGCCGGCCGAGCGACAGGGTGCGCGCGCCGTCGGCGAGCGTCGGCGCCTCGGCGGCATTGCTCTCCAGGCGCCCGGAGCGCAGCGACCGGGCGGCGTCGTTGGCGAGCAGGGGCTCGGCTCCCCAGACCTCGGCGACAGAGCCCCCCTCGCGCAGGCCCGTCAGCACACCCGCGGAGAGGCCGCCCCCA
Organism: uncultured Thermoanaerobaculia bacterium; assembly: GCA_964591165.1. Taxonomy (GTDB): domain Bacteria; phylum Acidobacteriota; class Thermoanaerobaculia; order Multivoradales; family JAGPDF01; genus JAGPDF01. Next base: position 13,603 of record CAZPZW010000085.1, on the reverse strand, counting down.
CCCACCGGCACCAGCACGAAGTCGAAGCGGTGCGCGGCGAGCTCGCGGCCGAGGGTGGCGTTGCCGGCGATCACGAGCGGATCGTCGTAGGCGCTCGCGACGTAGGCCGCGGGGTCCTCGGCGGCCAGCTCGGCGACCCGCTGGGCGCGCGTCTTCACCGCGGTGTCGAGCAGATCGACCCGCGCGCCGTGGGCGCGGACGGCGTCGATCTTCACCCGCGCCGACTGCGCCGGCATGACCACGGTGCAGCGCTTGCCCAGGAGCTTGCAGGCGAAGGCCAGCGCCTGTCCGAAGTTGCCCGAGGAGGCGGTGAGCAGGCCGGGCTCGCTCACCGACCGGGCGACGTTGTAGCCGGCGCGGAACTTGAAGCTACCGGTGTGCTGGAAGGTCTCGCTGACCAGGGTCAGCTCGCAACCGAGGGCGTCGCCGAGCGCGGGCGCGGGGAGCAGCAGCGTCGGGCGGAGCACTTCGGCGAGCGGCCGGGGCGTAGGCATGCCTGGCGCGATGGTAGCAAACCGGGGCGGCGCACGAGGTGCGGTACGATCTGGATCGCGCGCCGTTCGGCGCGCCCCGGATCGACATCGACCGAAGGAGGCCAACCCCATGAAGCCTTTCCGCGTGCTCTTCGCCCTGCTCACCTTGCTCGTCGCCGGCGCCCCCGGGGGCGCCGCCGAGGCGCCGCACCCGTTCGGCGTGCAGGATCTCGTCGCCATGCAACGCCTGTCCGATCCCCAAGCCTCGCCGGACGGCCAGGAGATCGTCTTCGTGCTGCGCTCGACCGATCTCGCGGCGAACGCCGGCCGCTACGACCTCTGGCGGGTGCGCGCCGACGGCACGGGCCTCAGCCAGCTCACCACGCACGTCTCCGGCGACACCAATCCCCGCTGGTCCCCCGACGGACGGACGATCTACTTCCTCTCCAGCCGCTCCGGCTCCTCGCAGATCTGGCGGCTCTCGCTCGCCGGCGGAGAGCCCGTGCAGGTGAGCCACCTGCCGCTCGACGTGGCGAACCTCGAGCTGTCGCCGGACGGCAACCACTTCGTCTTCAGCCTCGAGGTCTTCCCGGAGTGCGGCAGGGAGCTCGCGTGCACCTCCGAGCGGCTGGCCGCCAACGAGGCACGGAAGGCCACCGGACAGATCTACGACAGCCTCTTCGTGCGCCACTGGGACACCTGGATGGACGGGCGGCGTAACCACCTCTACGCAATGCCGATGGCCGGCGGCGAGGCGATCGACCTGATGCCGGGCATGCAGGCCGACGCGCCCTCGAAGCCGTTCGGCGGCGGCGAGGAGCTCGCCTTCTCGCCGGACTCGAAGTGGCTGGTCTTCTCGGCCCGCGACGTCGGTCGCGAGGAGGCCTGGTCGACCAACTTCGACCTCTTCGCCGTGCCGCTCGACGGCTCGGCGGCGCCGCGCAAGCTCACCACGAATCCGGCGTGGGACACGCAGCCCGCGTTCTCGCCCGGCGGTCAGACGCTGGGCTACCTCGCAATGGCGCGGCCCGGCTACGAGGCCGACCGCTTCCAGATCGTGCTGCGCAGCGGGCTCGACGGGGCGGAACGGCGGCTGGCGCCGACCTGGGATCGCTCGCCCGACGAGTGGATCTGGTCGGCCGACGGCGAGACCATCTACGTCGCGGCGCAGGACGTCGGCCAGAAGACGATCTTCGCCATCGACGTCACGACCGGTGGGGTGCGCCCGCTGGTCGGCGCCGGCACCAACGGCTCGCTGATGTTGCTCGCGGGGGGAAGGCTCGGCTACGCCAAGCATCACCTCAAGTCGCCGGCCGACCTCTGGACGGCTGCCGCCGACGGCACGGACGAGCGCCGGATCACCGGTCTCAACGACGCGCGCCTGGCCGCGGTCAAGCTGGGCGAGCCGGAGCAGATGAGCTTCCGCGGCTGGAACAACGAGATGGTCTTCGCCTACATCGTCAAGCCGATCGATTTCGACCCGGCGAAGAAGTACCCGGTCGCGTTCCTCATCCACGGCGGACCGCAGGGCTCGTTCGGCAACGACTTCCACTATCGCTGGAATCCCCAGGTCTATGCGGCGCGCGGCTACGCCGCGGTGATGGTCGACTTCCACGGTTCGACCGGTTACGGCCAGGCCTTCACCGATGCGATCCGCGGCGACTGGGGGGGCAAGCCACTCGAGGATCTGAAGAAGGGGCTCGACGCGGCGCTCAAGGCCCATCCCTGGATGGACGGCGACCGGGTCGCGGCGCTCGGCGCCTCCTACGGCGGCTACATGGTGAACTGGATCGCCGGCGCCTGGCCGGATCGCTTCCGCTGCCTGGTCTCGCACGACGGCAACCTCGACGAGCGATTCGCCTACTACGCGACGGAGGAGCTCTGGTTCCCCGAGTGGGAGCACGGCGGCACGCCCTGGGACAATCCCGCCGGCTACGCCAAGCACAACCCGGTGGACCTGGTGAAGAACTGGAAGACGCCCATCCTGGTGGTGCACGGCGGGCGCGACTACCGGGTGGTGGACACCGGCGGCCTGGGCACCTTCACCGCGGCGCAGCGCAAGGGGATTCCCTCGAAGCTGCTCTACTTCGCGGACGAGAACCACTGGGTGCTGAAGCCCCACAACTCGATCCTCTGGCACGACACGGTGCTCGACTGGCTCGACCGCTGGACGAAGGGGGAATCCACCAAGTAGGCATGCAATACCGGGTCGGCATCGTCCTGTCGGGCGGCGGCGTCCGCGGCATCGCCCACGTCGGCGTGCTCGCGGCGCTGCGCGCCGCAGGGATCGAGCCGGAGTGCATCTCGGGCACCAGCGCGGGGGCGATCGTCGGCGCCCTGTACGCCGCCGGCTACTCGTCCGCGGAGATGCTCGAGTTCTTCGCCACCAACAGCCCGTTCCGGCTGACTCGTATCGCCCTGGGGAAGCCCGGGCTGTTCGACGGCGAGAAGATCGTCCCCGGCTTCCTCGAGTACTTCCCCGAGGACTCCTTCGAGGCGTTGGGACGCCGGCTCTTCGTGACCGCGACCGACCTGGTCGCGGCACGCCTGGAGATCTTCGCCGCCGGTCCTCTCGTCCGGCCGGTGATCGCCAGCTCGTCGATGCCGGCGGTCTTCTCGCCGATGCCGATCGGCGGCCGCCTCTACGCCGACGGCGGCATCATCGACAACTTCCCGATCGATCCGCTGCTCGGCCTGTGCGACGTGATCCTCGGGGTTTACGCGAGCCCGCTCTCGACCTCCGATGCGGGCAAGCTCGCGAGCTCGCTCGCGGTCTCGCAGCGCGCCTTCGAGATCGGTATGTTCCACAGCTCCAAGCGCAAGTTCCACCGCTGCGATCTGGTGCTCGTCCCGGCAGGGCTCGAGAGCTTCGGTCTCTCCGACGTGAAGCGGCGGCAGGAGATCTTCGACGTCGGACGGCGCGCCGCCGAGGCAAGGATGGACGACATCCTCCGCCTCGTCGGGCGCGCCACCTGAGCGCTGGCTAGCGGGTGTAGAGCGGATCGAGCCGCGCCGCCTCGCGGCGGAAGAGCAGGCCGACGAGGTGCGGGCCGAGGAACAGGGCGTAGCCGGAGATCGCCTGCTCGACCAGCGCGCCGACGAGGGGAAGCCCCCGCAGGGCGATCGCCGCGAGCTGGCTGGCGACGAGCAGCAGGGCGACCAGGCCGGCGGTGGCGAGCGCCGACGCACCGACCGGCGAGAGCAGCGCCTGGAGGTGGAGGTCGAGGCGCCAGGCGAGCCAGCCGCTCGAATAGCAGCCGGTGGCCCCGAGGGCGAAGACGGCGAAGAGGAGACCCAGCGCGAGGCCGGCAAGTAGCGCCAACCAGCAGACGCCGCTCCCGCCACCGAGCAGTAACTGGGTGGCGTCGCATCCGGTGACCCGGAAGAGGAAGATCGTCGGCAGCGCCCCCACCACCGCGATCGACGTCAGCCACAGCCACTCCTTGAAGCGCGGAAAGGGGTCGGTGTAGTCGGGCCAGTCGGGCAGGACGTCGTCGCCGGCGGCGGTGGTGCGGACGATCTCGAAGACGAGTCCCGGGAGGAGCAGCGCCACCAGCGCGGCGACGACGAGCCCGCAGCCGGGGACGATTCCCGCGACGGTCAGCGTCGCGACGTAGGCCGGGAGCATGTAGCGCCCGGCGCCGCGAAACGGATAGCGGAGCGCGTCGAGGAGCGAGTAGGGGTGATTCAGGAGCTCGTCGCGACGACGCTCGGGGGCGGTGGCCGCGGCCTCCGCGGTGAGCGGCAGAGCGCGCTCGCGGCAGTGGACGCAGAACAGCAGCCGATGCCCCTCCTCGACGCAGGCCGCGCAGAGGAGCCGCGCGCAGCCGTCGCAGCGGAACTCGGCGGCGGCGTCGGGATGCGTCGTGCAACGCATCCCCGGGCCGCTCGCGTCAGGGACAGGTGAAGGCGTTGGTGTCGCCCTTCGTGGTCGGCAGCACGTCGAGCGGGTTGGTGTAGGTCCGCACGTCGAGCGGATTGGCCATTCGGGTCACCCGGACCTCGTAGGCCTGGCTGGTCAGCCCGCTGACGAAGACCCAGTAACGGTTGTACGGCGCCACGCAGGCGTCGACCATCTTCACTCCCATCTCGAAATTCGTCGGGGAGAAGAACCAGAAGAACCCGGACTCCGTGGTCTCCGCGCGCTCGCCGTTGAAGTACATGACCTGCGCCGGTCCGCTCGCGGAGGCGGTGGTCCAGGTGACTTCGACCTTGAACTTGCCGCCGAGCAGACAGACGGTATCGGTATCCGGCACGCAGCTGCCCCCCGATCCCGGGTTGAGGTACGGGGCGAGCAGCGGATAGGAGGCCGAGAAGGCGCCGTCGAGGACGTTCTCGTCGCTGCCGCAGCCGTCCGGAGGATCGCCGCAGGACCCCAGCAGCTGTCCGACCACCTGGCCGCTGCCGTTCATCAACGGCGATCCCGAGCTACCGCCCGAGATGCCGGTGCCGAGCTGGTTCACCGTGTGCAGGAAGTTCGTCGTGCTGATGCCGTCGCAGACGAAGGCCGGAGTCTCGTCGAGCTGGTGGACGCTGTAGGTCTGCGGATCGATCAAGCCGGTGGACTCGCGGACCGGATGGGAGATGCGGTACAGCAGGCTGCCCGCCGCGGGGCGCGTGGAGGTCCAACCGAGCAGCGCGACGCCCGCCGGCATCTCGGCGGGGTTGGTCGGGCGCAGGAGCGTCACGTCCTGCGTCGACGACGTGGTGACCAGCGTCCAGCCGGTCGGTCCCGGGGTCTCGGTGTTGAAGGTGCCCGGACAGCCGTTGCGCCGCTTGAAGAACCGGGCGTCGACCGTTGCCGCGATGGTGTTGTTCGGCACGCAGTGATTGGCGGTCAGACCCCAGTAGACGAGGGTCGAGCTGTCGTTGTCGTTGAGCAGCCCGCCGCTGCAGGCGTAGAGACCGCCATCCACGAAGGTATAGCTGAACACCGCATCGCGGGCTGCCTCGATGGCGGCGAAGTCGCCGCTGTCGTAGCACTCGGCGTTCTTCAGGCAGGAGTCGGCCATCGGGAGCAGGGTCGAGGCGTCGAGGAGCTGCTCGTAGATCCGTTCGATGCGCAATCCGCTCGCCGCCGGATCGGCGGCGTCGGGCAGGGCGATCTCGAGGTGGATGCGCTCGCCCTGCACCGTCGGTGTCACCAGCGAGCGGTCGCCGCGCAGCAAGCGGAGGTCGAAGAAGCGGGAGTCGCCGTCGGTGCCGTAGACCCAGAGGCGGGTGCCCGCGGGCAGGGCGACCTCGGCGAGCTCCAGGCGGAGCGCCGCGGCGCCGGGGACCTCGATCGAGGTGCCCCAGGTCCACTCGCCGGACGCGGCGCGTCCGAGCCAGCCGTCGCCATAGCGCTGGCCGAGGGCCGCCGCGAAGCGCTCGGGGGAGTGTACGAAGCGCAGCGGCTGGGGAAGGGCGCGAGCCAAGCCGACCTGGGTGGGGCGCCTGCCGCTGCTCGCCGCAGCGTTCCAGGCGGCCATCGCGGCGACCTCCGCCGCGGCCGCTTCGGCGGCCGGTCGCAACCGGGCGATCGGATCGAGGCTCATCGCTTCGGCGAGGCGGAGCGGCGCCGGCTCCGGCGCGCCGTAGCTCGCGAGCGCGGCATCCGGGCGGCCGAGCAGCGCCTCGTCGGCTGCGGCCGGCAGGGCGGCAACGAGGGCGCCGATCAGGGCGAGGGTGAGGCGGCGGCGGAACAGCGTCGGGGGCTGGGTCAAGGGTCCCTCCTCTGGGGGCCTAGCGGTCGCTCTTCGCTGCGGCCAGCGCTGCGCTCGCCGGCGCACCGTCGCCGGTCGAGCGCAGCAGCTGCACGTAAGCCTGCTCGCAATAGTCGCCGAGCATCCGGTCGCTCGAGAAGCGGGGAGTGATCGAGGCGATCGCCTGCTTCATCTTGGCGATCCACTCGACCGGGAGACCGCTCTCGTCGCGCCGATAGTACGTCGGAACGATCTGCTCCTCGAGCAGCTCGTAGAGCGCCAGGGCGTCCTCGCGATCCTGCTGCGCCTCGTCGGCGGAGGTCGCCGGGGGGCCGCCGGCCGTCGCGCCGATCACCCAGCCGTTCTCGCCGTCGAACCCCTCGGGCCACCAGCCGTCGGCGATCGAACAGTTGAGCGCGCCGTTCATCGCGGCCTTCATCCCCGAGGTCCCCGAGGCCTCCAACGGGCGGCGCGGGGTGTTGAGCCAGACGTCGACCCCCTGCACCAGCTTGCGGGCCACCCGCATGTCGTAGTCCTCGACGAAGAAGACCCGCCCCTTGAGCGCCTCCGATTGCGAGAGCTGGAAGATGTGCGCGATCAGCTCCTGGCCCTCCTTGTCGGCGGGGTGCGCCTTGCCGGCGAGCACGATCTGCAGGGGGCGCTCGACGCTGCCCACCAGCTGGCGCAGCCGGTGCAGATCGGAGAAGAGCAGGCGGGCGCGCTTGTAGGTGGCGAAGCGGCGCGCGAAGCCGATGGTCAGCACCGCCGGATCGAAGAGGTGCTCGACGCGCCGCAGGTCGTCCGGCGAGTGGCCGTGGCGGGCGAACTGATTGCGCAGCCGGGAACGGAGGAAACGGGCCAGCCGCCGCTTCTGCGCCAGGTGGGCTTCCCAGAGCTCGGCGTCGGAGCCGGCGCGAATCGCCGCGACGCTCTCGAGCGACGCGGCGAGCTCGGGCCAGCGCTCGCCGAGCCAGCGCAGCAGGATCCCCTGGATCTCGGCGCCCTGCCAGGTGGGGGCATGGATGCCGTTGGTGATCGCGGCGATCGGCTGCTCGTCGGGCGGGGTCCCCGGGAAGAGGTGGCGCCACATCCGGCTCGCCACTTCGGCGTTCAGCCGAGAGACGCCGTTGACGCGCGAGCTGGTGCGCAGGGCGAGCGCGGTCAGGTTGAACGGCTGGTCCTTCTCGCCGTGATCGTTGTTGCCGAGCGCTAGGATCGCCTCGGCGTCGACCTGCGACTTGGCGAGCAGCGGCACGAAATACTTGCGCACCAGCGGTGACTCGAAGACCTCGTTGCCGGCGGGGACGGGGGTGTGGGAGGTGAACACCGAGGTTGCGCGGAGCTCCTGCAGGGCCCGCTCGAAGGGGACCGCGCGGGCCAGCCGGTGGCGCAGGCGCTCGAGCTGGAGGAAGGCGGAGTGCCCCTCGTTCATGTGCCAGACCGCCGGCTCGATACCGAGCGCGGCCAGCGCGGCGGTGCCGCCCAGGCCGAGCACCAGCTCCTGCGCGAGGCGCATCTCGCGCCCTGGAGTGTAGAGAATGCTGGTGATCGGGCGGTCGGCGGAGTCGTTCTGGGGCACGTCGGTGTCGAGCAGGATGAGCGGCACGCGCCCGACCTGCGCGATCCAGACCTGAGCGCGGACTTCGCGGTCGCCGAACGGCACCGCGACCTGAATCTCGCGGCCGGTATGTCCGGCGGCCGGCCGGATGGGCAGGCGCGAGAAGTCCGAATCGGGGTAGATGTGTTGCTGGCGGCCGTCGGCGTCGATGTTCTGGTGGAAGTAGCCGCTGCGGTAGAGCAGCCCGACGCCGACCAGCGGCAGGCCGAGGTCGCTGGCGCTCTTCAGGTGATCGCCAGCCAGCACACCGAGGCCGCCGGAGTAGAGCGGCAGGCACTGGTGCAGCCCGTACTCCATGCAGAAGTAGGCGATCGTCCCCTCGACCTCGGGATAGGTGCGAGCGAACCAGCTGGTCGACCCGCCGGCGAGGTACTCCTCGAACGTGCGCATCACCCGCTGGTAGAGCGCGACGAAGTGATCGTCCTCGAGCTTCTCCAGCCAGTGCTGGCGATCGACGTTGATCAGCAACTGCACCGGGTTGCGGTAGAGCGCCCAGGCGCGGCTGTCGATCGCCGAGAAGAGCTGGCGCGCCGGAGGATTCCAGGTCCACCAGAGGTTGTAAGCGAGATCGTAGAGCCCCTGCACGTCGCGCGGCAGGTCGATATCGGCGATGTGCAGGAGCGGCAGCTTGGTCCAGGGATTCGACATGGGGGTGGGAATCGTCTCACTCCTCGGGAGGCCGCGCCCATTCGGCCTCGACGTCGGCGAAGGGCAGGTCGGCGTCGACCCAGTCCGGGATCCAGCGCGTGCGGGGACCGAGGTCGATCAGTTCGTGCAGCCGGGTGACGTGCAGGCGGAATCGTGCTTCGGCGTAGTCCCTGCCGGTCCCCATGGTGACCAGGAAGGGCCAGTCCGAGGCGGCAGCGAGCAGCAACTGGTTGAGGATCGCCCGCCGCCACTTGCGCGGGCCGCCCCAGCGCACCGCCGTGAAGGCCCTCCGCTCGGCTTCGGCGAGGTCGCGCCAGAAGACGTCGGTGTCGGGGTTGACCCAGACGCGGTGATCCCCCCCCGCCCCCCAGGAGCCTTCGGCGAAGAAAGCGCGGCGCAGCAAGGGCTGGCTCTCGAGCTCGCGGCCCGGAGTGGTCGCCTCGAGACCGCTGTCGGGAGCGGCGAGCTCGAGCACGCGCTCCAGCCAGATCGGCCCCTCGAACCACCAGTGGCCGAAGAGCTCGGCGTCGAAGGGGCAGCAGATGACGCCCTGACCCATGCCGTCGAGGCTGCGCGCCAGGTCCACGAAGTGCTCGGCCTGGGCGCGCGCCACCTCGGCAGCATCCGCCGGGAAGTAGACCAGTTTGTCGGCGAGATCGGCCTCCGCACCGGTGACCCGCCAGAAGCGGAGCCCCGATGGCCAGTGCCGCTTGTGGAAATCGAGGTAGGCCCCGTCGCCGGGGTAGCCGCCTTGGCGGGACCAGACCTGGGCGGCGGTGCGCGCATCGCGCAAGAAGGCCGCGACCGCGCTCTGCCGGATCCAGTACGGCCGCGGATGCGGCCCGCTCGGCTCGACGACCTCGTCGGGCAGCAGATCGGCGCCGTAGGGGAAGGCCGGATCGCCGCGCCGCAGCAGGTGGGCGTCGAGCACCGTCCAGCGCAGACCCTGCTCGGCGAGGAAGCTCTCGTTGCCGGCGCGGTGCTCCTCGGACGCGCCGGTCACCGGGTGTTTCCAAGGCCCCCCCGGGCGATAGGCGCACTCGGGCATCCAGCAACCCCGCGGATCGTCGCCGAACAGCTCGCGGTGGCGCTCCCGCCCGGTGCGCAGCGCCAGCCGGATGAGCTTCGGCGTGTGCGCCAGCGGCAGGTAGACGTGCGTTCCGGCCGAGGTCGAGAGCTCGATCGCGCCGCGTTCCCAGAGGCGGGCGAGAGGCCGCACCAGGTCGTGATCGAGCCGGTCCCAGATGGCGCGCAGGCGGACGAACTCGCCGTGCCACCAGTGGGCGAGCGGATGGCGGCCGCGGCTCTCCCAGGCGGCCTTGCTGCGTTCGGCCAGATAGCGGTCGACGATGGCGCGCGTCCGCGGATCCTCGAACATCGCGGCGAGGATCGGGGTCACCGACAGGGCGAGGAGATGGCGTCGACCGCGCTCGGCGAGGCGCTCGAGCAGATCGACCAGCGGCAGGTAACAGTGCACCACGGCCTCGGCCAGCCAGTCCTCGCCGTGCGGCCAGGTTCCGTGGCCGATGACCCAGGGCAGGTGAGCGTGCAGGACGAAGGTCAGCCGGCGAGGCTCGCGGCTGAGATCGGAACCCGGACGCTGGCTGGCCCAGGTGGGAAAGGACGGCGGCTCGAGGTGTGGTCGGGCCAGGAACTCGGCGCGCAGCGTGGCGCCCGCGATGCCCGCGATCGGCGCTGGCGCCGCCGGAGCCGGACCGGGGCCCGGGGGGGGCTCGGGCGGCGCCAGCGGCGATTCCGTCGCTGGCGCGGCGGGCTTCCCTCCCGGCTCCGCCGCGGCGGGCGCTGCTGCCGGCTCGGGTGCGGCCGGGCGGAGCTCGGTCGTCTCCGGCGAAGGTCCCGGGTCGGGCGTCGCGGCGGCCGGCTCCTCGGGCCGTGGAGAGGCCGGGGTCGCCGACCCACGCCGGGTTCGGGCGACCCGCTGGCGCTTCGCTGGGGCACCGGCTTTCGACTCCACGGCTGTCGCGTCGGCGGCCGTGCCAGGCTCGCCCGCCGGAGGTTGGCCTTTCCTGCGGCGACGCCTGGCCGCTGGCTTGGCACCGTCCGGCTCCGCGCCGGGAGTTCGCTTAGGGCTCACGCGGCTCCGTTCTCGCCGACCAAGGTCGAAGGGACGACCTCCATGGCCGTCAGGTCGATGGGCGAGAGCCGGTCGGGGCTCTTGCCGAGCGCCTTGACGAAGCGCTGGGCGAGCATCCGCTCGATCGCCTTGCCGCCGTCGGTGGCGGTCTTGGGGATGGCCACGTAGCCGCCGGCCATGGTTCCGTGGCCGCCCCCTTTGCCCAACGTTCCGATCAGCCGGCGCATCAGGTTTCCGGCGTCGGCCCGCGGATTGGTGGTGCGGATCGAGGCGTAGACCCGGTCGCCGTGGATCCCGGTACAGAGCGACCAGGTCTTGCCTTCCATTCTCAGGAGCAGGTCGGCGATCTCCGGCACGATGTCCGGTTGATCGACCTTGCCGAGGTCGGAGACCACCAGATTGGCCACCCCGGCGAGGCCTTCCAGGGCGCGATGCAGGTTGCGAAAGTAGATCACCGGCAGGCGGGCATTCTGGATGCGCGACAGGACCCGCCGGTCGATCCGCGGCAGCAGCTTGTCGAACGCCGCATGGTCGGGACCGGCCGCCTCGCGTCCGAAGTCCTGGGTCTCCGAGCGAATGGCGTAGACCATGCCGGTGGCGAGCGCGCGCGGTGGCTGCAGGCCGGCCGCCTCGAGGTACTCGGCGAGAATGGTCGCGGTCGCGCCGTAGTCCGGCCGGACGTCGACGGCGTGGGCGGCGAGCGTCGCCTTGCGCACCGGATGATGGTCGATGACCAGGTCGGGGACGATGTCGCGCGGCAGCTGGGAATTGCCGGTCCAGGGCTGGCAGTCCACCAGCGCGAAGTGCCGGTAGTTACGCTTGCTCAGATGGCGCAAGTGGCTGAGGCGCAATCGCAAACTGCGCACCATCTCGCGGTTCTCGGCGCGTCCGATCATCCCCCCGTAGGCGACCGTGGTGAGCCGCCCGAAGCGGCGTCGCAGGATCAGAGCGAGCGCCGCGGTGGAGGCGAGCGCGTCGGGATCGGGATTGTCGTGCGTGAGGACCAGCCAGCGACCTCCTTTCGAGCTCGCTTCGACCTGGGCGGCGAGCGCCGCGAAGCGGGCCCTCGATTCCTCGCTGGTCATGACGCGGCGGATTGTAGCAAGCGGCTCCGCCGGGGCCTCGGCTATACTGCCGGCGTCGTTTTCGCGACCTCTCATTCATTGCCGCCGTGACGCGAGTCCTCTTCCTGTCCCCCGGGTATCCCAGCGAGATGCCCGAATTCGTGCGCGGCCTGGCCGAGGTCGGAGCGCAGGTGCTGGGCGTGGGGGACTCGCCCCCCGCCTCCCTGCCGCCCGCGGCGCGGCGGGCCCTTTCCGGTTACCTGCGGGTGCGCTCGCTCTGGGACGAGGCCGCGCTGGTGCGCGAGGTCACCGATTGGCTGGGGGGTGTCGAGCTGGACCGCATCGAGTGCCTCTGGGAGCCCGGCATGCTGCTCGCCGCCCGCCTGCGCGAGACGCTCGGCGTTCCGGGGCTCGGCGTCGAGCAGACGATCCCCTTCCGCGACAAGGAACAGATGAAGCTCCGCCTCGACCAGGCCGGCATCCGCACCCCGCGGCACCAGGCGGCGCGCGGCGGCGAGCAGATCCTCGCGGCCGCCGAGCGGATCGGCTATCCGCTGATCGTCAAGCCGATCGCCGGAGCGGGCTCGGCCGACACCTACCGGGTGGAGGATCCGGGGGAGCTGGCCCGCGTGCTGCCGAAGGTGGGACACGTGGCCGAGGTGAGCGTCGAGGAGTTCGTGGACGGCGAGGAGTACACCTACGACACGGTGTCGATCGACGGCGTTCCGGCCTTTCACAACATCGCCTGGTACCGCCCGCGCCCGCTGGTGGCGCGCTCCAACGAGTGGATCAGCCCGCAGGTGATCGCCCTGCGTTTTCCCGATCAGCCGGCGCTCCGCCGCGGCGTCGAGATGGGGCACGCCGTGCTCGCCGCGCTCGGATTCCAGACCGGTTTCACCCACATGGAGTGGTACCAGAAGGCGGACGGCGAGGTGGTCTTCGGCGAGATCGGGGGGCGCCCGCCGGGAGCCCACCAGGTCGACCAGATGAACTACGCCTGCGACATCGACGTCTTCCGCGGCTGGGCCGAGGCGGTCTGCTTCGGGCGCTTCAGCGAGCCGGTGCGCCGGCTCTACAACGTCGCCAACGTCTACAAGCGGGCCGAGGGCGAGGGGACCATCCGCAGCATCGACGGCCTCGCCGAGTTCAAGGCTCGTCACGGCGCGACGATCGTCTGGGACAATCTCCTGCCGGTGGGCGCCTCGCGACGCAATTGGCGGCAGACGCTGGTGTCCGACGGCTTCGTCGTGCTGCGCCACCCGGATCTTGCCGAGCTCCTCGAACTGGCCGATCGCTTCGGCCGTGACGTGCGGCTGCATGCCGCCTGAGAGGCCCATGCCCACGGTTCTCTTCGTCGCCCCGTTCTTCCTGGAAACCACCCTGCGCTTCGTCGAGGCGGTCGCCGACCTGCCGGGGGTGCGCACCGGGCTGATCAGCCAGGATCCCGCCGAGCGTCTTCCCGCCGGGCTGCGCGGCAAGCTCGCCGCCCATTGGCGCATCGACGACGGGTTGGCGCCGCAGCAGATCGCGGAAGCGGTGCGCGCGCTGGCCGGACGGATCGGACCGCCGGACCGCCTGCTGGGCACCCTCGAACAGTTGCAGGTGCCGCTCGGCGAGGTGCGCGAGGCGCTCGACATCCCCGGAATGCGCAGCGAAGCCGCCCGGAACTTCCGCGACAAGGCGCGCATGAAGAGCGTCCTGGCGGCCGCCGGAATCCCCTGCGCGCGCCATCAGCGGGTGCTCGACGAGCGCGAGGCCTGGCGCTTCGCGGAGGCGGTGGGCTACCCCCTGGTGCTCAAACCGACGGCGGGCGCCGGCGCCAAGAGCACCTACCGGGTGAACGGCCCCGAGGAGCTCGCGGCCGCGCTCGCCGCGACCCGCCCCTCGGCCGATCGCCAAGCGGTCGTCGAGGAGTTCGTGACCGGCGACGAATTCTCCTTCGACACGGTGAGCGTGCGCGGCCGGGCGATCTGGCACTCGCTGTCGCACTACCTGCCGGCGCCTCTCCACGTGCTCGACAA
>CAZPZW010000084.1:0-13842 GCA_964591165.1 uncultured Thermoanaerobaculia bacterium | reverse complement strand
GGCCGGGCAAGATCATCAACGTGCCCGACGTCCGCATCCGTCAACCGCACCACCGGCACCGGCTTGGCCACCTGCGCGGGCGCCGCCGGCGGCATCACCGGCCGATTCGCCGCCGCCGTAGCGTCGAAGTCGACATCCGTCGCAGGCAGCGCCATCAACGTCCCCGCGGCGTCGGTGAACAACACCCGACGACCTTCGACCTTGGCTGGACCGCGGGTCTCCCACCGGGCGCCGTCGCGCAGGACCAACCAGTCGGCGGAGGCGGCGGCCGCTAACAGCATCAGCGCTGCCGCAAGAGTCGCTTGGAGTGGTTTCGTCACGATGCCCGATCCTACGCGCGTGGCCCCAGAAGCGGCGAGGAACCGGACCGCCTCACGAGAGCTTCAGGGCCAGGCTGAGGTCGCCGGACTTTCGCGTCTTGACCTTGTACTTCCGCCCCTTTTTCTTCTCGTCCGAGAAGAACTTGGCGACGCGTTTGCCGATGGGGGCGACGTTGAATTCGTCGGTGGGGTAGGTGAGGTGGAGGGTGAAGGCGTCGTCGGGGCGGGCGGCGGAGATCATCTCGAGAGTCGCGACGTCCGGGTTGTCGTGCTTGCCGTCGGCCGAGATCAGGTAGTGCTTGGCCTCGAGGCGGGCGAAGTAGTCCTGCTCGACGTTCCGGTCGCTGCCGTGGTGCGGCACCTTCAAGACGTCCAGCGCGATCTTCCCGTGGCTGTCCAGGCGGCCCGCCTGCTCGAGGCCGGCGAGCGTGTGGTCGCCGCGCCCGTCGCCGGTGAGCAGGATCCGCTTCGAGCCCGACTCCACCAGCACGACCAGGCTCGAGAGGTTGAACACCGAGTCGTCGACGAAGGCGGCGATCAGCGCCTGGCCGGGCGAGGTCTTCTCCTTCTTCAAGAGCGGCTTGATCTTCTGGTCCCAGGTCGTCTGGAGCGCTTTCAGTTCCGCTTCGAGGGGTGCGATCACCGTGAGCTTCAAGCCGTCGAGCTCGATCGGTTGCGCCGGCGCGCGCACCAGGCCGCCGAAGGGCGGGTTGCCGTCGAGCCCCAGGCCGCCGAGGAGCTTGGCGAGATTGCGCCCCTGCGGCACGCTCGCCAGGAGCTTCGAGCCCTCGCCGAGCAGGAAGTCGCCGAGGGAGGCGACGCTGGCGTGCGAGGCCGAGGTGCCGACCGCCACCTCGTCGTTGCCCAGCAGATCGTCGAAGGCGTTGTGCCAGAAGCGGCGGACCCGCCAGGGGACCGGCTGGTGGTCCTCCTCCAGCTCCTTCACCTTCTGCATCATCTGCAGGAGCCCGGCGATGTGGTCCTCGTCGAGGTGCGAGACCATCATCAGGTCGATCGGAAGCGGCTCCGCCGCCGTGGTGAGCCCGCGCTCCGCGCGGAGCTCCTCCAGCCGGGGCTTCAAAGCGTCGTTGAAGACGCCGGGCGGGCCGCCGTCGACGACCGCCAGGCGGGGCTCGGCGGCGCTCCCCCAGTGGAGCAGCAGCGCGTCGCCGTACTTGGCGCGCAGGGCTTCGAGAACGAGCATTCCGGACCTCCCCCTAGACCGATTGCAGGGCGCGCAGGATGTCGAGCATCCCGGCGCCCTGGAAGTACGGCTCCCGCCCGAGGTCGGTCGCGGTGGTGCAGAGGATCTCTTTCACCCGCACCGGCTGCCCCACCAGCTCCAGGTGGCGCGCCATGAGCAGCGCCGCGCCCCCCGAGACGTGCGGCGCGGCCATGCTGGTGCCGTCCTTGGGCCCGAAGAGCTCGTCGGGAAGGGGGGCGGTGATCTTCTCGCCGGGAGCCACCAGGTCGGGCTTGCGCCGTCCGTCGCCGGTCGGCCCGCGGCTCGAGAAGTAGCTCACCCCGTAGACGTGCGGCCGGTAGCGGTGCGTGGCGCCGACCGTGATCACCGCGTCGGCGTTGCCCGGATCGGTGATGCTCGACGAGTTGTAGGCCTCGACCACGCCGTCCTCGGCGGTGCGGTAGCGGCGGTAGCCCTGATTGCCCGCCGCCGCCACGACCACCACGCCGGCCGCCACCACCCGCTCGCACTCCTCGCAGACCGGGGTGCGCCCGCAGGCGTAGTTGGCGACGTCGTGCGGGATCGACAGCGAGAGGTTGGCGCCGTGGACCACCACGTAGTCGTGCGCCGCGTTCAGGTGCCGGATGAACTGCAGGGCCGCCATCACCGCGAACTCGTCCCCCCGTCCGTCGGCGTCGAGCACCCGGAGGTCGAAGAGCTTGAGATCGGGCGCGACGCCGGTGAGGTCGCCGTCGAGCGAGCCTCCGGCCTCTGCAGCCTTCCAGTCGCCGGCGAGGATCCCGGCGACGTGCGTGCCGTGGTCGTGCCCGGGTTTCTGGTAGATCCCCTTCTCGTGCGGCACGCGCAGCAGCGGCGCGAGCTGCTGCCAGTCGACGTAGCGCCCCTGGCGGACGGCGCGGTTCAAGTCCTCGATGCCGCTGCGCAGCGTCGCGCCGCCGCGTGCCTTGGTATCGAGGCGGCGGGCGATGCTCGCCGGCTGCTCGGCGGTGTCGGGATCGAGCAGCAGCTCGATCTCGGAGAAGTCGTAGGTCTCGACCACCCGCGTGCGATTGACCGGCCGCCCCTTCTCCACCGCGAAGGGCGCGCCGTGCGGCGTGCCGTCCGCCTTGCGCAGGCGGAAGGCTGGATGCTCGGCGTCGATTCCGCTGTCGATCACCGCCCAGGCGAGCGCGGCGCAGGAGATGTTGAACAGCTGGCGGGCGGCGTCCGCCTTGACCGCCAGCACCGAGCGCGCGACGGTCGGCGAGACGTCCCGGTTGAGACTGACCGAGAAGAGGCGCGCCGCCGGCGAGCCGGACTCGACGTCGGCGACCAGCGCCGCGACCGCCTCGACGATCCGCCGCCAGCCCGGGTCGGGCTTTCCGGCCGGCGCTCCCGCCGGACGGAGCCGCAGCGGCGGCACGCGCTCCCAGGGGACCGCCTCGCCGCCGAGCTGCAGCGCCAAGGCGCCGACCACGCGGAGCATCCAGAGGAGGCCCGGCGTCGGTCGCGCCGGCTTCGCGCCCCGGCGCGGCACCAGACGCGGGTGCTCCGGATCCTCCACGGCGAGCGCCAGCGGGTCGATCACCTCGCCGATCCGCGCCACGTTCCACTTGCGGGTGAGCTCGCTCCACCACTCGGTCATCGGCAGGACGGCGCGGATGAGGTCCTCGAAGTGGAGTGTCGCGGCGAGCGTCGTCTGGTTGTAGATCACCCGCGGCGCGAGCTCCGCCGGGTGGCCGAAGCGCCGGCGCATCGCCCGCTGCGACTGCGCGGCGAGGCGGGCGCAGAGCTCGCTCCGCACCTCGCCGACCGTGGTCTTCCGCCAGGGGGTGAGCAGCAGCTTGATCGCCGGGTTCGCCTCGGCCACGCCGCCCGCCGGCGGGCGCGCCGTCGGCCGCCCCTCGTCGAGGCAGTCGGCGTAGGCCAGCCAGACGTCGGGCAGGACCGGCGTGTCCTGGGTGAAGCGGCGCACTCGCCCGGCGCCGAACATCAGCTCTTCCATCAGGCGGCGGGTGAGCTGCGGAGCGTCCGACGCACCACGTTTCGTCGCCATGGTCGACTCCAGTTCACGGGCCGACGCGGGGAGCCGCGGCTTCCCCCGGCCTGCGGTCGCAAGACGTTCCTACACCTTACCGCCTTCGCCGGGGTGCGACCCGGGTCACTCCTTGGCGCTCACAGCGTCCTCAGCAGGTCGTCGAAGACCCTGGCCACGGCCTGGAAGCCGCGGCGGGTCGGGTGGAGCTCGTTGCCCCACCAGGTCTTGTACTCCTCGTCCGGCAGCTCGCTCGACAGCGTTCCGAGGAGGTTCACGTAGCGCAGGTGCTCGAGCCCAGGACTGCCGGCGAGCCCGGCCACCACCGCGTTGAAGCGGTCCATCAGGGTGCGCATGTGCGCGGTGCAGACGGCGAGGTCCTCGTAGCCCTTGCGCCGGAATCCGGGCTCGAGCCAGGGACCCGGCAGGATCGAGAGGCCGCCCAGGAAGCCGCGACCGTCCGGGACCGGGTAGTCGTAGCCGTGGATCAGGATCGGCACCCGCACGTCGAAGAGCGATTGGCAGAGCTCCGTGGCGCCCGCGGCCACCGTCACGATGGCGGCACTCAGCCGCTCGTCGATCGCTCCCTTCACGATCGACTCGTTGAGCGGCGCGAGCCCCGAGGAGGCGTGGTTGAGCAGCATCGGGAACTCCTCGCCCGCGATGTCGTTGCCGCCCCCCGAGAGCAGGATCGCCTTGGGCCGCACCTGCCGCTCGGCGACCTTGCGCAGCGCCCGTTCGAGGCCAGCGATCTGGACCTCCGAGTAGGCCATGCTCTCCACCGTGTCGCCGTGGTGCGCCACCGAGACGACTTCCCAACCGTGCTCGTCCTCGAGCTCCTCGAGCACGTCGGCCAACGGATAGTCGAACCAGGAGTCCCCTTCGGCGACCAGCGTTCCCGGCTTCGCTTTCGCCCTCGCCTTGACGCCCTTGGCGAGTCGGCTCTCGCGCCGCAGGAGGGCCTCGGCTGCCAGGCTCTGGCCGGCGACGAGGGCGGCCCGCCGGGTCGCGGCCGGGATCTCCACCGGGCGCGGCTTGGCCGCTCCGGTGGCCTTCTTTCGCTGCATCTTCTTGACCATCGTCCACCTCCCGGGGAGCTTTGCGGCTCGCCCACTCGCGCTACTGGAAGAGCTGGGTGTCGACGTAGGCGGCGTCGACCAGGCTCCAGAAGTCGTCGGCGAGACCCTCGGTCACGTAGCGGTAGGGCAGCCAGCCGTAGCCCTCCGTCCCCCAGCCGGTCCCCCAGGAGTTCCGGATGAGCAGCGCCCCGGTGTCGCCGGCGATCTTCCTGCCGTCGTCGTAGCCCACCGCGACGACGGCGTGCCCGCCTTCGACCCGGTCGCCCGTCTGCGGGAACGGGATCTCCCCCTTGCCGTCGCCCATCGGCGGGATCGAGCTGTAGACCGTGAAGCCGAACATCGCCGGCAGGCCGCCGCCGAGGTTCTCCTTGACCGCGTCGAGCGTCTCGGCGAGCGGCTGCCCGGGGGGATCGAGCCGGTAGTACTTGAGCGTCTTGTAGCTCGCGGCGAAGGCGTAGCAGAAGGAGGTCGGCTCCTTCTCGAAGTCGGAGATCCGGTAGGGCCAGTACTCCTCCGGCGGCACGCCGAAGAGCACCATCGCCTTCATCGCCGTCCGCAGGTAGGCCCCCTGGTCGCCGGTCCACTTGAGGAGGTTGCGCGACGCCTTGTAGAGGAAGAGACGCGAGGCGTCGAGGTGCCGGCCGTGGGCGCGGTTCTCGAAGTACTCGAGGAGCGCGACGCCGGCGTTCGCGGTGCAGGAGCCCAGGCTCCCCTGGTCCTCGATCGGCGAGCACCAGGCGCGCAGGTCGACCTTCTTCGGCGCCGACTTCATCGCCCTCTTGAGCGGCTTCGACTTGCCGCGGATCGCCACGATCGCGGCCGATTTCTGGTTGTAGTCGCGGAAGTCCGGGAGATCCCGGTGCCATCCGAGCCCGCGCGGCACAGTGGTCATCGTCAGCCTCCTCGTTCGTCGTCGCGGGCCGGACGCCCGCGGGGGATCGCGGGTTCCTCCGGCGCCGGGGGTGAGCGAGCGCCAGCTCTCGCGGAGGGCCGTCGTGCCGGACCGGCGGCGGCGCGGCGAAACGGCCCTCCGAGAGTTGGAGCTACACCCTAATAACGAACGAAGGGGCGAATCCGGTCACTTCGCCGGCGGCGAGGCCGGCGCGGTCGCCGCCGGCGCGGCCACCGCGACCTCGGAGATCGGATACACCGTCTTCACATAGAGGTAGAAGAAGACCAGCGAGAGGATGAAGACGACCACCCCCACCAGGCGGGAGCTCACCTCGACTCCCTTCTCCCCCACGGTGAACTTGGTCGGCGCCGACTCCTTCCGGTAGACGTGCCAGAAGGAGAGCCCGAGCCCCGAGACCACGATCAGCACCACCAGCGCGAAGATGAACTCGGTCGAGCGCTGCTGCCAGGCGAAGGTCGCGGCGCGCTGCGCCAGCCGCTTCTCCTCGTACTCGAGCTGCAGCTCGGCGAACTCCATCTGGATCGCGAGGGCGCGCAGCGCCGCCTTCTCGCGCGCCGCCTGGTACTCGGGGGAGCTGCCGACGATGGCGAGCATCGGATCGACCGTCGACTTCCACTTGGTGAGATCGATCTGCTGCTGGGCGGAGGCGCTGCCCGCGCCCAGCGAGGCGAGAGCGCCGAGCCCCGCGGCGACGAGCAGCGCGGCCCCGGCCCACTTTCGAGCCGGCCCGGCGGTCCGGCTTCCGCGCCTCACTGACCACCTCCGCCGAGGAGTTGGCTCGCCACCGAGAGCTGGTAGACCAGCGTCTGCCGCGCGCAACCCTGCGGCGCCGCGGCCTCGTAGTCGGCGACGGTGACGTTGGTGCCGCCGCGCGCCAGCGCGGCACGGATCTGGGCGTCGAGCGCTCCCGCCGAGAACATCACCATCGGCGGCACGGTGCAGAGGTCTCCCTCGTCTCCTGGATTCCAGCCTCCGGGGTCGACCATCGAGAAGACGACCGTGCCTCCGCCGGCTCCCGGGAGGCAGGTCGGATGGAGCACCTGGACGCACTCGGGACAGACGACGCCGACTTTGTCGCGCAGCTCCGGTGACGCGTCGGCGAGCCAGACGACCGGCTGGCCCCCCCCGCCGCTCGCCGGAGCCGCCCCGCCGCCGAGGTCGCCCAACGGCACCGCTTCGGCCGGACGGATGAGCCGGCAGGCCGGGCAGAGCTCGGCCACCTTGGCGAGCCGCGCCGCCGAGTCGTCGGTCACCGCCGGCGTCCACTGCTTGGCGGCCTTGAAGACCGGGCTCTGGACGAGCTGCGCCCGCTCGGCGGCGAAGCGCTCCGCCGCGGCCCGCTTCTCCACCGCGATCCGTTTCGCGTCGGCCGCCTGCTGACTCGCGGCCACCTCCTGGCGCGCCGCGGCCTTCGCGGCGCTCGCCTTGTCGACCGCCGTCGCGGTCGCCGCCGGATTGGCCGCCGCTTGGCCGTACGTCGCGGTGGCGACGAGCAGTAGCATCCCCGCCCACGCCCCCACCTTGCGGTTGCTGTTCATGGCGGACCTCCTCTCCCGCGCCGCAGCGCGGCTGTCAAGCGATGGCCTCGGCTCCGCGTGGCGCCGCCGGCCTCAGTTCCAGCCGTACGACCGCAGGATCAGCTCTCCCTTGAGACCTGGCTTGGTGTCCTGCGCGATGCCGATCTTGAACTCGTAGCCGACCGTGCCGCCACCCTCGATCACCGGCGCGACCGCCGCGTCGCCGATCATCCGGTTGGGGGCCTGGCTGTCGAAGCCGAAGCGCATTCGGGGCTTGTCGCCCGCGCCCCAACTCACCTCGAGATTCACCTTGTCCCGGTAGAGGTAGCCGCCGTCGAAGTGGTGCTTGAGGAAGAGCGCGCCGTCGACCTCGTATTCCGGTACCAGGACCCCCAGATCGAGGCTGAAGCCGAGGCTTTCGCGACGCATGTCGACGCGCTCCGAGCTCATCAGGAAGGCGCTCACCAGGTTGATCTCCGCCTGCGACTCGATCTTCTCGAAGGGCACGAAGATCGCCGACTCCTCGCCGGCCGTCCGGCGGTGCAGGTCCCAGCGTTTCCCGCGCACTCGCGCCACGATCTCCAGGTGGTAGGACGCGCGGACCTCCTTGCCCTGCTGCTTCTTCTTCTCCACTTCGGGCGGCAGCGAGATCTGATCGATCCGGAGCAGGCCCTCGACCCGAAGATTGCCGAACAGGAAACGACGCAGGTTCTGGTAGCCCTCCTCCGAGTTGACGATGCCGTAGTGCCCGGAGTGCGCGCGATGGACGAATGCCCGCGGCGCGCCCTCGACCGAAGCGTTCTTGATCATCACCAACCCGTCGCTCATCGGCCCCACCGCGCGCTGCGCCATGCCCATCGCGGCCGCGTAGTCGCGGTAGTTGGTCCCCACGAGACAGAAGAAGCGGGAGGAATCGAACTTCCCGTTCAGCGACGACACCGGCCGCTCCTTGGGGATCTTCAGGTAGCTCCGCATCCGGCTCTCGTTGAAGTTGTCGATGTCGTTGAGCTTGACGAAGCTCGGCACGTTGCCGAGCCCGCGGAGGTCGATGCCGCCGTGCGGCGTGCCGTAGGTGAAGACCTTGTCGACGGCGCTCGCCGCACCGGCCGCGACGTTCTGCAGGTAGCAGCGGGCGATCAGGCCGCCCATCGAATGGGCGACGAGGTAGACGCGGAAGCGCTGACGCGCCTTCTCCACTCGCTGGTTCCCCGGGTCCGCCTGGCCGCACGTCAGATCGCGGACCCGCTCGATCAGCTCCCCCAGGCGCTTCGCGTAGAGCTCGATCTCCTGCGCCTTGCCCTGACCGAAGCTCTCGGACGAGTCGTCGTAGTAGCGGAAGATCCAGATGGTCCGCGGCGAAACGGTGCCGAAGGACGAGAGCTCGTCACCGTTCTCGTAGACGTCCACGTAGTCGTGATCCTTCATCAGCCGGATGAGCGGCGATTCGAAGATGTACTTGACGATCCGGCCGTCCCAGCGCTGGCGAATCTTGGTCGAGCCCAGATTGAACCCCATGTAGGGGTCGGCTACCGTCTCCTCGATCTCGGACATCGACATGGCATAACCGCGCAGGTAGATGATGGGAAAGAACGGCGGCTCGATCGCCTTCATGGGCTGCCTCCTGGGGCCGCCGGGAGGTCGAAGCGCTCTCTCGGCCGCCGCCTCGTCGATTGCCGGAGAGATCCGGCCGGACAGGGATCTGTCGCCATACTAGACGGGAATCGGGAGCCACGTCGCGACGACAGCGACTCGCCCGCGGAGCCTGGCCGACAACTCGCTCGCGCCCGGCCCCGCCGACCCGCGGACTGCGATCGAAGGTCCTCGTCTATTCCTGCTCACCCGTCGACAACGTGCTCGCTCCGTCGATCGACCACTTGAGCCCGGCCCGCAGCGACAGCTCCTCGTCCACTTCACCCCGGTACTCGGGCCGGCTGGCGTAGACCAGCGCGACCACCAGGTTGGATCCGCCGGCGAGCGTGGCCAGCTGATCGCTCAGTTTTTGCGTCCAGGAGAGCGTCGAGACGAGCCGGTCGTTGCGCTCGGGATCGCCGCTCGCGTCTTCGTACTTGGCCTCGAGGTCGAAGCGCGTTCGCTGCTTCTCCGAGACGCGTCGGCCGACGGCGAGCGCCGCAGCGAAGACTCTCGCCCCGGGCCGCTCGACGACCAGGTCGTCTTCCGGCAGGGCAAAACGATACGGCTCGCTCTCGCTGTATTCCGCGAGGAAGCGGATGCTCGCCCGGCCCCCGGTCGCCGGCCGGACCTTCCTGACGTACTCGGCGAAGCTCGGGACATCGAGCGCTCGATCCTGGCGCTTCGACCAGCGCTTCCAGGACGCGAAGGATCGCTCTCCCATCTCGAACTGCAGCCGCGCCGTGGTCGTGCTGGGGCCCGTCACCGCTGCCTTGTCGCGATAGGCGACATCGAGCGCCCAGGTCGGTTGGCCCTCGATGAGATCGGCGATATCGCCGGAGCCGAGGGCCTGCAGGTCCGATTGGAGCCGCGCCGCCTGCTGCTGCACGGTCTCGGCGGTCGAACGGATCTCCGCCAGGGGCCCGCCAGTCTCCGGCTGAGTAGCGCAGAAGGCCTGGAACGACTCCGCCCCGGTCGCCCGCATGCGGCGATCGAGGGCTGCCTTCTGCGCGACGAAGGCCTCCGCCGACTGGCGGAAACTCTCCTGGAGCGCCGAATAGCTGACCCCGAACATCGCGTTCAGAGCTTGCTCCGCCGGTCGCACGGCGGACTGGTCGCTCGAGGCCCAGCGAAGCTGGTATTCGACATCGTCGAAGTCTCCGATGGACTCCTCCAGGTCGGATCGCCGCTCCGCCCCGGCGCCATCGGGGAGCGCATCGAGGCCGTCGTCGAGCGACGCGAAGATCTCCCCCTCGCGGACCACGGCCCGCAGGGACAGGCCTCCCAAACCGCCCAGCTCGAACAGGTCGGGGCTGAAGTCGAAGACCAGGGCCTTGTCGGCTTCGCTGACGCTACCGAGATTGAAGGCCACGAACAGCTTCCTGTAGGTGTCGAGTCCGCCGCTCCCCGCACCCTCGCCATTGGGCCGTTGGAGCGCCTCCGTGGCACCCTCCATTGCCTGCTCGCCGGCTGCTTCACCTCCCAAGCTCACGCCCGCTCGGTCGATCTGGTCCTGCGTCTCCCCGAGCAGCGCGTTGACGTAGCCCTCGACGCTCTCGAAAGCGCACGGGTCCGCGTGCTCGCTGGCGCTCGCGGCGGAGAGTTGGAATCCCGCCAGGAGAAGCGCTGCGAGCGCGGAGAGTCGGAGACTCGTCCGGGCCTCGCGCCTCATGGCACGAAGACCATCCGCACCACGACATCCCCTTTCACTCCCTCGACCTTCTTGGTCTTCACCGTCTGAGAATCGCCGTTCTCGGTGGTCACGGTCGCGAGGAGCTCCGCCGAGCCCTTGCGGGCGAACGCCACGGTCCACAGCAGGCCGTAGCTGCACGCGGGATCGAGCGCGTGAGTTGCCGGTCCGGGGGTGAGCTCGTCGTCCTTGAAACCGACGTCGTCCTCACCGGTCGAGGCCACTTCGACCGCCGAGCTGAGGGGCCCGCCCTGCTTGGCGACCTGGACCGCCAACGTCGCCGGCTCCGTCACGAGCGCCATCTTCTTGATCGCCTTCAACTTCATGGCGAATCGCCTCCTTCCCCTGCCGCTGGCGGCGGTCGCCTCACACCAGCACCTTCCACCGCCGCATGCTCTTCGAACCGAAGAGGTTGGGGGTCTGCGGGTACTGCTGCGACGGCAGAACCTTGCGGATCGCCTTGTACCAGGCGGCGTAGGTCGCCTTCGCCGGCAGGCTCTTGAGGACGCTCAACGCGACGAAGGAGAAGGCGCCGTTGGGGCGGCCCTGGAAGACCGCGTCGTAGCTGTACTCGGTGTCCTGGCAGCCGGCGAGGAGGAGCGAGGCGTAGCGGCCGGGAGGGCTGGACGATCTCGCGGCCCGCCGGGCGCCGAGCTTCGCCGCGGCACGCGTCGAGAGGAAGGTCTGGGGCGGCAGGAAACGGACCAGCCGGCGGGGCGGGTTGGCGCCCCTGACGGTCGCCGGCGTCACGATCGGCGCGAACTTGGCGACCGAGCCGGAGTGACAGGAATCCGAGATGACCACCAGCTTGACCCCCTTGACCTTGGCGTCGTAGAGGTCGAAGAGCTCGTCGTCGGTGAGCGGTCCCTTCGCGCCGATGTCCCAGGGGCAGAGGCATTCGTCGGTGCCGTCCGGCTCGTCGCCGTCCTCGTCCGGGACGTACGAGCCGTGGCCCGAGTACTGGATGACCACGCTGTCCCCCTTCTTCGCCTTGCCGATCACCGCGGCGATCGCCTCGCGCATCGCCTTGCCGGTCGCCTGCTTGTCGAACAGCGTGCTCACCGCGAAGCCGCGGGCGGCGAGCTCCGCCGCCCAGTCGTTCGCGTCGTTGACGCACCCCGACAGATCGCTGCCGGTCCCGGGATAGTCGTTGATCCCGATACAGAGCCCGTACCGTGCCATGGCACACCCCTTTCGTACGCCCTAATAACGAACAACCCCTCGTTTTCGGTCACTTTGCCTCCTCTCCCGGTCTCCGGGTATAGGATCCCGCCAGTTCCCGGGGGTCGAAGGATGTTGGACGAGCGGGCGCAGGGAGTGCGGGGGGACTCCAAGCGGAGATTCCTGCCCCTGGCGAGGGTGGAGCGCATGCTGCTCGCGCTCATTCCCTACTTCCGCCGCTGGGCGAGCGGCAGGCTCCCCGCCTATGCGCGGCGCCGGGCGGACACCGGCGACATCGTGCAGGAGGCGCTGATCGCCACGCTGCGCCGGCTGGGCGAGCTCGACAGCTCCAACCCCGAAGCGCTGCGGCGCTATCTCCAGGTCGCCATCGCCAACCGCATCCGCGACGAGATCCGCCGTGCGCGACACGGCGAAGTGCTCGCCGGCGCGCCCTCTGCGAAGCTCGGCGACGCCCGGCCGGGGCCGCTCGAGGAGGCGATCGAGGCCGAGGAGCGCGCCCGCTACCGGGCCGCGCTGCTCTCGCTCGACGCCGACGATCAGGCCCTCCTGGTCGGGCGGATCGACCTCGGACTCGACTACGACGAGCTCGCGCTGGTTACCGGCCGCCGGAGCGCCGAAGCGGCGCGCGCCGCCGCACGGCGCGCCGCGTACCGGCTGGCGGAGGCGCTGAGCAACGCCCCCCGGGGCGCGCGCTCCAGCTGAGCGCCGGCGCCGGGCAGTTGCCCACTTCGCACCCGGTAGACCGCAGGTGAGGCATCATGACGCCGGACCGCCGGCGCGGCCCCGCGATCGCGCATGCCGAGCTCTTCCCAACGTCGCCACCCTCCGCTCGTGCTCCTCATCGCGCTCACCGCCCTCGGCTGCGCCGCCCCACCACCCACGGCACCGCGACCCGACGTGCTCCTGATCGTCGTCGACTGTCTGCGCGCCGACCACGTCGGCGCCTATGGCTATGCGCTGCCGACCACTCCCAACCTCGACCGGCTCGCCGCCGAAGGCATCCTCTTCGAGCAGGCGTACAGCAACGCCACTTGGACCAAGCCCGCGATGGCGACGCTGTTCTCCGGGCTCCACCCGAGCGAGCACGGCCTGCTGCAGCTCGGTCTGCCGGCGAGCGACGAGATCGAGACCGACGCGCTGGCCGAGGGCACGCCGATGCTCGCTGAGCGCTTCGCCGCGGCCGGGTACCACACCCTGGCGGTGGTACGTCAGGTGCACCTCCAGCCGCAGTTCGGTTTCGCGCGCGGCTTCGCCGACTACCGCTGGCTCGAGAAGGGCACGGCGGGCACCCAGAACAAGTCGTTCCTGCAGGGCCTCGCCGAAGCGCCGCCGGGGAAACCACTGTTCGCGTGGATTCACTACATCGACGCCCACTGGCCCTACCGCGTGCAGCGCGGCGTGGAGGAGGAGCCGTTCGGACCGGTCCGGATGGAGCCGGAGCCGCCCTTCGAGCAGGGGCGCGACGTGATCGCCGGCTGGGTCCGGGCGCATCTCGACGAACGCAACCGGCGGGCGCTGATGGCGCGCTACGACGGCGAGGTCGCCGCGGTCGACTGGGCGATCGGCGACGTGCTCCGCCAGCTGGGGGCTCGGGGCCGGCTCGACAATACGCTGGTCGTCGTCACCGCCGACCATGGCGAGGGCTTCTTCGAGCACGGCCACCTGATGCACGGCTTCGGGCCCTACGACGAGGTGGCGCGCGTGCCCCTGATCGTCCGCCCGCCGCGTTCGCTCGCTCTGCCGCCCGGCCGGCGGTCGACTCCGGTGGGCCATGCCGGGCTCGCGGCGACGCTGCTCGACCTGCTCGCGCTGCCTCCCCTTCCCGCGGGGAGCGAGGCGAGCTATGCCGAGGTCTGGCGTGGAGGCGAGATGCCGGAACGCCACGTCCTGGTCCAGACCGAGTTCGCGGCGGCGCTGCGCGAAGGGCGCTGGAAGCTCATCCTCGGAACGGACGGGCGGCGCGAGCTCTACGACCTGGCAGCCGATCCCGGCGAGCGCCGCAACCTCGCCGGGATCGAATGTTCCGGTGAGTGCGCGGAGCTCGAGTCGCTGCTTCGCCGGCGGATGCGCGCGCTCCAGCAGCCCCCGCCGCTCGGGCGCGCGCACTATTCCCCGGGCGACGTCGAGATCCTGCGCGCGCTCGGCTATCTCTGATCGCCGGCAGTCGTCGGACCGCAGCCTCGGCGAGACGTCGGCCTAGAGCTCGTAGAGCTTGCCCTGCTCGACGAATCCGAGATCGGGGTTCTTGAGCGCCCGCACCTCGTCGTGGATCTTGCCCAGGCAGGGAGGCTTCA
>CAZPZW010000083.1:0-14480 GCA_964591165.1 uncultured Thermoanaerobaculia bacterium | reverse complement strand
GCGTCGCATCTGCCCATGTCTGCGGCGTTGCGCTCGGTCGGCCTGCTCGACGTACTGTCCAGTACGCCTGCGCGGGCCTCGGTCGCGCGCCTTGCATCCACGGGCACCTGCGCCGCCTCGCCACGAAACCTGGTGAGAAGGTCGGGCTAGCCGGACGCGCCGCCGCGCCGGCGCGAGACCAGGCTGCCGGCGGCGAAACCGATCAGGGCGGTCGCCGGCAGGGCGCGCGCCCATGGAGTGGCGTCGGGCGCGAACTCGTAGGCCAGCCAGTAAGCGAGAGCCAGCGGCAGGGCGAGGAGCGCGGTGTGCGCGAGCCGGATCGCGCGCTCCGCCTCCTTGTGCGCCAGCTCGCGCTCCCCCTTGGTGGCCTGCGGGTCGTCGGCGAAGGCGAAGCGCTCGCGGTCGAGCTCGACCTGGCGTCGCGCCGCGATCCAGGCCGCGCCGCCGCCGAGCAGCAGGATCACGAGGTGGAGCGGCCAGGACCAGCTCGCCGGCACGGTCGGCAGTGGACCGTGGCCGAGGCTCGCGGCGAACCCCAGAACGCCGCAGAGGACCGCGCCCCAGCCGGACAGGGTGACCAGACGCGCGCAGCTCACGCCGCCAGTCTACCCGCCGGCGCGCCGCCGGGAGAGAATGCCGCCCGACGATGCGCCGCTCCCGCCGCTGGCTCGGCGTCGCGCTCGCCCTGCTCGCGGGCGCGGGCGCCTTCGTGGTCCATCAGGTGGCGACCTTTCCCGACGTCGCCCGGCTGGCGCGCGAGAACCCGCCGACCACCGCTTTCATCGAGCGCTACCGCGAGCGCCAGCGCTCGGCCGGCCAGAGCGACGCGGTCGCCTGGCGGCCGGTGCCTTACGCGCGCCTCGCCGGCGATCTCAAGGTCGCCGTGCTGGTGGCGGAAGACATCGACTTCTTCTCGCATCACGGCTTCGCGGTGGGGGAGATGAAGCTGGCGCTCGCCGAGGCCTGGGAGGAGAAGGAGCTGCCGCGCGGCGCCTCGACCCTCACCCAGCAACTGGCCAAGAACCTCTGGCTCTCGCCGTCGCGCAACCCCTGGCGCAAGGTGAAGGAGGCGCTGCTCACCCGCGCGCTCGAGCGCCACCTCACCAAGCGGCGGATCCTCGAGCTCTACTTGAACGTGGTCGAGTTCGCGCCCGGGGTCTACGGCGCCGAGGCGGCGGCACGGCGTTTCTTCTCCCGGTCGGCAGCCGACCTGTCGGCCCGCCAGGCCGCCGAGCTGGCGGCCGGGCTGCCCAAGCCCTCGCGCTGGCATCCCGGCGCGACCAGCGAGGTCTACCGGCGGCGGGTCGAGCGCCTCCAGCGCCGCATGGAGCGTGCCCAGTTCCTGCGCCGCGAGATCTGAGGGCCGAGGCTGGCTGGCTTGACAGCCGGGGAGCCGGATGCTGGAATTCGCGCAGCATGTCGCCCTCGAGCTCCGTCGGCCCGCAGCCTGTCCAGGCGCGTACCTGCTGGCGAAGCTCCGGCCAGGGTCACGCGCTGAGCTGAGCCGGGGCGCTTCGTCCCGGCTCGAGGGCCCGGGGCGAGGAGCCGAGATCGCGCGACTTTCTCCGCCCACCTCCTTCCGGGACCTGGAAGGAGGTTTTCTAGTTTCATGACCCGAGCGACTCTGGTCGCCAGCCTCACCGAGCCGCCAGCGGACGACGGCCAGGCGCTCGCCGCGCTCGCCGCGGTCGCCGACTGGCTCGAAGTGCGCGCCGACCTGGTGGGGGACCTCGATCCCGACTGGCTGCGCGACCGCTTTCCCGGGAAGCTGCTCTACACCTTGCGCAGCCATGCCGAGGGCGGGGCCTTCGAGGGCTCGCGGGAGAAGCGCCGCCGGAGGATCGTCGAGCAGGGGGCGCGCTTCGACCTGGTCGATCTCGAGGGGGAGCGCGATCTCTCGGCGGAGATCCTGGACTCGATTCCCGCCGACCGGCGGCTGATCTCCTGGCACGGCGCGGCGGGGGACGTCGCCGCGCTCGGCGCGCGGTTGGCGCACCTGTCGTCCACCCCGGCGCGCGGCTACAAGCTGGTGCCGTGCGCCGTGAGCGCGGGCGACGAGCTCGCGCCGCTCGAGCTGCTGGTACGCGAGCGGCGTGACGACGTGGCCGCTTTCGCCGGCGGCGAGGCCGGGTTCTGGACCCGGCTCGTCGCGCCACGCCTCGGCCTGCCGCTGGTCTACGGTTCGGCGAGCGCGGTGCCGGCCGCGCCGGGCCAGCCTTCGATCGCCCGGCTGGTGGCCGACTACGGACTCCCCGAGCTCGCGTCGGCGCGCTGGCTCTTCGGCCTGGTGGGCTCGCCGGCCCTGAGCTCGCTCTCGCCGCGGCTGCACAACGCCGCCTATCGCGCGCTCGGGCTCTCGGCGCTCTACGTGCCCTTCGAAGTCGCCGAGTTCGGCGACTTCTGGCTGGAGCTGGTGGAGAGCGACATCCTGCCGGAGCTCGGACTGCGCCTCGCCGGCCTGTCGATCACCTCGCCGCACAAGGAGGTCGCCTTCGCGGTGGCGGGAGCCACCAGCCCGCTGGCGCAGCGGCTGCAGGCGGTCAATACCCTGGTGTCGAACGACGGCGTCTGGGAAGGGGAGTCGACCGACGCCGAAGGGGTGGTCGCGGCGCTCGCCGCGCGCGGCGTCGCCGCGCCGGGGCGATGCGCCGCGGTCGTCGGGTGCGGCGGTGCCGGCCGGGCGGCGGCCCTGGGACTCGCCCTCGCCGGAGCGCGCGTCACCCTGGTCAATCGGGGCGAGGAACGCGGGCTCGCCGCGGCGCGCCAGCTCGCGCTGCCCTTCGTCGCGCTCGCCGACTTCGACGTCGCGCGCTACGACCTGATCGTCCAGGCGACGCCGCTCGGACGGACGGCCGAGGCGCCGGTGCCGCTCGACCTCGCGCGTTGCGCGCCGGGGACGACGCTCGTCGACCTGGTCTACGGCGAGCAGCCGACCCGGCTGGTGGCGGAGGCCGCGGCGCGCGGCCTGCTCGCGGTGGACGGCCGGGAGGTCCTGCTGCGCCAGGCGATGCCGCAGTTTCGCGCCATGACCGGGCACGACCTGCCGACCGCGGTGGGCGAGGCGGCGCTCGGATTGGGGGCCGCGGGATGAGCCGGCCGGCGGTGCGCCGCGTCATTCCGCACCTGCGCGAGCTGCTCGCCGAGACGCTCACGCCGCTCGCCGTCTATCAACGGCTGGCCGCGCTCTCGCCGGTCCGCTTCCTGTTCGAGAGCGTCACCGGCGGCGAGCAGGTGGCGCGCTACAGCTTCCTCGGCGCCGGGCCGAGCGCGCTCTATCGGCTCACCGCGGAAGGGCTGGAGGTGGAGCGGAACGGCGTGCGGGAGGCGATCCCCGGCGCGCCGCTCGCCGCGCTGCGCGAGCTCACCGAGGGCTATGCGGCCGGAGAGCACCCGGTGCCCTTCACCGGCGGGTGGGTCGGCAGCTTCGGCTTCGACTTGGTGCGTCTGGTCGAGCACCTGCCCTCGCGCCCGCCCGATCCCTGGGGCCTGCCGGTCGCGCTGCTCGGCCGCTTCGACCAGGTGGTCGCCTTCGATCACGCGCAACAGCGCCTGTTGCTGGTCGCCAACGAGATCGAGGGCGAAGTCGACGACGCGGCGGCCGAGCGCGCGCTCGACCGGCTCGAAGCGGCGGTGGGTGGCGAGGCGGCGGCGCGCGCGGTGCGCCTGCCGGCGATTCCGCCGCGGCTCGGACGCGAGGCCGAGGCGAGCCTGAGCGGCGAGGCGTTCCAGGCGGCGGTCGGCGCCGCCAAGGAGCACATCGCGGCGGGCGACATCTTCCAGGTGGTGCTGGCGCGCCGCTTCCGGCTCGTGTCGGCGGCCGGCCCGGTGGCGCTCTACCGGGCGCTCCGGCGGGTGAACCCGAGTCCCTACATGGTGCTGCTCGAGCTCCCGGAGGTCGCGCTGGTCGGCGCCTCGCCGGAGATGCTGGTCAAGAAGGTCGGCCGCCGGGTGATCACCCGGCCGATCGCCGGCACCCGACCGCGCAGTGGCGACCCCGCTGCCGATCAGGCGATCGCGACCGAGCTGCTGGCCGATCCGAAGGAGCGTGCCGAACACGTCATGCTGGTCGATCTGGGGCGCAACGACCTCGGCCGGGTGGCCACGCCGGGCAGCGTCCAGGTCGCCTCGTTCCTCGAGGTCGAGCGCTATAGCCACGTCATGCACCTGGTGTCGGGCGTCGAGGCGGAGCTGGCGGACGGGAAGGGGGCGCTCGACGCGTTGCTCGCCGCGTTCCCGGCGGGCACGGTCTCGGGCGCGCCGAAGCTGCGCGCCATCGAGATCCTCGACGGGCTCGAGCCGGAGGCCCGCGGGCTCTACGCCGGGGCCACCGGTTACCTCTCGTTCGCCGGCGACCTCGACACCTGCATCACCATCCGCACGCTGGTGGTGCGGCGCGGCGTCGCGGGCAACGAGGTCTCGGTCACCGCCGGCGCCGGCATCGTCGCCGATTCCGATCCCGGCCTCGAACAGCTGGAGACCGAAGGCAAGGCCGCGGCTCTGCTCGCCGCGGTGGCGCTCGCCGAGGAGCTCGAACGATGATCCTGGTGATCGACAACTACGACTCCTTCACCTACAACCTGGTGCAGCTGCTGGCGAGCGCCGGCGCCGATCCGGTGGTGGTGCGCAACGACGTCGAATCGGTCGACCAGCTGCTCGCCCGTCGGCCGGACGGGATCCTCCTCTCACCGGGCCCCGGGCGCCCGGAGGAGGCTGGCGCCTGCCTGCCGCTGCTCGCCCGCCGGCCGCGCCTGCCGATCTTCGGCGTCTGTCTCGGGCACCAGGCGCTCGGCGCATCCTTCGGCGCCGAAGTCGGCCGGGCGCCGGTGCTGATGCACGGCAAGACCTCCCAGATCCGGCACCGTGGCGAGGGGCTCTTCGCCGGTCTGCCCAATCCCTTCGCGGCGACGCGCTATCACTCGCTCGAGGTGCGGGAGTCGACCCTGCCGCCCGAGCTCGAAGCGGTCGCCTGGAGCGAAGACGGCATCGTCATGGCGCTGCGGCACCGCGAGCTGCCCTACTGGGGGGTGCAGTTCCATCCCGAGTCGGTGCTCACGCTCGCTGGACCGCAGCTGGTGGCGAACTTCCTGGCGCTCGCGGCCGCTCACCGGGAGCGCGTGGCGTGAGCGCGCCCGCCGCGGCCCTCGCCCGGCTGATGGCGCGCCGCGACCTGTCGCGCGCCGAAGTGGCCGCGCTCTTCGGCCGGATCATGGACGGCGAGCTCGCGCCGGCCGAGGTCGCCGCGCTGCTGGTGGCGTTGGCGATGAAGGGCGAGACGCCCGACGAGATCGCCGGCGCCGCCGAGGCGATGCGAGCGCGGGCGGTGCGTGTCCCGCACGGCCGGAGCGACGCGATCGACACCTGCGGCACCGGTGGGGACGGCAGCGGCACCTTCAACATCTCGACCGCGGCGGCGTTCGTGGTCGCGGCGGCCGGGGGCGCGGTCGCCAAGCACGGCAACCGGGCGATCTCCTCGCGTTCCGGGAGCGCCGACCTCCTCGCCGCGCTCGGCGTGCCGTTGGAGGTTCCACCGGAGCTCGCCGGCCGGCAGCTCGAGCAGCTGGGCATCGCCTTCTTGTTCGCCCCGGCGCATCATCCGGCGATGAAGGCCGTGGCACCGGTGCGCCGCGCGCTCGGCGTGCGCACCCTGTTCAACCTGCTCGGCCCGCTGACCAATCCGGCCGGGGCTCGCCGCCAACTGCTCGGGGTCTACGCCCGCGACCGCGTCGAGCCGATCGCCCGCGTGCTGGCGGAGCTCGGCTGCGAGCACGCGCTGGTGGTGCACGGCAGCGACGGCCTCGACGAGATCACCATCACCGGCTCGACCTACGTCGCCGAAGTGCGCGGCGGCGACGTCCTCACCGTCGAGCTGACGCCCGAGGAGCTCGGCGTCGAGCGCGGCCTGGCGGCGGAGCTCTCCGGCGGAACGCCGGAGGAGAATGCGCGTACCCTCGAACGGTTGCTCGGCGGCGAGCTCGCCGGGGCGCTGGTCGAGATCGTCGCCGCCAACGCCGGCGCGGCGCTCTACGTCGCCGGCCGGGCGGGATCGATTGCCGAGGGCGTGGTTTCGGCGCGCGCCCTGCTCGCCTCGGGCGCGCCCCTCGCCAAGCTCGAGGCGCTGCGCGACTTCGCCGCGGAGGGCGGGTAGCCGTGGCAGGGAGCCTGCTGGAGCGCATCGTGGCGCGGCGCCGCGAGCGTCTAGGCCGCGCGGCGGGGGAGCCGCCGCCGGCGAGCGTCGCCGCGCTGGCGCCGGGCGACAACCGTTTTCTCGCCGCGCTCGGCGCGCGGCGCGGGCGCGGCATCATCGCCGAGGTGAAGCTGGGCTCGCCGCGCTTGGGGTCGCTCGCCGGACGGTTCGACCCGGCCGCCCAGGCGGCCGCCTACGCGGCGGCCGGCGCCGCCGCGCTCTCGGTGGTCGTCGAGCCCGACTTCTTCTTCGGCAGCTACGAGCTGCTCGCCGTCTGCCGCGCCGCCTCGGGGCTGCCGGCGATCGCCAAGGACTTCGTGGTGAGCCCGCGGCAGCTCGACTGGGCCGGCGAGGCCGGCGCCGACGCCGTGCTGCTGATCGCCGCGCTCTATTCGCCGCGCGAGCTCCGCGGCTGGGCGACGGCGGCGCGGGAGCGCGGCCTGGTGCCGCTGGTCGAGACCCACGCGGTGGCAGAGATCGAGGCGCTCGACGGCGACGCCTGGGAGCTGGTGGGGATCAACAACCGCGACCTCGCGACCTTCGCGGTCGATCTCGAGCGCTCGATCGCGCTCCGTCCGCGGCTGCCCGCGGGGGCGCTCGCGGTCGCCGAGAGCGGCATCGCGAGCGGCGCCGACGTGGCGCGCCTGCGCGCCGCCGGCTTCGACGCCTTCCTGGTCGGCGAAACGCTGCTCACTGCGGCCGACCCGGGCGCGAAGCTCCGGGAGCTCGGGGCATGAGGCCGCTGGTCAAGATCTGCGGCATCACCCGGGTCGAGGACGCGCTGCGCGCCGCCGAGTGGGGGGCCGATTTCGTCGGTCTCAACCTCTTTCCGCAGAGTCCGCGCTCGCTGTCGCTCGGTCGCGCCCTGCAGATCGCCGACGCGGTGCGCGGTCACGTCAAGCTGGTCGGCGTTTTCGTCAACTTGCCGACGCCGCAGCTGCTGGCGACGGTCGATACCCTGGGGCTCGATCTCGCGCAGCTGCACGGCGACGAGTGGCCCGACGAGGTGGCGGCGCTCGGCCGGCGGGCGATCAAGGTCTTCCGCAGCCTGCCGGTGACCCAGGTGCAGCTCGCCCGCTTCCCCTCGGTGTGGGGCTTCCTCGTCGACACGCCGAGCGCCAAGCTCTACGGCGGTACCGGCATCACCTGGGACTGGCGCTCGCTCGCCGCCGTGCGCACCGCCAAGCCGCTGCTGGTGGCCGGCGGCATCGGGCCGCGCAACGTGGTGCGGGCGCTCGCCGAGAGCGGCGCGACCGGCGTCGACGTCAACTCGGGGGTCGAGGTGTCGCCGGGAGTCAAGGACCCTGAGAAGATGCAGCAGCTGTTCGAGGAGCTCGATCGTGCGTTCCACTAGGAAGAGAGTAATCACCGGCCCGGACGACCGCGGCCGTTTCGGACCCTTCGGCGGCCGCTTCGCCCCGGAAACCCTGATGGCGCCGCTCGAGGAGCTGGCGCGGGCCTACGACCGGCTGGCGCGCCAGCGGTCTTTCCGCGGCGAGCTCGCCGAGCTGTTGGCCAACTTCGCCGGCCGGCCGACTCCGTTGCACTACGCCGAGCGGCTGAG
The DNA here is from genome assembly GCA_964591165.1 of uncultured Thermoanaerobaculia bacterium. Classification (GTDB taxonomy): domain Bacteria; phylum Acidobacteriota; class Thermoanaerobaculia; order Multivoradales; family JAGPDF01; genus JAGPDF01. The sequence continues at coordinate 6,732 of CAZPZW010000083.1, read as the reverse complement.
CCGCGCGGCCGGCGGCGCGCGCATCTTCCTCAAGCGCGAGGATCTGCTGCACACCGGGGCGCACAAGATCAACAACGCGCTCGGCCAGGCGCTGCTCGCCCGCGCGATGAAGAAGCCGCGGGTGATCGCCGAGACCGGCGCCGGCCAGCACGGCGTCGCCACCGCCACCGCCGCGGCGCTGCTCGGCCTCGAGTGCGTGGTCTACATGGGCAGCGAGGACATGCGGCGACAGCGGCTGAACGTCGAGCGCATGCGACTGCTCGGCGCCAGGGTGGAGGCGGTCGACGCCGGTTCGCGTACCCTCAAGGACGCCATCAACGAGGCGATGCGCGACTGGGTGACCAACGTCCGCTCGACGCACTACATCCTCGGCTCGGTGCTCGGTCCCGATCCCTTCCCGCGCATGGTGCGCGACTTCCACCGGGTGATCGGCGAGGAGGCGAAGCGCCAGCTCACCCGGCGGATCGGGCGCCCGCGTCCCGACGCCGCGATCGCCTGCGTCGGCGGCGGCTCGAATGCGCTCGGGCTCTTCACCGCCTTCCTCGACGACCCCAGCGTCCGCCTGATCGGCGTCGAGGCGGGGGGGCGGGGCCCGGGCTTCGGCGAGCACGCGGCGCGCTTCGGCGCCGCCGGAGCCACCGGCGCGGCGCTCGGCGTGCTGCACGGCACGCGCACCTTCGTGCTGCAGGACGCCGACGGCCAGGTGGCGCCGACGCATTCGGTCTCGGCCGGGCTCGACTACCCGGCGGTGGGACCCGAGCATGCGCTGCTGCGCGAGATCGGTCGGGTGGAGTACACCTCGGCGACCGACGCCGAAGCGGTCGACGCCTTCCACCTGCTGGCCGAGAGCGAGGGCATCCTGCCGGCGCTGGAGAGCGCGCACGCGGTGGCCGAGGCGGTGCGGCGGGCGAAACTCCTGTCGCGCCGCCACGTCCTGCTGGTCAACCTCTCCGGGCGCGGCGACAAGGACCTCGATTCGGTGCGCGAGTTCGACGCCGCCCGCGCCGCGGCCGGCGGGCCGAGCGGCGCAGAGCGAGGGCAGCGATGAGCTCCATCGCCGCCGCCTTCGCCCGCTCGAAGAAGGAGAAGCGCGCCGCCTTCGTCCCGTACATCGCCGCCGGCGATCCCGATCTCGCGACCACCGGCGAGCTGGTGGCCGCGCTGGCCGCCGCGGGGGCCGACCTGATCGAGCTCGGCGTGCCCTTCAGCGATCCGATCGCGGATGGTCCGGTCAATCAGGCGGCCGCGGCGCGCGCCATCGCGGGTGGCGCGACGCTCGAGAAGATCCTGGCGCTGGTCGCCGCCAGCCGGCGGCGCGCCGGCGTGCCGATCGTGCTGTTCACCTACTTCAATCCCGTGCATGCCTACGGCCTCGCCCGCTTCGCCGAGCACGCCGCGGGATCCGGCGTCGACGGCGTGCTGTGCGTCGATCTGCCGCCGGAAGAGGCCTCGGGGAGATACCGCGAAGCGCTCGCGCGGCACGGACTCGACGCGATCTTCCTGCTCTCGCCGACCTCCACCCCGGCGCGCATGAAGGCGGTCGCCAAGACGGGCTCGGGCTTCGTCTACTTCGTCTCGCGCACCGGCGTCACCGGCGAGCAGGCCGAGCTTCCGGCCGGGCTCGCCCGCGAAGTGCGCGCGGTGCGCAAGGCCGTCGCCTTGCCGGTCGCGGTCGGTTTCGGCATCTCGACTCCCGAGCAGGTGCGCGCCGTGGCGCGTCTGGCCGACGGCGTGGTGGTCGGCAGCGCGCTCGTCCGCCAGATCCACGACCTCGCGGGCGACCGGGCGCTGGTCGAACGGGTGGCCGGCCGCGCCGCGACGTTGGCGCGCGCCGCCCGGCGGCGATGAGCGGCGCCAGCGGGCCGGAAGTGGAGCTCCGGCTGGTCGCGACGACGACCCACGGGCGAGTTCTGCTGCGCCGGGCGCGGGTGCCGGAATCGGATCAGCTCCTGGTCGGCTTCCACGGCTACGGTGAAAACGCCACCCGGCAGGTCGAGGAGCTGATCGCGATCCCGGGCGGCGAGCGGCGCTCACTGCTCGCGATCGAAGGGCTGCACGCCTTCTACGACCGGCGCGCCGACCAGGTCGTGCGCAGTTGGATGACGCGCGACTTGCGCGAGCTGGCGATCGCCGACAACCTGGCGTACGTGCGGCAAGCTCTCGACGAGGCGCGCCGCGAGCTCGGCTGGACGCTGCCGCTCGTCCTGCTCGGCTTCTCGCAGGGCACCGCGATGGCCTGGCGTGCGGCGCTGCTCGCCGGTCACGCCGTTGCGGCGGTGATCGCGGTGGGCGGCGACCTGCCGCCGGAGCTCGCCGGGCGCGGCGACATCCCCTGGCCACGCCGTGTCCTGCTCGCCCGGGGCGAGCGCGACGAGTGGTGCACAGAGGAGAAGTTGGCAGCCGATCGAGCGGCGCTCGCGGCGCGCGGCGTCACGCCCGAGATCCTGCGCTACGCCGGTGGCCACGAATGGACCGACGAGCTGCGCGCCGGGCTGGCTCAGTTCCTGGCCGGCCTCGCCGGCGTCGGCGAGGCGCGCTCGATCTGAGCGCGCAACCAGGGGAGCAGCGAAAGCCCCGGAATGGCGAGCAGCGCGGTGAAGCCGAAGAATCCGGCGTAGCCCATGCGCTCGGCTCCGAAGCCGGAGAGCCCGCCGGCGATCTCGCGCGAGAAGGCGAACAGCGCCGAGAGCAGGGCGTACTCCGTGGCCGCCGCTTCGCGGCGGCAGCAGACGGTGAGGAAGGCGAGCAGCGCCGCCGTGCCGAGCCCCTGGGTGAAGTTCTCGAGGGCCGAGGCGAAGTAGAGCGCTTGCCGGGGGAGGGTGAGCCAGGCGACCGAGGCGTAGACCACGTTCGACAGGCACTGCCCGAGCCCCAGCCAGAGGAGACCGCGGAAGAGGCCGAAGCGGGCGATGAAGGCACCGCCGGAGAGCGCGCCGACGATGGTCAGCCCGATGCCGAGGGTGTTCATCACCAGCGCGATCTCCTCGAGCGTCATGCCGCGATCGACCCAGAAGGTGTCGGTCATCCGTGCCATCGCCTGATCGCCCAGCTTGAAGAGCAGCGCGAAGAGAACGATCGGCAGCATTTCGCGGCGCAGCGCCCAGGCGAGAAAGGAGCGCAGCAGCTCGCGGATCGTCGGCCTTCGGGCGGCCGCTCCGGGCTCGCTGCTGCCGGCGCGCGCCGGCTCCGGGAGGAAGAGGGAGCCGACGGCGAGCGCTGCGAAAACGCCGGCGACGGTCCACCAGGCGCCGTGCCACCCGGTGCGCGAGGCGACGAAGATCGCCACGCCGCCCGCGGCGATCACCGCGACGCGGAACGCCGCGGCGCGCAGGCCGTTGATCCAGCCGATCTCGCCGCTCTCCGCCACGGCGCCGACCGCCCAGGCGTCGATCGCGATGTCCTGCGTCGCCGAGGCGACGGTGAAGGCGAGCAGGACGAGGACCACCCACCCCTCGACCTGATCGGCAGGCAGGAAGGGCATCGCGCCGGCCACCGCAGCGAGCACCAGGAGCGCCGGGACGATCCAGGCGCGGCGTGGGCCGAAGCGATCGACGAGCGGTGCCCAGAGGGGTTTCCAGGACCAGGGGAGGGCGAGCAGCCCCATCAGGCCGATCGCGACCAGCGAGACGCCGTGGCTGCGGTAGTAGACCGGCCAGATCTTCGAAGTGACGCCGTAGGGGAGTCCCTGCGCGGCGTAGAGGAGAGCGACCCAGAGCAGGGTGCGGGAGCGCGGCGTCATGGCGGAGCCGGCATCCTAGCTCGCCCTGGTCTAGGATCTCGCCATGTTCCGGAAATCGATCCTGTGCGGTGTCGTGCTGGCTCTCGGGTCGAGCGTGGTCGCGGCTCCGTCCCGCGCGGCCGGCGCGCCGGAACCCGCTCGTCCGCCCGTGGCCGACGCGCGGCACTTCAGCGCCGGTGAGGAGCTGGCGCGTACCGTGACCCTGGTGACCGGGGTTCCGATCTCACCCCTGCTCGGCGTCTCGGCGCTCGGCGCCTGGCGCTACTTCCAGACTCCCGAAGGGGCGCGGCCGGCACTCCCCTGGTATGCGCGGCCCTGGTTCTGGGGCGCCGGGCTCGCCATCGTCTTCCTGTTCGCGGCCAACACCACGATCGGCGCCGCGCTGCCGGGCCTGAAGAAGCCGATGGACTTCGTCGAGGAGCACGAGAACAAGCTCTCGGCGCTGCTCGCCAGCCCGATCGTGCTGCTCGAGATCCATCGCCTGCTGAGCCTCGCTCCAGGGGTCGCCGGCGCGCTCGCCGCGACCCCGCCGCCGCTCGCCACGGTCGGCCTGGCGACGATCGCCGGCGGGGACGCCTGGGTGCGGCCGCTGGTGACCGTTGGCCTCGCCGTGCTCTACCTGGCCTGTTACCTCGTTGTCTTCGTCGCGTTCCACGCCATCCAGGTGCTGATCGCCCTCTCGCCCTCGGCGCTGCTCGACATGTTCCTGCGCGCTTTCCGGTTCGGGCTGCTCGGGTTGCTCGGGCTCTCCGCGGCCATCCACCCCTACCTGGGCGCGGCGCTCGGCTTCGCCATCCTCTTTCTCGCCTGGTTGCTCGTCGGCTGGTCCTTCCGGCTCTCGGTCTACGGCAGCGTGCTCTCCTTCGACTTCCTCGCCGGACGCGACGGCACCGCCGAACCGCGCTCGGCGCGGCTCGCCGCTTTCGCGCAGAAAGGGCTGACCGGCGTGCCGGTGCGCAGCTTCGGACGGCTCGAGCAGGACCCCCAGGGGCGCTGGCGTTTCCGCTTCCGCCCCTGGCTCGTCCTGCCGTCGCGTCAGATCGCCCTGCCGGCGGGCCAGCTCGCCGTCCTGCGCGGCGCCGTGTCTCCGACCCTGGTCCGCCTCGGCGGGCTGCGCGAGCTCGGTGTGGTGCGCTTTCCCCCCCGCTTCCGGGGGCGCGAAGCGGAGCTCGCTGCGCGGCTGGGCACTGGCGAAGTGCGCGACGGGCGGGTCGTGCGCGGCCTCAAGGCGACCTGGCGGTGGCTGCGCGAACTGGCGTGGGGTGCCGACGCCGCCGACTCGCCGGCCGCCTGAGGATCCGCGACGGTGGCCGACTCGCCCCGCGCGGTGCGGATCGCCTGGGCCGCCGCGCTCGCCGTCGCCGCGGGGCTCTTCGCCGCGCACGCCGGACGCTTCGCCGGGTATGCGCAGGACGACGCCTTCATCAGCTTCACCTATGCACGCAACCTGGTCGAGCACGGGGCGCTGGTCTACCGCGCCGACGAGCGCACGATCGGCTATTCGAATCCCCTCTGGGTGCTGATGTCGGCTCCGGTGTATGCGGTGGCCGGCAGCGATCGTTTGCTCGCCAGCATGCAGCTCCTCGCCACCCTGGCTGGCGCGGCGCTCGCCGCCGCGACCGGGCTGGCGGCGCGGCGCCTGGGAGCCGGCCGGGGCCTCGCGGCGCTCGCCGCGCTGGCGACGGCCAGCGTTTCCGCCTTGGCGATGCAGGCCCAGAGCGGGCTCGAGACCCTGCTCTTCGCGCTGCTCCTCCTCGCCGGCTTCCTCGCCCTGGCGCCGGCGCTCGCCGGCGGGTGCTCGCCGCATCGCGGGATCGCGGCCTTCCTGGCGGCTACGTTCACCCGCCCGGAGGGAGTGGTCTACCTGGCGATGGCGCTGGCCGTCCTCGCCCACGCGCGGCCGCGCGATCCGGCGCTGCGCCGCGCGTTGCTCGGGTCCGCCGCGAGCCTGGCCGCGGCGCTCGGCTTCGCGCTGCTGGTGCACGGTACCGTCGTTCCGAACACGGCGATCGCCAAGCTGGGCGCGGACTACCCCCTGGCCGTGCGCTGGACGGCGGGTCTCGTCTATGCGGTGGACGCCGTCGGCGCGGTGCCCGTGGGCTGGCTCCTGCCCCTCGCCGCCTCCGCGCTGTGGAGCGCGCGGCGCTCGCCGGCCGCGCGATTCGCCGGCCTGCTCGCCGTGGCCCCCTGGGTCGAGAGCGTGCTGGTCGGGGGCGACGCGATGCCCGGCTTCCGCTTCGTCGTGCCGGGCCTGCCGCTGCTCGCGGCGCTCGCGGCGGCGGGCGGTACGGCGCTCGCCCGGCGTCTCCAGCTCTACGTCGCCGGGGCCCTGACGGTCACCCTCTTCGCCCTCTTCGCACTGGGCGCGCAGTGGCTCGCGCCACGCTCCACGGTGGCGGCGGCGGAGGTCGCGGCGGCGGGGCGCAACGCGCGACTGGTCGCTGGCTACGTGGAGGTGGCGAAGGGGATGTCAGCGCTCTGCGCCGGCGGCGAGGAGCTGGCGACCGACGTCGCCGGTGCCTTCGCGTTCTTCACCGACTGCCGGGTGCTCGACACTTGGGGGCTCGCCTCGTCCGAAATCGCCCGCCGGGGCCGCGCTTACGCGGGCAAGCCCTTCGTGACCTTCGGCGTCGTGGCGCCAGAGGTGCTGCTGGAGCGCCGGCCCGCGTACCTGCTGCCCTATCCGCCCATCCCCATGGCCCGGCCTTGGGAGCGCGAGCGGGCCCTGGCGGCGCTCTTCCCGGCGGGCTTCTACCTCGGCCGGCCCGAGCTCTCCGACTACGCTCGCGCAGTGCTCACGACGCCCAACGGGCGATTTGCCTTCCTAGTGCGCGGCGACCTGACGCGACGCTGAGTTGCGTGCCGGGGAGTCTTGTGCTGCCGACTCGCCGGACGCTCGGGAGCGCGCTCCCGCCGGCCCGGATCCCGGCCTCGCGGGGGGTCTCCGAGCGCGAATCGCCGAATCGTGCTAGGCTGCGCCCGCAGTCGGCCGC
>CAZPZW010000082.1:0-14506 GCA_964591165.1 uncultured Thermoanaerobaculia bacterium | reverse complement strand
GCGAGCCGTCGACGTCGGCGTCGCACATGATGATCAGCTTGTGGTAGCGCAGGCGCGCGACGTCGAAGTCCTCCTTGCCGATGCCGGTGCCGAGGGCGGTGATGATCGTCTTGATCTCCTCGGACGACAGCATCTTGTCGAAGCGCGCCTTCTCGACGTTCAGGATCTTGCCGCGCAGCGGGAGGATCGCCTGGAACTTGCGGTCGCGCCCCTGCTTGGCGGTGCCGCCGGCCGAATCGCCCTCGACCAGGAAGATCTCGGCGAACTCCGGGTTCTTCTCCGAGCAGTCGGCGAGCTTGCCGGGCAGCGACGCCGAGTCGAGCGCCCCCTTGCGGCGGGTGAGCTCGCGCGCCTTGCGCGCCGCCTCGCGCGCGCGCGCGGCCTCGACGCACTTCTCGATCACCCGGCGGGCGACCGAGGGGTTCTCCTCGAAGAAGCTGCCGAGCCGCTCGTTGAGCACCTGCTGGACCCAGCCCTTGACCTCCGAGGAGACCAGGCGGTCCTTGGTCTGCGAGGAGAACTTCGGGTCGTGGATGCGCACCGAGACGACCGCGGTCAGCCCCTCGCGCACGTCGTCGCCCGACAGCGTGACCTCCTTCAACGCCTTGGCGAGCCCCGAGCTCTGCGCGTAGGCGTTGATCGTGCGGGTCAGCGCCGCCTTGAAGCCCTCGAGGTGGGTGCCGCCGTCGCGGTTGTTGATCGTGTTGGTGAACGAGTAGATCTGCTCGGCGTAGCCGTCGTTCCACTGCAGCGCGACCTCGCAGCGCTCCTCGGGGCCGGCGTCCTTCTTGATCTCCTCGAAGTAGATCGGCTTGGGGTGCAGCGGCGTCTTGTTCTTGTTCAGGTGCTCGACGAAAGAGGAGATGCCGCCGGCGTAGACGAACTCTCCCTCCTTGCCGTTGCGCTCGTCCTTCAACCGGATGTGCACGCCCTTGTTGAGGAAGGCCTGCTCGCGCATGCGCTGGGCGAGGATGTCGTAGCTGAAATCGGTCACCGAGAAGATCTCGGGGTCGGGCACGAAGCGCACCTTGGTACCGGTCTTCTTCGACTTGCCGATCACCGCGATCGGCGCGTCGGGCTTGCCGCGACGATAGGTCTGGGACCAGACCTGGCCGTCGCGCCGGATCTCGAGCTCGAGCAGCGACGAGAGCGCGTTGACCACCGAGACGCCGACGCCGTGCAGTCCTCCCGAGACCTTGTAGACGTTGTTGTCGAACTTCCCGCCCGAATGCAGCTCGGTCATGATGACCTCGGCCGCGGAGCGGTTCTCCCCTTTGTGCAGGTCGACCGGAATGCCGCGGCCGTCGTCTTCGACGGTCACCGTGTTGTCGGAGTGAATGGTGACGTCGACGTGCGTGGCGAAGCCGGCCTGCGCCTCGTCGATCGAGTTGTCCACCAACTCGAAGACCATGTGGTGGAGACCCGAGGCGTCGTCGGTGTCGCCGATGTACATCCCCGGGCGCTTGCGGACTGCCTCCAGGCCCTTGAGTACCTTGATGTCCTCGGCGGTGTAGCTGGCTTCCGTTTTGGCCAATTTCGTCCTCTTCTCGGGGGCTTGCTTCAAGAGTCTCAGGCTATCACACGAAGCCCCCCGAAACAAGGTGCTAAGTGCATTGTTTTGATAAACTTACAGTGCTCTTTCGGCGGTCTGCTCGAGGCCTCCGGCGGGCGCCGTGAAACGCCACTCGGCGGCCGTCTCCGGGCTCGGCCAGGGTGTCTCGCCGCTGGCGGTCGCGAGGACCTGCGGCGCCGCCGCGAAGAGCCGCAGGGCGAGCGCCAGGCGCTGCGGGTCGAGCTCGCTCTGGGCATCGTCGAGCAGCACGAGCGGCGCCTTGCCGGCGGAGGCGAGCAGGTCGACCAGCGCGGCGAGCAGTGCCAACCCGAGGAGCTTGCGTTCGCCGGCCGAGGCGAAACGCCGCGCCGAGCCGCCGGCGAGCTCGAGCTCCAGCCGATCGCGCTGCGGACCGACGAGCGGCTGGCGGCGCTCGCGCTCGCCGGACTCGGCGGCGGCGAGCGCCCGACGAACGGCGAGCTCCCCGGCGAGCGCCGTCGTGGGGGAGGGGTGATAGGCGAGTCGCGGCGCGGCAAGGTCGGCACCGGCGCTCGCGAGGCGGCGGGCGAGCGCCGTTTCGAGCTCGCCTGCGAGCTCGGCGCGGCGGGCCGCGCGCCGCGCCACGAGCGGCGCCAGCAGCTCGTTCCAGGCTTCGAGGCCCGGCGCGCCGTCGGCGAGCAGGCGTCGCTTCTGCGCCTGGGCGCGGGCGAGCGCGGCGTGCTCGGCGACCGCCGCCGGCTTGAGCAGCAGGTCGGCGCGGTCGAGGAGCCGCCGCCGCTCTGCCGACCCCCCGGCGATCAGCTCTTGGTCGGCCTCCGTCCAGGCGACGACCGGCAGGCGGGTGAGGTGCTCGGCGAGCGGCGCGCTCTTGCCCTGCAGCTCGCGCCGCTTCTCGCCGGCGTGGAAAGCGACCGCGAGCTCCCAGGCGCCATCGCGCTCGACCTCCGCCCGGGCGACGAAGCCCGCCGCGCCGTGGCGCGCGCAGTCGGCGAGGTTCGGAGTACGGAAACTCTTGCCGGTCGCGACCACGTAGATCGCCTCGAGCAGACTGGTCTTGCCGGCGCCGTTGGGGCCGCGCAGCAGTGTCCAGCCGGGCGCGGGGCGCCAGTCGAGCGCCGACAGGTTGCGGAAGTCGGTCAGGCGGAGGCGGCGAAGCGCGGCGCGGCTCCGCTCTAGATGCGCATCGGCATGATCACGCAGAGATAGCGCTCGCCGGTGGGCTCCTGACCCTCCTCCGCCTGCGGCGAGCCGACGCACTGGCTGTTCTCGTCCTTGAGCTCGAGCAGCACGCGGGAACTCTCGACCGCGTCGAGGAAGTGGCCGAGGAAGTCCGGGTTGAGGCCGATCTTGACCGCCCCTCCGGTCACCTCACAGGCCAGCGTCTCGCTCGCGTCGCCGAGGTCCGGGTTGGCGGCGGCGATCGCCACCTCGCCGGTCGAGAACTCGAGCCGCACGCCGCGGTTGCGCTCGCCGGTCATGATCGCCACTCGGCGCACCGCCTCGGCCAAGGGCTTGCGCTCGACCACGGCCCGCTTGTCGTTGCCGCGCGCGATCACCCGCTCGTAGTCGGGGAAGGTCCCCTCGAGCACCCGGCAGGTCATCTCGCGGCCCCCGACCGCGAAGGAAAGATGATGCTCCCCGCGGCGGAAGACCACCGTGCCTTCGCCCTCCATGCGCAGCAGCTCCTGCAGCGCCTTGCGCGGCACCAGCACGCCGTCCTCGCTGCCCGCCTTGGCGGGGAGCGGCGCTTCGATCAACGCCAGTCGGTAGCCATCGGTCGCCACCATCTCGACGCTCTTGCCCTTGAGCTTGAGCAGCGCGCCCGAGAGCTGGAAACGGGAGTCCTCGCCGGAGACCGCGAACAGGATCTTGCCCACCAGGCGACGTAGGGCGGGGAGGGGAATCTCGAGGCGCGGCTTGCCCTCGACCACCGGCAGGGTCGGAAAGTCGGCGGCCGGCAACCCATGCATCCGGAAGCGGGCCTTGCCGGCCCGGATCTCCAGGGCGCGTTCGTCCTCGAGCTTGAGATGGATCTCCTCGGAGACCGCCGAGCGCGCGATCTCGATGAACTTCTTGGCCTGCACGGCGAGCGCGCCTTCGCGCTTCACCTCGGCGGGCAGCGAACTGGTCAGCGAAACGTCGAGATCGGTCGCCGCGAGACGGAGGCGATCCCCCTCTGCGGCGAGCCGTAGATGGGAGAGCACCGGGATCGTCGTCCGTCGCTCGACGATGCCTTGCATCGGCAGCAGCTCCGTGAGGAAGGCGTCACGCCGAAGGCGAAGTTCCATGGTCGGGTTCTCCGAAGACTTCTCGAATACTAAGACTAACGAAGTCAAAAAATAACATAGACGTAGTAGTCATCCTTTCCCGCGCCGCTGCGGAAAAGGCGACGAACCGCCGGGGTCATTCGCTCCGCCCACCGGGCACCTGCGGAAATAGGGCGGCGGAGGGACTGTGGAAAAGCCTCCCGGGAACGCCGTGCACAGCATTTCCGCAGGGCGGACGAGACGCTCAGGAGAAGTGGCGAATCATGCCGTCGAGCGTGCGGTCGAGATCGGCATCGCTCTGGCGCAGCTTCTGGATCTTGTCGACCGAGTACATGACCGTCGAGTGGTGCTTGTCGTTGAACTGACGGCCGATCTCGGGGAAGGAGAGCTCGGTCAGCTCCTTGCAGAGGAACATCGCGACCTGGCGGGGAAAGGCGATCGGTTTGGCGTTCGATTTCGACTTGATCTCGCTCACCTTGAGGCCGTAGTGCCGCGCCACGAACTTGATGATCTCGGCCGCGGTCGAGCGCCGGCCCTCCTCCGGCAGGAGGTCCTTGAGGGTTTCCTTGGCGAGCTCGAGCGACAGGGGCTTCGCGGTGAGCGAGGAGAAGGCGACCACTCGATTGAGCAGGCCCTCGAGCTCGCGCACGTTCGAGCGCACCTGGTGAGCGATGAACAGCGCCACGTCGTCGGGCAACGGAACGGCGTCCTGATCGGCCTTGCGGCGCAGAATGGCGACTTTGGTCTCGAGGTCGGGCGCCTGGATGTCGGCGATCAAGCCCCATTCGAAACGTGAGCGGAGTCGCTCCTCGATGGCCGGGATGTTCCGCGGCGAGGAGTCCGAGGAGAGGATGATCTGCTTCTGGCTGGTATAGAGCGTGTTGAAGGTGTGGAAGAACTCCTCCTGCGTGCGCTCCTTGTTGGCCAGGAACTGGATGTCGTCGACCAGTAGGACGTCGATCGAGCGATAGCGCTCGCGGAAGGTATGCATCGACTTGAAGCGCAGCGAGTTGATCAACTGGTTCACGAACTGCTCGGCAGTGAGATAGAGCACCTTGAGTTGCGCGTGGCGCTTGAGGATCTGATGACCGATGGCGTGCAGCAGGTGAGTCTTACCCAGGCCCACGCCACCGTAGAGGAAGAGCGGGTTGTAGCTGTGCGACGGGCTTTCCGCGACGGCGCGCGCGGCGGCGTGCGCGAACTGGTTCGAGTTACCGACGACGAAGGTCTCGAAGAGGTACTTCGGGTTCAGCCGGTCGCCGGCGAGAGGGGTCGCGGCGGTGCGCACCGGGACGCCGTCGTCGGCCACGATCGAGATCGAGAAGAGCTCATCGAAAGCGGCGCTCGCCTCGCGATCGATGGTGTCGCGGTAGCTCTCCTCGAGCGTGTGCGCGAAGCGCGCATTGGGCGCGGCGAGCACCAACCCCTCTTCGTGCTCCTCGCGCAGGCGCAGGGGCGCGATCCAGGTGGCGAACTCCTCCGGCTCGAGCACCGCGCGCAGGCGCTCCTGGAGCTGCTGCCACTGGGATTCGTTCATGTCGCGAGGGCTCTGAATTAGACAGGATTTCCACAACTTGTGGAAAACAGCCGGCGTCTTCCCGCGAGGGGGCGACTAAGGAGTGGAAGCACTATAGCACGCGCCATGGGGTTCGGCGGGCGGGTCAGAAGGGCTGGGTGAGGGCGCGCCAGCGCGGCGGCAACTCGAGCTCGAGCGGCTCGCGGGCGAGCGTTCCGGCAAGCCCGGCCGCGAGGGTGGCAGCGTCCAGGCGCTGCGGCCGGCGCGAGCGCAGCCAGTCCCAGAAGCTCGTGCGGTGCGGCAGGTAGACAATACCCGGCGTCGAACCCTCGGGCAGACCGGCGGCGCTCGCCGCGAGCGCGATCGCGCGCTCGAGCCCGCCCAACTCGTCGACGAGGCCGCGCGCTTGCGCGTCGGCGCCACTCCACACTCGGCCCGCAGCCACCGCTTCGACCGCCGCGCGTTCGAGGCCGCGCCCCGCCGCGACGTGATCGAGGAAACGCGCGTAGACGGCATCGAGGCGGCGCTGCATGATGGCGCGCTGCTCGCCGGCGAAGGGCGCGAGCCCCGCGTAGAGGTCGGCGTTCGCGCCGCGACGAAGGGGATCGTGCGTCACGCCGAGCAACTCGGCCTGGAAGCGGCCGGTCGCGAGCTTGCCGGTGACCACCCCGATCGAGCCGGTGAGGGTGGTCGCCTCGGCGACGATCTTGCTGGCGCGCGAGGCGATGTAGTAACCGCCGGAGGCGGCGACGTCCGAGAATGAGGCGATGACCGGCTTCTCGGCGCGCAGCTGGTCGACCGCGCGCAGGATGAGGTCCGAAGCGAGCGCGGAGCCTCCGGGACTGTCGATGCGCAGCACGACGGCGGCGACCGCGTCGTCCTCGGCGAGATCGTCGAGCAACGCGGCGAGATCGTCCGAGCCGATGACCGGGTCGCCGGTGAAGGGTTCCGTGCCGCTGCCGCCGCGGTGGATGCTGCCGAGCGCGTAGACCACCGCGATCTTGGCTCCGGTCGGGCTGCCCACCGCAGCGCCGCGCGCGTAGTCGAGCAGCTCGACCCGGCGCGCGTCGCCCTCGCCCCAGGCGTCTAGGGTGTCGCGGAACTGGTCCGGAAACGCGAGCGCGTCGACCAGGCCGAGCGCGAGCGCGTCCTCGGCTGGGTGCGGTGCGCGGTCGATCCAGGCATGGACCGTGGCGGCGTCGACCCCGCGCCGGGCGGCGATGTCGTCGACCAGGCGCTGATAGAGGCTGTCGAGCACCGCCTCGAGCGCCTCGCGGGCGGCCGGCGAGTGGGCGGTCTCGGTGAAGCTCTCGCCGGCGCTCTTGAACTCTCCGGCGGTGAGGAAGCTCGGTTCGATCTTCAGCTTGTCGAGCCCGCCGCGCAGGAAGGGACTGTCGACATAGAAGCCGAGCAGGTTGACCTCGCCGGCCGGCGCGAGGCTAATCTCGTCGCAGGCCGTTGCGAGGTAGTACTCGAGGGTGCCGTTGGAGCCCTCGCCGGCGGTTTCGAGGTAGCAGGCGACGCGCTTTCCAGCCGCCCCCACGGCGATCAGCTCGCGGCGCAGCTCCTCGGCCTTGGCGAGCCCGAAGTCGGCGTCCTGGATCGTGAGGGCCACTCCGAGGACCGCGGGATCACGCCGCGCCGCGGAGAGGCCGCGGTAGAGCTTGGCGAGCGTCGGGCGGTCGTCCGGCTCGAGCAGCGGGAGCGCCGCCTCGTAGTCGTGCTCGGGAAGCTCCTGGTCGAGATCCAGGGTGAGGATGATGGGCCGCCCGAGCGAAGGCGCCGCCGCGCCGAAGAACCAGAGACCGGCGGCGGCGAGGAGAGCCCCGGCGACGGCGAAGAGGAGTAGCAAGGCGAGCAGTCGGCGCATCGGTCGGGTCCCCGGACCGGCAACGATACCGCGCCCGGCCTCTCGGGGGGCGGTCGGGAATAGGTGGTCGCTGGCACCCGTTTTGCTAGAGTGAGAGTGCAGAGTGTTCACCGTACGCGGGGAGGTTCCACTTTCCAACACCAAACCTGCCAGCTTTTTCGAGATCCGGTTGGATCTCCACCCCTCTTAGAATCCAATCTAAGTCCCCTAGAAACAGGGGTAGAGCCACAAAAAGCCAACCCAATCGGAACCTCCCGCCTGCGGTTCTCTCTCGGCCCCGGTACTCCCGGGGCCGATTCGTTTTTTGGCGCGCCGACGCCTTTTTGGCCCGACTTTCCCCCGGGGTGGGTAGACTCCCCCACCTTGGAGCCGAAGAAACTCCTCGCCTGGTACGACCGTCATCGCCGCGCCCTGCCCTGGCGCGAGCGCCCCGAGCCCTATCGCGTCTGGATCTCCGAGGTGATGCTGCAGCAGACCCAGGTGGCGACCGCGACACCCTACTTCGAGCGCTTCGTCGCCCGTTTTCCAAGCGTCGAGGCGCTCGCGGCAGCCGAGGAGACGGAAGTGCTGGCGCTCTGGTCGGGACTGGGCTACTACCGCCGGGCGCGCCAACTCCTGGCGGCGGCCCGCCAGGTGGTCGCTGCGGGCGGCCTGCCGCGCGAGGCGCGACGGCTCGAGGAACTGCCGGGCATCGGTCCCTATACCGCGGCGGCGATCGCCTCGATCGCCTTCGGCGAGGCGGTTCCGGTGCTCGACGGCAACGTGGCGCGGGTCCTCGCGCGCCGCTTGGCGGATCCGGCGGATCCGGCGGGTGCGACGACCCGCCGCCGGCTGCTCGCTGCCGCCCGCGAACTGCTTGATCCGGCGCGGCCCGGCGACAGCAATCAGGCGCTGATGGAGCTCGGTGCGACGCTCTGCACGCCACGCGCGCCACGCTGCCCGGCCTGCCCTCTCGCCACGGGTTGTCGGGCGCGCGTGGCCGGTCGTCCGGAGGCCTATCCACAGCCTCGCGCCGCGCCGTCGCCCGAACGTGTGCGCCTGGTGGCGGCGCTCGCCGCCGGCCCCGAGGGCTGGCTGCTCGTCCGGCGTTCGCCCACCGCGGCGCAGCTCGCCGGTCTCTGGGAGTTTCCCCTCGTCGAGGCCGCCACGCGCCCACGCGCCGAGCGGTTGCTCGGCGAACGTTGGGGCGGCGAGTGGCGCTTGGGCGAAGTCGTGGCGCGCCTCGACCACGCGATCACCCGCCGGCGCTACGCCCTGGTGGCGCGCCGCGCGGCCTGGAGACCGCTGGGCCGAGTCGAAGAGGCCCCCGAGGCAGGATGGTTCTCGACCGCGGCGGCGCGCGAGCTGGCGCTCACCGGCGTGGCGCGCAAGCTCCTCGCGCGGCTCTGAGCCCGGAGCGTCGGCCGGTGCCGGCGACGCCCCGACCCGGTTTCAATCGGAGTGGGGCGATTCGCCGCCGGCCAGGATGTACCAGCCGACGATCTTGTCGTCGATCTCGCGCAACCGTTTCGCCACCAGCCCGCAGAGGATCTTGAGCAGGCGCAGCGACGAGACCTTGCGCATGTCGAGGATGCCCGCGACCACCTCCGGCGGGATCGCGAGAACGACCGCGCCCCCGTCGTGGGCCTTGGCTTCGGCCGAGCGCGGAGCGCTCTCGATGAGCGCCATCTCGCCGAAGTAGTCGCCGCGCTCGAGGATGGCGAGCGCCTCCTCGCCCGCGCCGGGGATGAACTTGCTGATCAGGATCCGCCCCTCGAGCACCACGTACATCGCGTCGCCCGGGTCCCCTTCGCGGAACAGCACCTGGCCGCTCTTCAACTTCCTCTCGCGCGACAGCGAGGTGAGGAAATTGATCTCCAGCGAGGAGAGCTTCTGCTCCGCGAAGAGATCCCGCTTGGCGTGCAGGTCGACCCGGAACTCGCCGGTGGCCGGTTTGAGGAGCGGGGGTCGGGCGGTGGTCGGCTGCGGCGAGTGGGCGAAGAACTGCGTGAGCTGATCGTTGGTCAGACGCAGTTTCGCCGAGAGGCTGCGCCAGAAGGTCCAGTAGAGCGCCACGGCGACCCGCTGATCGCGTTCCAGGAGCTCGTGGATCGGCGCCGAGGGAAACGCAATGAGCAGCGTCTCGCCACGCGCCACGGCGTCACTCGAGCGCGCGTTGGTGTCGACGAAGCTCGCCTCGCCGAAGAGCTGACCGGGACCGAGCTGAGCGAGCGTGAAGAGCCCGTAGGGAGTGGCGCGTTGGATGTCGATCCCGCCGCGATCCAGCAGATAGGCGTCGGAGGTCGTCTCGCCCTGGCGCAACACCGGGGAGCCGGCGGAATAGGCGCGGCCGACGCAACAGGCGGCGAGCGCGGCGAGTTCCGGGGGGCGGAAGTGGGAGAAGAGCGCGAGCTGCGCCAGCCGGTCGGCGATTCCCAAGGTGCGGTTATTGTAGCTTGAGCCGCGTCCGAGGCCGGACGGCGGGAGAGTCGAGATGCCGACGTATCGCTTGACGGTGGAATACGAGGGAACGCGCTATCGCGGCTGGCAGGAGCAGAAGAACGCGCGCTCGGTGCAGGGCGAGCTGCGGCGGGCGATCGAGGAGGTGCTCGACGAGTCGGTGGAGCTGGGCGGCGCGGGCCGGACCGACGCCGGAGTGCACGCGCTCGCCCAGGTGGCCCACCTGCGATCGCGGCGACCGATGCGCCCGATCGAGCTCGAGCGCGCGGTCAACGATCGCCTGCCGGCGGACATCCACCTGCTCGCGGTCGAGCCGGCGCCGCAGCGTTTTCACGCCCGCCACCACGCCACCTCGCGCAGCTACCTCTACCAGATCTCGCGCCGCCGGACGGCGCTCGCCAAGCGCTTCGTCTGGTGGGTGCGGCGGCCGCTCGACGCCGTGGCGATGGCGCGTGCCGCCGCGCGGCTCGTCGGCCGCCACGACTTCGCCCGCTTCACCGAGAAGCCGGCCGAGCAGGAGTCGACGCTGGTCGTGGTCGCGCGCTGCGACGTCGCGGAGGCCGGGGCGCTCATCCTGGTGCGCATCACGGCATCGCACTATCTCTGGAAGATGGTGCGCCGTCTGGTGGGGGCCCTGGTCGAAGTCGGCGCCGGCGAGCTCTCCGAGGAGACCTTCGCCGCGCTGCTCGAGCCGGGAGGAGTGAGCGCATTCGACACCGCGGCGCACACCGCGCCGCCCTCCGGGCTCTTTCTCGAGCGCGTGCTCTACGCCGAGGAGGGGGTGGCGAAGAACGGCGCGCCGGCGGAGCTCGTCGCGGTGACGCCGATCCCGGGCTGAGTTGTCGATCGGGCAGCTTGCACCGAGCCCGACGCGGGTCAGAGCAGATCGAGCTGCGGCGAGGCGAGCAGCTGCCAGGCGGCCGCCTCCACGCGATCCAACCAGAGGTGCGGCTCCTCCGCCGAGAGCGCCAGGGCGCCGAGGCCCCGGCGCGCCAACTCGCGCGCCAACCGCTGGTCGACCGCGCGCTGGAACGCGGGATCGGGGGCGCGTACGCCGTCGGGCTGCGGGCTCTGCAGAATCGGCACCCAGACCAGCAGGTCGTAGGTCGACAGCCAATCGGAGACCAGCCGGTCGAGCGTCGGGTCGACGCCGGCGGCGAGCAGGAAATAGACGTAGTTGTCGAGCACGCTGCGATCGCAGAGCACGACCGGATAGCGCGCCGCGGCGACGATCTCCTCGGCGATCTGGGTGTGCAGGATCCAGCGCTGGGCAGCGGCGGTGGTCTCGGCGTTGATCGGCAGGGGCGATCGGCGCGCCACCTCGTGCACGATGTCGAGCGCCACGTCGCGTCGCTTGAGGCGCGCCGCGAGCCCGTAGCAGAGCGTCGTCTTGCCGACGCCGTGCGTGCCGATGAAGGCGAGCTTGCGCGCGCCCGCGATCACGGCGCGCCCCCCAGGAAGCGCCGGATCTCGGCGCACGCGGCGGCGAGCTGGCGGTCGGTTATGGCGAGCGGCGGGAGGAGCTCGACCAGCCGCCCTTCCGGACCGCCGCCGAGCACCAGATAGCCGGCGCCGGCGAGCGCCGCGACGAACCGGCGCGCCGCCTCCGGGGTCGGCAGCTCGAGCCCCCAGAGCGCGCCGCGGCCGCGCAGCGCGACGCCCGCGGGCAGCGCGCTCGCGAGCTCGCCGGCGAGACGCTCGCCGACGGCGCGCGCGCGCGCCAGGAGAGATCCGTCGGCCAGCAGGTCGAGGGTGGCGAGCGCCGCGGCGCAGGCCAAGGGGTGGGCAACGAAGGTCGCCGTGTGGCGCGCCTCACCCGGCGCCCGCCAAGCTTCGAGCAGCGCCCGCCGTCCGACCACGGCCGCGATCGGCATCCCGCCGCCGAGCGCCTTGCCGCAGCAGAGCAGATCGGGTCGCAGCCCCTCGGCGTCGACCGCGAAGAACGTGCCGGTGCGCCCGCAGCCGGTCAGGATCTCGTCGGCGATCCAGGGCACGGCGTGCCGGCGGCAGAGCTCCGCGACTCCGGCGAGCCAACCTGCGGGAGGCGGCAGGACCCCCTCCCGCCCGACGATCGGCTCGACGATGAGCGCCGCCGGGGCCGGGCGTGCGGCGAGGCGCGCCGCGATCTCGGCGAGCGGCGCGGCGAAGGGTAGCCGCTCGACCTCCGCGTGCAGGTGCGCCGCGAACGGGTCGCGGAACGCCGCGCGCGAGGTGACCGCGAGCGCGCCGAGAGTGAGCCCGTGGTAGGCGGGAGCGAAGGCGACGATGCGTCGGCGCCCGGTTGCGAGCAGCGCGCTCTTCAGCGCGATCTCGACCGCATCGGCACCCGAGACGGCGAAGTAGACGCGCGGCTCGTCGACCGGAGCGAGCGCGGCGAGGCGTTCGGCGCAGCGGATCCGTACCTCGTGCGCCTGCGCGTCGCCCAACCCGTGGACGAGCTCGGCGGCCTGCGCCGAGACCGCGGCGACGACCCGCGGGTGACGGTGACCGACCAGCGCCGCACCGAAACCGGAGGTGAGATCGACGTAGCGATTGCCGTCGACGTCGAGCACGTTGGCGCCGAGCGCGGCGCGCCAGACGATGCTCGGCTGGTCGGCGGGGCCGAGAGTGTTGATGCCCGGGGCCTCGACCGCGGCCAGGCGGCGCGCAGCGGCGCGGCTCGCCGGGCCGGGCGGCGGGACGCGGATCGCGGGGAGGAGGTCGCCGGCGGCGAGCTCCGCGTCGGGGGCCGGCGGCTTCGCGGCGCGCGCGCCCGCCGGCATCATGCGAGCTCGCGCCGTCCGGCGAGCGAGCGGCCGAGCGTCACCTCGTCGGTGTACTCGATGTCGCCCCCCACCGGCATGCCGAAGGCGAGCCGGGTGATGCGCGGCACGCGGCCACGCAGCAACCGGGCGAGATAAAGCGCCGTCGCTTCCCCCTCCACGTTCGGGTTGGTGGCGAGAATCACCTCCTCGACGCCCGCGAGGCGCTGCAGCAGGCCCGCGATGCGCAGCTCCTCCGGCCCGATCCCGCGCTGCGGCGAGAGCGCTCCCAGCAGCACGTGGTAGCGACCGTGATACTCGCCCGTGCGCTCGAGCGGCTGGATGTTGAAGGGCTCTTCGACCACGCAGAGCCGGGTCGCGTCGCGCGCCGGATCGCTGCAGATCCGGCACGGCTCGAGGTCGGTGATCGCGTTGCACCGCGAGCAGTGGAAGAGCTTCTCCTTGACCTCGACGATCGCCCGCGCCAGCTCTCCCGCTTGCTCGCGCGATTGCCGGAGCAGGTGGTGGGCGAGGCGCGCCGCGGTCTTGGGCCCGATGCCGGGCAGGCGCGCGAGCTCGGCCACCAGGCGGGCGAGGGGATCGGCCATGACGCGGCGCTACATCATGCCGGGCAGGCCGCCAGCCAGGCTGCCGAGGAGCGACTGCTCGGCTTCGTCCACCTTGCGGGCTGCCTCGTTGACCGCCGCGAGCACGAGGTCCTGGAGCATCGCGGGGTCGGCGGGATCGAGCACTTCCGGATCGATGGTGATCGCGAGCAGCTGCTTGAGGCCGTTCATCTTGACCGCCACCATGCCGCCGCCGGTCGAGACGTCGACGACCAGCGCGGCGAGCTCGCGCAGCCTCCGCTCCTGCATCTGTTGCGCCTGCTTCATGAGCTTCTGGATGTTCATCGGGACGGCTCCTCGTCGCTGCCTGCCGGTTCGACCGCGGCGACCGCGCCGCCGAAGATGTCGAGCACCGCCTGGACCCGCGGATGCCCGGCCGGACCGCTCTCGGGGCTCGCGGTGGCGGGCGAGGCAACGGGCGGCGGGGGCCCCGGGCGCTCCGCGGCGCGGTCGGCAGCGGGGGCCACGGGCGCGAACCCCCAGGTCGCCGCCTCGCCGAACGCAGCCCGCACGGCGGCGTCGATCAGGTCGCGGTTGTTGGCGCGGGTGAGCGAGCCCGCGGCGAGCGCGTCGTGCGGCTGGATCACGAGGCGCCGGTCGGCGGCGGAAAAAGTGAGCGTGGCGAGCGCCTGCAGCTGCGCCGCGAGCGCCGGTCGGCGGGCGCTCACCTCGGTGAGGAATGCCTCGGCGGTTCCGGGCTCGTCTCCTGTCTCCGGCGCGCGGAGCGTTTCGGCCGCGGCGGCCGCGGCGGCCGGCGGCGTCGCGGGGGGCACCGGCGCGGCGGCCGGGAGCGGCTTCGTCGCCCGGGTCGGCGCCGGGGCGGGGTTGGCGGCGGCCGGCGGCGCGCCGGAGAGCAGGCGCTCGATCGCGGTCAGCTTGGGCAGCTCGGCGGCGCGCAGCCAGGCGAGCTCGAGCGCCAGGATGCCCGACTCGCTGCGCCGCACGGCGAGCTCGCTCGCCAGCAGCTGGCTGAGCAGACGCAGCAGGTTCTCGTAGCCCGTGTCGGCGGCGAGCCGCGCCAGCGCCACGCGCTCCTCGCCCGGCAGTGCGGCGCTCTCGGCCGCGCCGCCGAGCGCGAGATGCAGCGCGTCGCGGCAGTAGGCGAGGAAGTGGGCATAGACCTGGCGCGGATCCCAGCCGTTCTCGTCGACCTCCCGAGCGAGCGTGGCCACTTCGTCCGCCCGCCCGGCGGTGATCGCCGCGAGCAGCTTCTGGAAGAGTGCGAGATCGAGGCCGCCCAAGAACCGCGCCGCGTCCTCGTCGGCCACCGTGCCGCGCCCGAACGTGGCCAACTGGTCGAGCAGCGCGACGGCGTCGCGCACGCTCCCCTCTCCCGCCCTGGCGAGCAGCGCCAGGGCGGTGTCGCTCGCGGTGATCCCCTCGGCGGTGCAGATGGCGCGCAGATGGGCGGCGACCTCGGAGCTCGCCACCCGCCGGAAATGGAACTCCTGGCAGCGCGAGAGGATGGTCGCCGGCACCGCGTCGATCTCGGTGG
>CAZPZW010000081.1:0-14617 GCA_964591165.1 uncultured Thermoanaerobaculia bacterium | reverse complement strand
TGATCCAGGTCGACCACCGGCGCGAAGTCGAGATCGAAGCCAAAGGCCGCCAGCGCGGCGCCGATCCAGCGCCCGGAACGACGCGACAGCCCCGGCGGACAGCGTGCAAGATCGGCGGCGGCCGGCGCGGGCCCGACCAGTTCGCGCAGCCGATCCACCCGGCCCCCCTCGGCGTCCACGCCGAGCAGCGCTTCGGGTGCGATTCGCCTCAGGTCCGTGATCAGCGCCCGGAGCGACGACGCCGAAGCCATGTTGCGCCGGAAGAGGACGATTCCGAACGGCCGTAGGCGAGCCAGCAGACGGCGCTCCCCCGCCGCGAGCTCGCTCCCCTCGCAGCCGACGAACAGGACTCGTCCTCCCTTCACCGAAGACGTTCCTTGAAGCTCGCCAGGAGGTTGAGCGCGGCGAGCGGCGTCAGCCTTTCGAGGTCGACTTCGCGCAGCAGGCCAGCGACCACCTCCTCGGCGGGGGTGAAGAGGGGCAGCTGAGCGGCCCGACGGGTTTCCGGGAGCTCGCCCCGC
Source organism: uncultured Thermoanaerobaculia bacterium (assembly GCA_964591165.1). Lineage (GTDB taxonomy): Bacteria > Acidobacteriota > Thermoanaerobaculia > Multivoradales > JAGPDF01 > JAGPDF01. The sequence goes on along the minus strand of CAZPZW010000081.1, from coordinate 14,096 downwards.
GCGATGCGCGGCCGGCCTTCCGGATCGAACTCCTTGGCCTCCAGGTTGCCCAGCACCTGCGTGGCGCGCTCGAGCACGCTCTCCGGCAGCCCGGCGAGTTTGGCGACGTGGATGCCGTAGGACTTGTCGGCGCTCCCCGGAACGACCCGCTTGAGGAAGACGATCCGGTCCTCCCACTCCTTGACCGCCAGGGTCCGATTGACCACCCGGGGCAGGAGCTCGGCCAGCTCGGTCAACTCGTGGTAGTGCGTGGCGAAGAGGGTCAGGGCGCCGGTCCGCTCGTGGAGGTACTCGACGATCGCCCAGGCGAGCGACAGGCCGTCGAAGGTCGCCGTGCCGCGGCCGACCTCGTCGAGGATGACCAGGCTCCGCGGCGAAGCGAAGCGGAGGATGTTCGAGGTTTCGATCATCTCCACCATGAAGGTCGATTCGCCGCGCGCCAGGTCGTCCGAGGCGCCTACCCGCGAGAAGACGCGGTCGACCAGACCGATCTCGGCCGCGCGTGCCGGCACGAAACTCCCCGCCTGTGCCATCAGCACGAGCAGCGCGACCTGACGCAGGTAGGTCGACTTGCCCCCCATGTTCGGACCGGTCAGCACGACGATCTGCGCGTTCTCGGGAGTGAGCTCGACGTCGTTGGGGACGAATCCGTCCCCCAGTACGGTTTCCAGCACCGGATGACGCCCCTCCTCGATGCGCACTCCGCTGCCCGCCGCGAGGAGCTCCGGCCGCACGTAGCTCCGCCGTGCCGCCACTTCGGCGAGCGCCGAGAGGACGTCGATCGTCGCCAACGCCTGCGCCAGCTCCGCGAGCCCCCGCGCGCGCTCGGCGACGGCACGACGGAGCTCCGTGAAGAGCTCCCGCTCGAGCGTCAGCTGACGCTCCTCGGCATGCAGGATCTTCTCCTCCAGCTCCTGCAGCTCGGGCGTCACGTAGCGCTCGGCGTTGGCCAGCGTCTGGCGCCGCAAGTAGTCGGTGGGAACCGCCGCTTGGTTCGCCCGCGTGATCTCGATCGAGTAGCCGAAGACCCGGTTGTAACGCACCTTGAGCGAGGCGATGCCGGTCCGCTTGCGTTCGCGCTCCTCGAGCGCCAGGACATGTCGCTTGGCATCCGCGGCGAGCGAGCGCGCCTCGTCGAGCTCGGTCGAGACTCCGGCAGCGATCACCCGGCCCTCTTCCACCGTCGACGACGGTTCATCGGCCAGCTTGTCCACCAGCTCGCGAGCCAGCTCGGCAAGCGGATCGACCCGCGCCGCCGCGCCCAGCAGCAGGCTTCCCGGGACTTGGGCCTCGGCGAGCAGGGCCGGAGCACCGACCAGCGTCTCGCGCAGCGCCGAAGCTTCGCGGGGGGTCAGGGTTCCGACCACGGCGCGCGTCGCCAGCCGTTCCAGGTCGGCCGTGCGGGCGAGCCGGACGCGCAGCCGGTCGCGCCGCGCCCCTTCGCCGAGCAGGGCTGCGACCGCCGCGTGCCGCTCCACCAACGGCGCCAGCTCGCGCAGCGGCCGGCGCAGCCACTCGCGCAGCAGCCGCCCGCCCGGCGCGGAACGCGTCTGGTCGAGCACGGAGAGGAGCGTCGGCCGGGACTCGCCTTCGCGCAGCGGACGCAGGACTTCGAGATTGGCGAGGGTGGTCGCATCGAGGATCAGGCGATCGTCGGCCAGGCGCAACTCCAGCGCTCGCACGTGGGCGAGCGGGTTGCGCTGGGTCGACTGCGCGTAGGCCAGCGCCGCCGCCGCCGCACGGACCCCCGGCTCGTCGTCCGCCAGCCCGAAACCGCGCAGGGTCGCGATGGAGAACTGGCGGAGCAGCTGGTCGCGCGCCTTGCCGACGGGGGCCAGCCAACTCGCGGCGTCCGTCCGGCAGGCGACCTCGAGCGCCAGCCAGCCGGCGAGCTCGCCCGGAAGCTCCGCCTCGGTGCAGAGGACTTCGCGGGGCCGCTGCACCTCGAAATCGGCCACCGCCTCCTCGGCCGAGGCATATCGGCGCAAGGTGAACCGACCGGTCGAGACATCGAGCCACGCCGCCGCACCGACGGCGCCTTCCCAAGTGAGGGCGGCGAGGAGATTCTCCTCCTTGCTCTCGAGCAGGGCGGTCTCCGAAAGCGTCCCGGGGGTGACCACTCGGGTGACCTCGCGGCGCACCAGACCCTTCGCCTTGGCCGGATCTTCCACTTGATCACAGACCGCCACCTTGAGCCCGAGGCGGATCAGCCTCGCGATGTAACCGTCGACCGCATGGTGCGGCACGCCGCACATCGGAGCCTCGTTGTCGGTCCCCTTCTGGCGGGCGGTGAGCGTCAGCTCGAGCAGCGGCGCCACCCGCCGCGCGTCATCGAAGAAGAGCTCGTAGAAGTCCCCCATCCGGTAGAACAGGATGGCCTCGGGATACTGAGCCTTGAGCTCGAGGTAGTGACGCAACATCGGCGTCAACTCGGAGACGGCGGGCATCGGCCGCCGAGTATAGCTCCGGGTTCTCGAGCGCTAGACTGCGTCGCGATGCTCGTTCGCCTGGTCCTCGACGCCGCATCGCCGCAGGCCAGCGCGGCTCTGACGCGCGGTACCGAGCTGGTGGCCGAAGCGGCGGGCGACGAGCCGCTGCTCGCTCTCGCCGCGCGCGCGCTCGAGCACGCCGGCTGCTCGGCCGACGAGATCGGCGAGCTGGCGGCGGTCCGCGGACCGGGGAGCTTCACCGGCCTGCGCGTCGCTCTCGCCACGGCCTGCGGCTTCGGTCGAGCGCTCGGAATTCCGGTCCTCGGGGTCGATTCGTTGACCGCAATGGCCCTCCAGGCTCCCGCCGGGGTCGATCGCGTGGTGGCTGTGATCGATGCCCTGCGCGGCGAGTGGTTCCACCGCGAGTTCCGGCGCTCCGGCCGCACCTGGCAGGCCGCCGGGCCGGCGGAGCGCCATGCCGCCGCCGAGCTCGACCTGCCGGCCGGAGTTCCCTGGCTGGCGACGCCTTCGCCGGCCCTGCTCGAACTGGCGAGCCCGCGTCAGGTGCTCGCGTTGTGCCCCCTGGCTCCCGCGCTGGCCCGTGCTCTCGCCCGCGGCGAGCTCGCCAAGGAGCTCATCGGCCCGCCGGAGCCCCTCTACCTGCGGGCGCCCGCCTCCACTTTGCCGCGATGACCGGCGCCGGACCCTCCATCGCCCACCGTCCCGCCGCGGGACGAGACGCCGCCGCGATCGCCCGTCTCGAGGAGCTCAGCTTCGCACCCGCCTGGAGCCTCCAGATGGTCGCCGAGTCGCTCGCCGCGCCAGGCACCCACGCCTGGGTCGCGACCGACACCGGCGGTCGCATGCTCGGCTTCGCGCTCTTTCGCCGGATCGGCGACGAAGCCGAGCTCCTCCGGCTGGCGACCGAGCCGGCCCTCCGGCGCCGCGGCATCGCCAGCGGTCTGCTGGCCGCCTCCCTCGCCGGCATCCGAGAACTCGCCGTCAGCAGCTGCTGGCTCGAAGTCCGCGTCGACAACCTGGCGGCCCGACGGCTCTACGAGCGGTTCGGATTCCGCGTCGCCGGACGACGCCCGGGCTACTACGCCGACGGGGTCGATGCGCTGGTGTACGTCCTCCTGCCCCTGCTCGGTTGAGGCGCCCGGAAGCGGGTGCTATCCTCGAAACGGACCGCCCGCCCCGGCGAAAGGAGAGCGCGACGATGTCGAACCTCGAGGCCTTGAAGCAGGAGCTCTTGCGGACCAACGCAACGTACCAGCGGCTCGTCGAAGAGCATCGCGAGTGCGAGGAACGCCTGGCTCTCCTGGTTCAGAAGTCCCTTCCGTCGCAAGAGGACGAGGCCGAGGAGAAGCGTCTCAAGATCCACAAGCTGAGCCTCAAAGATCAGATGGAGAAGATCCTGCGCCACCACCGCGAGAATCGGGTCGCGGTCTGACGGCAGCGTTGGCCTCGGCGGATTCCGCGAGGGCCCGGCTCGCATGAGCTTCGCCAAGGAAGCGTGGCCGTTCGTTCTTCCCTTCCTACTGCTCGCCCTGTTGCTGCTGGTCTTCGAGCGCCGTCTCCCGGCGGTCGCCGTGTTGGTGGTCGGGATTCTCGTGTTGCTCTTCTTCCGCGACCCGGCTCGGCGGTACGTCGGGCCGGACGAGGTGGTGCTGGCGCCGGCCGACGGACGCATCACCGCGGTCGACGAGGTGGTCGACCCCGAGATCGGCCCGGGACGCTACCGCCGTGTCGTGACCTTCCTCTCGGTCTTCGACGTCCACGTGCAACGCTGCCCGGTGAGCGGCGAGATTGTCCACTCCCAACTGCGCCGCGGGCTCAAGCTGGCGGCTTTCCGCCCGGACGTCGGCGAGAAGAACGAAGGGCACACCAACGTCTTCGTGCGCCCGAACGGCGACCGCATCGGGGTCCGCCAACTCGCCGGGCTGATCGCCCGACGGGTGGTCTCCTACGTCCGGGCGGGCGAGCGCCACGAGCGCGGCGACCTGCTGGGCGTCATCAAGTTCGGCTCGCGGGTCGACCTGTTCGTGCCGCCCGACTACCGGATCCTGGTCCGCCCCGGCGAGCGCGTCCGCAACGGCGAGACGCCGATGGCCGAGGCGCCTTCCTCGTCACGCTCGAGCGGGCCATGAGACCCGCCGTGCGGCGCCGGGCCGCGTTCCTCCTTCCCAGCGCCTTCACGATCGGCAACGTCTTTCTGGGCTTCTACGCCGTGGTCTCGGCGCTGCGCGGCCGCTTCGCCTGGGCTGGCGTCTTGATCATCGTGGCCGGGGTGATCGACAACCTGGACGGGCGCATCGCCCGCCTGACGGGCACCGAGAGCGATTTCGGACGCGAGTTCGACTCGCTGGCCGACGTCCTGACGTTCGGCTTCGCGCCGGCGCTGGTCGCCCACCTCTGGGGTCTCCAGGTGTGGAGCCGCCTGGGGTGGCTCATACCGCTCTACTTCGTCGTCTGCTGCGCCACGCGGCTGGCGCGCTTCAACGTGCAGACCACCCGGGCCGATCTGCGCTACTTCGTCGGGCTCCCCTGCCCCGCCGCCGCGGGTGGCGTTGCCTCGTTCCTGCTCGTCGCGCCGCAGCTCGATCCGGCGCCTTGGGTACGGGTGGTACTCGCCGTCGCCCTGGTCGGGCTCGGTTCGCTGATGGTCTCGACGTTCCGCTACTGGAGCTTCAAGCGACTGGATCTCCGCCAGCCACGCAGCTATCGGGTCGCGCTGCCGCTCGCCGGTGCCTTGCTCCTGTTGGCTTTCTATCCCGAGGCCTTCCTCCCGGCGCTGGCGGCGCTCTATGCCCTCTCCGGCCCGGCCCTCTGGCTGTCCGGGAAGCTCAGGCCGGGCCACCCGACCGGAGGCGCCCCATGAACTCGATCGCGATCGTGCACCCGCTGTCGCTGCTCGGCAAGGAGGTCCGCGAGCGCCTCGAGCAGCGCCCCGACCTCTGCCGCGAGGTCCGCCTCCTGGCCAGCGACGAGCAGGAAGTCGGTACGCTCACCGAGAGCGGCGGCAGCGCGACGTTTGTGCACCGGGCCGACGCGGAAGGGTTCGCCGGGGTCGATCTCGCGATCTTCTGCGGCGACATCGCCGCCGATCGCCTCGCCCTTGGCCAGCTGCCGCCGACGATCCGGTCCGTGGTCGCTTCCTTCGGGGCCGGGGTCGGGGACGGGCTGCCGGCGGTCGCCGGTCTCGCCGGCGATCCCTGGCTCGGACACGACCGCCTGGTCGCTCCCTCGCCCGCCGCCCTCGCCGCCGCCGAGCTCCTCGCCCCGCTGGCCGATCACGGGCTCGTCGCGGCGGCGGTGACCGCTCTGTTGCCGGTCGCGGAGCGCAACCAGGCCGGGCTCGACGCGTTGTTCGAGGAAACGCGCTCGGTGCTCAACTTCACCGGTCCGGGGCGGAGCGGACTCTTCGCCGCGCAGATCGCGTTCAACCTGCTGCCCGACCGCGTCGCCGGCGAGCTCGCCGAGGCCCAGCTCGCCAGCCTGCTCGGCCAGCCGCCGCGGATCTCCGTTCAGGCAGTGCGCGGCGGGGTCTTCCACGCCGTGGCCCTCAGCCTGCAGCTGCGCTTCGATCGCGCCTGCACCATCGCGGAAGTGCGTCAGTGGCTCACCCGTCACCCGGGCCTGCGCTTCTCCAAGAGCGCCGCCAAGCTCGGTCCGGTGGCGGCTGCCGGCGAGGAGCGCATCCTGCTCGGCGAGTTGCGCAATGCGCCAGAGGGAATCTGGCTCTGGGCGGCGTTCGATCAGCTGGTGCTCGGAGCGCAGAACGTCGTCCGTCTGGCCGAAGGCATGTTGCGCGGCGGTCGGGCTTCCTGAGGCCGCTGCAGGTCCACGCCTCAGGTCGTCGCGGGACCCTCCGGCTCGCCGACGATCGGGTTCTCGCCGAGGTAGTCTTCGACGAAGAGCAGATTCTTCTCTCCCGCGCGCTCGACCAGAGAGAGCAGCGTCGACATCGTCTTGATCTCCTCGAGCTGCTCGGTGACGAACCAGTCGAGGAATCGCTGCGCGATGTAGTTGCGATCCTCCCGCGCGACGTCCACCAGACGGTAGATCTGTTCGGTCACCGTGCGCTCCCAGTCGAGCGCCAGGGCAACCGCCTGGGCGGCGCCCGCGAACTCCGCTCGCGGTGCACCGATCGCCGGAATCGCCAGCCGGCCGCCCACGTCGACCACGAAGTGCACGAACTTCATCGCATGGTCGCGCTCCTCCTCCGCCTGGCGGTAGAAGAACGCCGCGAGCCGCGGCAGGTTCTCCGCCGCGAAGTGCGAGGCGATCGCGACGTACTGCAACGACGCATGCATCTCGTTGCCGACCTGCTGATTGATCGCCGACAGCAGGCGGGCGCTGGCCAGCGTGCCGCCGGATGCGGAGCTACTCGTCGTCTCTGCCCTGGGTGACCGCTGCTTCGCCATGACGGATCCTCCTCGTGATTGTCGTTGGGCGCGTTCTCCGGCGGTGGCCGGTTCGGGGCGGCGAGCTTAACCGATCCTCGGCGAGGTCGTGAGCGGCGCCCACGAGGGAATCTACGGCCGATCGCGGTTGTTATACTCGATTCGCGCCGGGCGCCCGTCCGACGGGTCGTTTTCGACGTACCGCCAACGAGAGGAACGGACTTCCCGCATGACGAAATCCGCTTCGCCGGTCCCGTCGCCGCATCGCCTCGTCATCCTCGGATCGGGCCCTGCGGGCCTCACCGCCGCGCTCTATGCCGCGCGCGCCGGCCTGGAGCCCCTGGTCTTCGAAGGCAGTCAGCCCGGCGGTCAGCTGACCATCACCACCGAGGTGGAGAACTACCCCGGCTTTCCCCAGGGAATCCTCGGGCCGGAGCTGATCGAGCAGATGCGCGACCAGGCACGCCGATTCGGCGCGGCGGTCAGGTACGAAACCGTCATCGCGGTGGATCTGTCCCGTCGGCCCTTCCAGCTGACCTCCGACGAAGGGAACTTCGCGACCGAGGCCCTGATCGTCGCGACCGGCGCCAGCGCCAAACTCCTCGGCCTGCCCTCCGAAGCCGAGCTCATGGGGTACGGCGTCTCGGCCTGCGCGACGTGCGACGGGTTCTTCTTCCGCGACAAGTCGATCGCCGTGGTCGGCGGCGGCGACACGGCGCTCGAGGAGGCGACCTATCTCACGCGCTTCGCCCGCCACGTGACCGTGATCCATCGCCGCGACGAGCTCCGCGCTTCGAGGATCATGCAGGAACGCGCGTTGGCCAACCCGAAGATCGACTTCATCTGGAATGCCGAGGTCCGCGAAGTCATCGGCCAGCGCGACGGCGGGGTCACCGCGCTCCGTCTGGCCCACCTCGACAGCGCGACCGAGTCCCTCTTCCCCACCCAGGGCCTGTTCGTCGCGATCGGCCACCGGCCCAACACCGCGCTGTTCGCCGGGCAGCTCCCGATGAATCCGGTCGGCTACCTTCTGGTCGAGGAACCCACGACGCGGACGGCGGTCGCCGGGGTCTTCGCCTGCGGCGACGCCACCGATCCGCATTATCGCCAGGCCGTCACGGCGGCGGGCAGCGGCTGCAAGGCCGCGATCGACGCCGAGCGCTGGCTGGCTGGAGCCGGCGCTTGACCCAGCGGCCGCGCACCGTGGGCGAGCTCCGCCGGCAGGGCTACCAGTCCGTCTCGGTGCGCGCCGAGATCCGCGCCAATCTGCGGCGCAAGCTGGCCGCCCGGGAGACGCTCTTCCCGGGGATCGTGGGCTACGACCGCACGGTGATTCCGGCGGTCGCCAATGCCCTGCTCGCCGGACACGACTTCATCCTGCTCGGTCTGCGCGGCCAGGCGAAGACGCGCATCCTCCGTCAGCTCGTCTCGCTGCTGGATCCGGAGGTGCCAGTGCTCCAGGGGAGCGAGATCAACGACGACCCGCTGGCGCCGATCTCGACCTGGGGCGAGCGGCGCCTCGCCGAAGCGGGTGACGACGCGCCGATCGAGTGGCTGGCGAGAGAGTCGCGCTACAACGAAAAACTGGCGACGCCCGATGTCTCGATCGCCGACCTTCTCGGCGACATCGATCCGATCAAGGCCGCGACGCGCCGGCTCACCTACGCCGATCCGGAGGTCATCCACTTCGGCATCGTGCCGCGCACCCACCGCGGGATCTTCGCGATCAACGAGCTCCCCGATCTCGCGCCGCGGATCCAGGTCGGGCTACTCAATCTGCTCGAGGAGCGCGACCTGCAGATCCGCGGTTTCCCCGTTCGGCTCCGGCTCGACATCCTGTTCGCCTTCTCGGCGAATCCGGAGGACTACACCAACCGGGGCGCGATCATCACGCCGCTGCGCGACCGAATCGCGTCCCAGATCCTGACCCACTATCCTCCGAGCGCCGAGATGGCGGCGGCCATCACCGCGCAGGAGGCCTGGCTCGACCGCGGCGAAGAGGTCTTCGTCGTCCCCGACGCCGTGCGGCTGCTCATCGAGGAGATCTCGATCGCGGCGCGCGACAGCGACCTGGTCGACCAGAGCTCCGGGGTCTCGGCGCGGGTCGCGATTTCCGCCCTCGAGCTGCTCGCCTCGAATCTCGAGCGGCGCGCCCTGCTCACCGGCGACCGTCCCGTCTATCCCCGGGTCTGCGACCTGCCCCCGCTCCTCCCGGCGCTCACCGGGAAGCTCGAGATGGTCTACGAGGGGGAACAACAGGGTCCGGAGGTGGTGGCGCGCAAGCTGGTCGGCCAGGCGACCAAGAAGCTGTTCGACGCCAGGTTTCCCGAGGTCGGCAAGGAGCTCGGCTCCGGCGGGCCGGACGACCAGGGTCCCTACGCCGAGCTGCTGCGCTGGTTCGCCCAGGGCCGGGCGGTCACCCTCTCCGACGAGATGCCGTTCGCCGAGTATCGCCGCCTCCTCTCCGAAGTCCCCGGCCTGCTCGAGCTCGCCGCGACGGCGGGCGGCGGATCCGAGATGCAGGCCTTCTGGGCCGAGCTCGTGCTCGACGGGCTGCACCAGCATCTCAAGCTCGCCCGCCACGACCTCGACTCGACGGTGAGCTACAAGGAGATGCTCAAGTTCCAGCTCCTCAAGACGCCGCGTCGTGGACCGCGCGGCCGGAGCGGCGAGATCAACTAGGTGCGCCACACCTACCTGCATCTCGACCCCGAGATGCTGCGCCGGCTGCTCGCCGGCGTCGAGCTCAAGCGACTGTTCAACCAGCTCCTGCTCGCCTCGGGCGGCGACCCCGAGGAGGCGATGGAGTGGATGCGCGAGCTGCAGCGCCAGGGCTTCCTCGATCCGTCGCTCGATCTCGAGGCGTTCTTCGCCGCGCTCGAGGAGCAGCGCCTGGTCGAGCGCGACGAGGCCGGCTCGCTCGTCCTCTCGGCGGGCGGGGAGCGGCAGATCCGGCGCAGCGCCTTTGAGCAGATCTTCTCCGGGCTCGGCAAGGGGAGCCCCGGCTACCATCCGGCGCGCGGCACGGGCGAGGGGGCGGAATCCCTGCCCGAGACCCGCCCCTATGTCTTCGGAGACGAGCCGCAGCGGATCGATTCCGTCCGCTCGCTCTCCAATGCCCTCAAGCGCACCCACGGTGATCTGGCGCTCGCCGAGGAGGACCTCGAGGTCCAGGAGACCGAGCATCTGACTGCCTGCGCCACGGTGGTGGCGATCGACATCAGCCACTCGATGATCCTCTACGGCGAAGACCGGATCACGCCCGCGAAGACGGTCGCGCTGGCCTTGACCGAGCTCATCACGACGCGCTATCCCAAGGACCATCTCTCGGTGATCGCCTTCGGCGACCGGGCCGAGCGAATCGCCATCCGCGACCTGCCCTATCTCGAGGCCGGTCCCTTCCACACCAACACCCGCGAGGCCCTGGCTCTCGCCCGCGGCCTGCTGGCGCGACAGAAACAGCCGAACCGGCAGATCATCCTGATCACCGACGGCAAACCGTCGGCGATCACCGAAGGCGGGCAGGTCTACAAGAACCCCTTCGGTCTCGACCTGCGGATCGTCAACCTGACCCTCGAGGAAGCCGACCTCTGCCGCCGCCAGAAGATCGTCATCACGACCTTCATGATCGCCACCGACCCCTGGTTGCAGGATTTCGTCGACAAGCTGACCAAGGTGAATCGCGGCCGGGCCTACTTCGCCTCGCCCGACCACCTGGGCGAGTTCCTCCTCGCCGACTACATCCGCAACCGCCGGCGGCGGGTGCGCTGACGGCGGGGTCCGAGCGAACTATCCGCCGGACTCGAAGCCGGGATAGAGGGTCATGCCGCCGTCGACGTAGAGCGTCGTGCCCACGATGTAGTCGGTGAAGTCCGACGCCAGCCAGACGGCGGCGCGTCCGATCTCCTCCACCTCGCCGATGCGCTTGTAGGGCACCAGCTTCATCAGCTCGGAGTAGGCCTCGGGGGTCCCCCAGGCGGCGGTGTTGATCGGCGTGCGGATGGCACCCGGCGCGATGGAGTTCACCCGGATCCGCTTCTCGGCCACCTCCTGCGCCAGGCTCTTCATCAGCAGCATCAGACCGCCCTTGGAGGCCGCGTAGTTCACGTGACCCGCCCACGGGATCGCCTCGTGCACCGAGCTGATGAAGATGATCTTGCCGGCAGCCACCGACACCTCCGGACGAACGCCGCGGCGCAGGAACTCGCGCACCGCTTCGCGAGAGCACAGGAAGGCTCCGCGCAGGTTGACGTTCATCACCGCGTCCCACTGGGCTGCGGTCATCTCCTGGAACGGGGCATTGCGCTCCACTCCCGCATTGCTCACCAGGATGTCGACGGTGCCGAACTCCCGCACCGCGTCGGCGAACATCGCCGCCACCTGAGCTTCATCGCCGACGTCCGCCCGAATCGCCACGGCGCGGGATCCGCCGTCGCGGATCTCCCCGACGACCGCCTCCGCCTCCTCGGGCCCGACCACGTAGTTGACCACCACGCTCGCCCCCGCCCGACCGAGCGAGATCGCGATCGCCCGGCCGATGCCCGAGTTCGCACCGGTGACCACGGCGGTCTGCCCCTTGAGCAGCGACAGGGCCTGCAGCCGAGGCACTGCGGGTTCCGGCAGCTTCATCTTGGCGTAGTAGTTCTTCATCGCACTCGTCCTCCGATCATGGCCTGCGCCACGGCCGCCTCCGCGCCGGGAGCGAGCAGCATCTCGGAAGTCAGCAGGGAGTTCATCTGCAGGATCCGGGCGACACACCCCGTCCACCCGGTCTGATGACTGGCGCCGATGCCGGCGCCGGTGTCGCCGTGAAAATACTCGTAGAACAGGATCAGATCCCGCCAGTGGGGATCGTCCCGGTACCTCCTCTCCGCCGCGTGCACGGGCCGTGCTCCGGAACCGTCGCGCAGGAAGATCCGGCCGAGCCGCTCCCCGAGCTCGCGCGCCACTTCGAGCAGACTCATCCTCCGGCCCGAGCCGGTCGGGCACTCCACCTTGAACTCCTCGCCGAAGTAGGCATAGAACCGCAGCAGGGCGGCGTGAAGCAGGACGTTGATCGGCATCCAGACCGGGCCGCGCCAGTTGGAGTTTCCGCCGAACATCCCCGAATCGGAATCGCCGGGGACGTAGGCGACCCGGTACTCCTGCCCGGCATGCCGGAAGACGTAAGGGTGCTCCAAATGGTACCTGGAGAGCGCCCGGATCCCGTAGGGCCCGAAGAACTCGTTCTCGTCGAGCATCCGGGTGAGAATGCGCCGCAGCTTGCCCTCGTCGATCACCGACAGCATCCGGCGATTCCCGACTCCCGGTACGGCCGGAAGATGGAGATTCGCGATCAGCTCGGGATGGCGCGCCATGAACTTCCGCGCGCGATCCGCGAACCCCGGCAGTCGGCCGAGGACGTCCTGCTCGAAGACCGCGACCGCGGCGAGCGGCAGGAGCCCCACGATCGATCGCACCTTGAGTTGGGAGGCCGAGCCGTCCGGTAAGCGGAGGACGTCGTAGAAGAAGCCGTCCTCCTCGTCCCACATCTCGTCGCGCCGCTCCCCTACCCGGTCCATCGCTCCCGCGATGAGCAACGTGTGCTGGAAGAACTTGTCGACGAACTCCTCGTAGAGCGGATCGTGCAGCGCGAGCTCGACGGCGATGCGCAGCATCTGCTGGCTGTAGAAGACCATCCAGGCCGTACCGTCGGCCTGGTCGAGGTGTCCGCCGGTCGGCAACGCCGAGGAGCGGTCGAAGACTCCGATGTTGTCCAAGCCGAGGAAGCCGCCTTCGAAGACGTTGGCGCCGGCGCGGTCTTTGCGATTGACCCACCAGGTGAAGTTGAGCAGCAGCTTCGTGAAGACGCGTTCGAGGAACTCGCGGTCCCCCTCGCCGCCCTGGCGCTCGCGCTCCTGCAGGTAGAGGTTCATCGCCGCCCAGGCGTGCACGGGCGGATTGACGTCGCCGAAGTTCCACTCGTAGGCCGGCAGCTGACCGTTCGGATGCAGGTAGTCGTTGCGCAGCATCAGCTCGAGCTGCTCCTTGGCGAAATCCAGGTCGACCATGCCGAGCGGCAGAACGTGGAAGGCGAGGTCCCAGGCGGCGTACCAGGGGTACTCCCACTTGTCGGGCATCGAAACGACGTCGCCGTTGAACATGTGGGACCACTCGCCGTTGCGCACGTTGCGGCGCTGCAGCGGCGACAGATGACCTCCGGCGCCGTGCTCGTCGAGCCAATGGTCGACGTCGTAGAGGTAGTACTGCTTGGTCCACATCATCCCGGCGAGCGCCTGACGCAGGACATTCGCGCGATCGCCGTCGCCGCGCATCCCGGCGGGCAGGATCGAGGCGTAGAAGTCGTCCGCTTCCTGCAACCGCGCGGCGAAGATCGCGTCGAAGTCGGCGAAGGCCCCGTCTGCCGCGCCCTGAGAGTCTGCCGTCAAGCGCAACCGCAGGACCTTCGTCGCGCCGGCGGCGACGCGGACCTGGTGGTGCGCCGCCGCCTTGGTACCCCGGCGCTCGGGGTTCACCGCGCCCGCCACGCCGCGCACCAGGAAGTCGTTGATCCCGTCCTTGACGTAGGGAGCGACGTTCGACGATCCGAAGAGGCGCGCGTCGTTGCTCTCGTTCTCGGTGAACAGGAGCGCGGCATCCCCGTCACAGACGAGTTGATAGTCCGCCAAGGGTGCGGCGAGCCCGTCGGCAGCGCCGCGGAATCTCACCGTGGGTCGCGGCGCCGAGTCGACCGCGACGAGCTCCGGTTTCGTCGCGTCGCTGCGCCAAGCCCAGGTGTTGCGACACCACAGGGTGGGCAGCACGTGCAGCTCGGCGGCCTCCGGTCCGCGGTTCGCCACGCTGATCCGGATCAGCAGATCGTCGGGCGACGCCTTCGCGTACTCCACGAAGACGTCGAAGTACCGGTCCCCGTCGAACACCCCGGTGTCCAACAGCTCGTACTCGGGCTCGTGCTTGCCGCGTGCCCGGTTGGTCCGCACGAGGTCGTCGTAGGGATACGCCGCCTGCGGGTACTTGTAGAGGTACTTCATGTACGAGTGCGTCGGCGTCGAATCGAGGTAGAAGTAGCACTCCTTGACGTCCTCGCCGTGATTGCCCTCGCCGTTGGCCAGACCGAAGGCGCGTTCCTTGAGGATCGGGTCGCGGCCGTTCCAGAGCGCCAGCGCGAAGCACAGCCGCTGCTGGTCGTCCGAGATCCCGCCGAGCCCGTCCTCGCCCCAGCGGTAGGCGCGCGAGCGCGCCTGGTCGTGGGTGAAGTGGT
>CAZPZW010000080.1:0-14640 GCA_964591165.1 uncultured Thermoanaerobaculia bacterium | reverse complement strand
GTCGTCCTCGCTGGGGAAGCCGACGATGATCTTGAGCATGAAGCGATCGAGCTGCGCCTCGGGCAGCGGGTAGGTGCCCTCCTGCTCGATCGGGTTCTGGGTCGCCAGCACCAGGAACGGGTCGGGCAGCCGGTGGGTGGTGTCGCCGATCGTGACCTGCCGCTCCTGCATCGCCTCGAGCAGCGCCGACTGCACCTTGGCCGGGGCGCGGTTGATCTCGTCGGCGAGCAGGGCGTGGGTGAAGATCGGCCCCTTGCGCGGCTCGAACTCGCTGCGCTTCGGGTCGAAGATCAACGTCCCGACGAGGTCGGCCGGCAGCAGGTCGGGGGTGAACTGAACGCGACGGAAGTCGATCGCCAACGTCCGCGCCAGCGTCTTGGCCGCCAGGGTCTTGGCGAGCCCGGGAACGCCCTCGATCAGGACGTGGCCCCGGGCGAGCAGGCCGACCAGCAGCCGCTCGACCAGATAGTCCTGGCCGACGATGACTTTGCGGATTTCGGCTTCGACCTGTTTGAGCGCCAGAGCCTCGCGCTCGATCGACGGAATTTCCCTCGTTGCAAGAGTTTCCATGCACCTCTCCCGGGGCGCTCAGGTGCAAGTGGGGTGCCACGAGGGCTGTGCCAAGATGGCGACGGAGACACCTCAGTGGACGTTCTGCCCCCCTCCGATCGTCCCCGGCGCAAGAAGTCGCTCGGCCAGCACCATCTCCGCTCGGGTGAGCTCTGTCGCCCCCTCGTCGAGTTCCTCGCCCCGGCCGGCCGGCGGGTGGTGGAAATCGGCCCGGGCGCCGGGGCGCTCACCGGCGAGCTGCTCGCGGCGGGCGCCCGCGTGCTGGCGCTCGAAGTCGATCCCGGCTGGGCCGGGGTGCTCCGCAGCCGCCTGCGCGAGCCGCCGCTCACCATCGTTCTGATGGACGCCCTCGACTTCGCCTTCGATCGGCTGGCGGCGGGGTCCCTGGTGGCAGGCAATCTGCCCTATCAGATCGGCACCGCCCTGGTGGAGCGGGTGCTCGCGGCGGGAGCGCGCATCGAGCGGGCCGCCTTCCTGCTGCAACGGGAGGTGGTCGACCGCCTGGCGGCGGGGCCCGGCGACGCCGCGTACGGCGCGCTCTCGGTGCTCACCCAGGCGCGCGCCGAAGTCCGTCGGCTCGGACGGGTCCGGCCCGGCTCGTTCGTGCCGCCGCCGCGCGTCGAGAGCGCCTTCGTCGGGTTGCGCGCCAGGACCCCGGCGGTGCCGGCCGAGGATTGGCCGGCGTTCGAGCGCCTGGTGCGCGATGCCTTCGCGCAGCGGCGCAAGAGCCTGGCCAACTCGCTCGGCGCGCGGTACGACCGGGGATCGGTCGAGACGGCGCTCGCCGCCCTCGACCGGCCATCGCGAGCCCGCGCCGAGGAGCTGGCGCTGGGGGAGCTCGTCGAGCTCGGCCGGAGGCTCGGAACGCTGCCTCCCGCGAGCTCTCGCGCGCCGGAGGGAACGAGCGCGGGTGATACCATCCTGCGGTCGATCGGCGACGCCAAATCTTGAGCGAACCACGTCCCCAGATGCCTCGGGTCGCGATCTCCCCCGACAAGGGGAGGGAGATCGTCGGCGTTCTCTTCGCCGCCCTCGCGGTGCTCGTGGGGGCCAGCCTGGCGAGCTATCGGCCGACCGATCCGAGCTTCCTGCGCCAGGCCGGTGACGGGGCGCCGGTCGGCAACTGGATCGGCACGGTGGGCGCGGAGATCGCGGCGACCGGTTTCGGCCTGCTCGGAGTCGCCGGCCTGATCGTTCCCCTGCTGTTCGGCGCCGCGGCCTGGCGGCGGCTCTGGCCGCATCCGCGACCCAAAGTCGTCGGCCGGGGAGTGGGCGCCACGCTCCTCCTCGCCTCGCTGCCCGCGCTGCTCCAGTTGATCGTCCCGTCGTTGCCCTGGCGGGGTGTCGCGATCGACTCCGGCGGGGCGCTCGGGGTCGTGGTCGCCGGCGGGCTGGTCGGCCGGATGAACTTCACCGGAGCGCTGGTGCTTCTGATCGCCCTCGTCCTGGTCGGCGTCGCCCTGCTGGTGCAGACCAGCCTGGGGGATCTGCTCGGACGCTGGCGGCGGCGCCTGTTCGACGCCCGCGAGCGCTGGCGGCTGGCGCGCGCGCGCCGGGACGAACGGCGCGCCAAGGAGAAGGCGCGCCGGAGAGTCGTCGTCAAACACCTGCAGCGCGTCGCGGAAGAGAAACAGAAACGGATGGACCAGCTGGCCTCGGTGGCCGCGAAGTCGACCCCCGGGCGGTCCGCCGGAGCCGACGACGAACTGGCCGACGACGCCGGGCCAGCGGCGTCCGCCGGGGGCCGGTTGGACCTGCCGCTGCGCGTCGCCGAGAAGCCGGGCGAGCGCCCCTACGGGGTGCGCCGGGTGGCGCCGGCAGCGCCCGAGCCGGCGGCGCCCGTGGCACGGCGCGAGCCACAGAAGGAATTCGCCTTCGTGCCGGAGCGCCAAGGGCTCGAGCTGCCGCCGATCAACCTGCTGCAGACCGAGCACGAGCGGCCGCCGATCGACGAGGACGATCTCGTCCGGCTCGGCGAAGTGATCCGGGCGCGCTGCGCCGAGTTCGGCGTCGAAGGGACGATCGAGGGGATCAGCCCCGGGCCGGTCATCACGGTCTACGAGTTCCAACCTGCGCCCGGCGTGAAGGTGAGTCAGATCGTCAACTTGCAGGACGACCTGGCGCTCGCCCTCAAGGCCGAGTCGGTGCGCATCGACCGGATCCCCGGTCGCTCGACGCTCGGAGTGGAGGTCCCCAACCCGAAGCGGGCGCTGATCCGCCTGGGCTCGATGCTGGCGCACGAGAGCTTCCGCAAGTCCCCCTCGCTGCTCTCGCTCGCCGTCGGCATGACCATCCAAGGGGAACCCTACTTCGCCGACCTGGCCACGATGCCGCACCTGCTGGTCGCCGGCGCCACCGGCTCGGGCAAGTCGATCGGGCTGCAGAGCCTGATCACCTCGCTGATCTACAAGGCGACGCGCGAGCAGGTGCAGTTCATCCTGATCGATCCGAAGCGGATCGAGCTCGGCGTCTACGGCGACATTCCGCATCTCAAGACTGAGGTCGTGGTCGAGCCGAAGAAGGCCGCCAACGCGCTGCGCTGGGCGGTGGGCGAGATGGAGCGCCGTTACCGCCTGCTCGCCGAAGTGCACGTGCGCTCCATCGACTTCTACAATCGGGCGATCCGCGACCCCGAGGTGAGGAATCGTCTGGCCCTCTCGGAAGGCGAGGGGTCGATCGGCGAGGCCGATCTGAAGCCGTTGCCCTACTACATCATCGTGATCGACGAGCTCGCCGACCTCATGATGGTGGCCTCGGCCGAGGTGGAGACCGCGATCGCGCGCCTTGCGCAGATGGCGCGCGCGGTGGGGATCCATCTCATCGTCGCGACGCAGCGCCCCTCGGTCGACATCCTGACCGGTACGATCAAGGCCAACTTCCCCTGCCGGATCTCCTTCGCCACCGCCTCGCGCCACGATTCGCGCACCATCCTCGACCAGATCGGCGCCGAGAAGCTGCTCGGCAAGGGGGACATGCTCTTCCTGCCGCCCGGCAGCTCGCGGCCGATCCGTCTCCACGGCCCCTACATCAGCGAGCAGGAGACCGCCGGATTGGTGCGCTGGTTGAAACGGCAGGGCAAGCCCGAGCTCGATCTCTCCGTGCTCGCCGCCCCGGCGGGCGAGAGCACCAACGGCGAGCCGGCCGAGATCGACGACGATCTCTTCGACGAAGCCGCACGGCTGGTGGTGTCCGAGCGCCAAGCCTCGGCCTCGTTCCTGCAGCGCCGCATGCGCATCGGCTTCTCGCGCGCCGCCCGGTTGATCGACATCATGGAGCGCGAGGGGCTGCTCGGTCCGCAGCAGGGCTCCAAGCCGCGCGAAGTGCTGGTCAAGCCGGACTACTTCAGCGAGATCGACTCGACGCGCGGGGAGTGAGCCGGCGCCGTCCCGGCGAAACATCTAGAATCACGGCATGAGCGAGACGCGACCCGCGTACCGCTTGACCGCCGCGGCGTCCAGCGGGGGTTGAGCGGCCAAGGTAGGTCCGGGCGACCTACAGGCCATGATCGGACCGCTGCTCCGGCGCACCCGGGGCGCAGCGGTATTGGTCGGTCCGGAGACCGGCGACGATGCCGGTGTGTTCCGGCTGGACGACCATGGGCTCGTCGCCACCGCCGACTTCATCACGCCGGTCTGCGACGATCCGCGCCGATTCGGCCGGATCGCCGCGGCCAACGCCATGTCGGACGTCTGGGCCATGGGCGGGAGTCCCCTGTTCGCGCTCAACCTCTGCGCCTTTCCGGCCGATGCGCCGGTGGAGGCGCTGGCCGAGATCCTCGAGGGGGCGGGCGATGCGCTGGTCGAGGCCGGCGCCGCGCTGCTCGGCGGGCACACGGTCAACGACCGCGAGCTCAAGTTCGGTCTCGCGGTGGTGGGGGTGGCCGCGCCGGATCGCCTGCTGACCAACACCGGCGCCCGCCCGGGCGACCGGCTGCTGCTCACCAAGCCGCTCGGCACCGGCGCGCTGATCAACGCCTTTCGCTCCGACCGTCTCGACGCGGCAGGCCTGGAGCCGGCGCTGCGCGAGATGGAGCGCCTGAACGCAGAGGCCTGCCGGCTGGCGCTCGCCTACGGTGCGCGCGCCGCCACCGACATCACCGGCTTCGGACTCGCCGGCCACGCCCTGGCTCTCGCCGAGGCCTCCCGGGTCGGGCTGCGGATCGACTTCGCGGCGCTGCCGCGCTACGCCGGCTACTTCGACCTGGTGCGCGCCGGCGTCACGACCGGATGCAACGGTCCCAATCGCCGCCACACCGCGTCGCGCCTGGCCGATCGCCGCGGCCTCGATCCGGTCGAGGAGGAGCTGCTGTTCGATCCCCAGACCTCGGGCGGCCTGCTGATCGCGGTGTCCGGAGATGCCGGCGACGCGCTGCTCGAGGAGCTGCTCGCCAGCGGACACCAGGCGGCAGAAGTCGGCGTCGTCCGAGCCGGCTCGCCGCAGCTCGAAATCGTCTAGTCCGCGCGCCCGGCAGATCGAGGGAGGAAACCTCGAGCGCCGGGCGCCGGGATTCAACCGAGGGGGTGGCGGCTCAGCGAGCGCGGCCCGTTCCGGGGCGAGTGCGGGTGCGTCCCGAGAGCCGGCCGGTGGCCCGCGGAGCTGGACGGTCGGACGCCCGGTGCTCGCTGGCTGGGCCGCGGCCGAACGGGCGTCGTGTCGCGTCGCCGGAGACCTTCACGGCAGGCCGGTCCTGGCTCGCCGGCGCGGCGTGCCGCGGCGCGCCCGCCGACGCGCGGCCGCGCGCCGCTGGGGCGTGCAGCGCGTGTCCCGCGCCAGCGCCCCGGCGTTCAGCGTTCGCCTTGGCGCGTGCGCGCTCCTCGGACTTCCGGGCGCGGATCGCCGCGATGCGCTCGGCGAGCGGGATCTCGAGCTTTTCGGCCGGCCGCTGGGCGTAGTCGAAATCGGGGACCGTGACGCGCGGCAGCCGCTTGCCGATCGCCCGTTCGATCGCCCGCAGGTCGTTCTCCTCCTCCGGGGCGACGAAGGTGATCGCGTCGCCGGTCATCTCGGCGCGCGCCGTGCGGCCGACGCGGTGGATGTAGTCCTCGGGGACGTTGGGCACGTCGAAGTTGACCACGTGCGACAGCGCCTCGACGTCGATGCCGCGCGCCGCGATGTCGGTCGCGACCAGGATCCGGTAACGGCCGATCTTGAAGCCGGCGAGCGCCTCGGTGCGCTGCGCCTGGCTGCGGTTGCCGTGGATGCGGGCCACCGAGATCTTCTTCTTCTCGAGCTGCTCGAAGAGCCGGTTCGCGCGGTGCTTGGTGCGGGTGAAGACGATGGCGTTCTTGACCTCGCCGCGCGCCAGCAGCGTCGCGAGGAGCGGCATCTTGAGCTCCTGGGCGACCGGGAAGACCGACTGCGTGATGCCGGTCGCCGGCGTCGACTTGCGCTCGATCGCGATGGTCGCCGGATTCTTGAGCATCTCGCGGGACAGCTCGACGATGGGTGCCGGCAGCGTCGCGGAGAAGAACAGAGTCTGCCGCTTGACCGGCAGGTGCCGGAGGACACGGCGGATGTCGGGCAGGAATCCCATGTCGAGCATGCGGTCCGCCTCGTCGAGGACCAGGATCTCGAGGCCCTCGAGCTTGGCGTAAGCGTGCTGGAAGTGATCGAGCAGCCGACCGGGCGTCGCGACCAGCACGTCGACGCCGGTCCGGAAGGCGTGCTCCTGCGGACCCATGCCGACGCCGCCGAAGACCGCCGCGCCGGAGATCGGCGTGTGCACGGCGAGATCGCGCAGATGCTCGTCGATCTGCGCCGCGAGCTCGCGGGTCGGGGTGAGGATCAGGGCGCGCGTCGTGCCGCGCTTCTTGCCCATCAACCGGTGGAGGATGGGCAGGAGGAAGGCGGCGCTCTTGCCGCTGCCGGTCATCGCACAGGCGAGGACGTCCTTGCCGGCCATGGCCGGAGGGATGGCGTCGGTCTGGATCGGAGTGGGGCGGTGGAAGCCCAGCTCTTTGATCCCCTTGAGGAGATCGGGATGCAGACCGAAGGTGGAAAACGACATGCTGCAGCTCTTCTTTCCGCGGCAGGCAGTCCTCGACAGGACGGCCGCAGCCGCTCAGGTGCGAATCCGGCGATACTGGGGAGTGAACGGGGACTGCCGGAGAGGCCGCCGTCGGTGCGCGCGACGCGCGCGGTGCAATTCTCGTCGGCTGCCTGGTGCGGGAAGGGTCCTGCCTGCGGCAACGAACTCGCGGAGTGTCTCACACTCGAGCCGCTGGAGTCCAATCGGCGCTTCGGGCGCCGATCGCGCGAGGTCGTTGCGTAGGCGGCGCGGCTGATGCTTGTGTATGCTGAGAACGCATCCATGCAGCCTCTCGTCTTCTTCGGTACGCCCGACTTCGCCGTGCCCACCTTGGACGCGCTCGCGGCGTGCGAGCTGCGGCCGGCGCTCGTCGTGTCGCAGCCCTCTCGACCTGCCGGTCGCGGCCAGCGATTGGCCGCGCCGCCGGTGGTGGCGCGGGCGGAGGCGTTGGGACTGGCCACGCTGCAGATCGAGAGGGTGCGGGACGCCGATTTCCTCGCCCGCCTGGCCGAACTGCGTCCCGCGGTCGCGGTGGTGGTGGCGTTCGGTCAGATCTTTCCGACTTCGCTGCTCGCCCTGCCGCGATTCGGCTGTCTCAATCTCCACGCCTCGTTGCTTCCCCGCTGGCGGGGAGCGGCCCCGATCCAGGCGGCGATCGCCGCCGGCGATCGGGTGACCGGGGTGACGACGATGCAGATGGAAGCCGGGCTCGACAGCGGGCCGATCCTGTTGCAGGAGGAGTTGGCGGTCGGCGAGGAGGAGACGGCGGGAGAGCTCGCGCCGCGTCTCGCCGAGCTGGGGGCCCGGCTGATGGTGACCACGCTGCGTCGCCTCGCGGCCGGCGATCTCGCGGCCCGGCCGCAGGACGCCGCGGCGGTGACCTACGCCGCGAAGCTGTCCAAAGAACTGGCCAGACTCGGCTGGGAGCGCAGCGCGAGCGATCTCGAGCGCACGGTGCGCGCCTTCCAGCCCTGGCCGGGCGCCGAGCTGCCTTTCCGCGAAGAGTGGGTCAAGGTCTTGCGCGCCCGGCCGGTGTCGCGCCAGGTCGAGGGGGCGGTGGAGCGCGGGCAGGTGCTCGAGATCGCCGGCGAGGCGGTGGTCGTCGCAGCCGGCGGCGGGAGTGCGCTCGCCATCCTGCGCGCGCAGCGCGCGGGACGTCGCGAGGTGAGCGGCGCGGAGCTCGCGCGCGGCCTCCGCCTGCGCCCCGGGGACCGGCTCGGATGAGGAGCTCGCGCCCGATCGGCGTGGCGCGCGCCGCGCCCGGCGGCCGTAGCGGGGCCGAGAGCGTCCGCACGGCGGCGGTCTGGATCGTCGAGCGCTCCCTGGCGTCGCGCGCGCCCGTCGACAGCTTCCTCGGCAGCGTGGGCGAGGGGTTCGACGAGCGCGATCAGGGGCTGCTGCGCGAGCTCGTGCTGGGGACGCTGCGCTGGTTGCGCCGGCTGGACGACGTCATCGCGCGGGCGAGCGGCCGGCGCCTGGAGCAGATCCAGGCCGATCTCCTGCCGATCCTCCGGGTCGGCGCCTACCAGCTGCTCTTCCTCGACCGCGTGCCGCCCCACGCCGTGGTGAGCGAAGCGGTCGATCAGGCGCACCGTCGGAGCCATCGCGCGGCGGCGAGCTTCGTCAACGCGGTGCTGCGGCGGATCGCGCGTCAGCCGAGCCTCGACGCCTGGCCGGTGGAGGAGGCGAGCCTCGGCCGCCGCCTGGCGCTCGAGACGAGCCATCCGGACCACCTGGTGGCGCGCTGGCTCGAGCGTCTCGGCGAGGCAGCCACCCGGCGCCTGCTGGCAGCCAACAATCGGCCGCGGCCGATGCATCTGCTCGCCTTCCGCGCCAACGGCGGGCGCGAGCTCCTCGCCGAGCGGCTGATCGACGAAGGGATCGAGGTCGAGCCGAGCCACTGGTCGCCCCTGGGTTTGATCGTGCGGGTCGGGAATCCACTCCGTACCGAGAGCTTCCGGCGCGGCGACTTCTACGTCCAGGACGAGGTCGCCCAGGCGGTGGCGCTGGTGCCGCGGCCGCGGGCCGGCGAGCGGGTGCTCGACGCCGCCGCCGCTCCCGGGGGCAAGGGGCTCGCGCTGCTCGCCGCCGAGCCCGGCGTACGGCTCGTGGCGGCCGATCTCTCCCTCGCCCGGCTCGGTCTGCTGCGCGAGAATCTCGCCCGCCTGCGCCTCGACGTGCCGAGCGTCGCGGCGAGCGCCGAGCGCCCGCCCTGGCAGGCAGCGTTCGACCGGGTGGTGATCGACTTTCCCTGCTCGGCGACCGGCACCCTACGCAAGAACCCCGAGCTCAAGTGGCGCTGGAGTCCCGGCGAGCTCGCGCGCATCGCCGAGCAGGCCTATCGCCTGGTGGTCGGCGCCGCGCGCGCCGTGGCGCCAGGAGGATTGCTGGTCGCCATCTCCTGCTCCCTCGAGCCCGAGGAGAACGAGGCGCTGGGGGAGCGCCTGCTCGCCGAACGCAAGGAGTTCCGGCGCTGGACCGGCGACGCCGGGCTGGAGCTCGCGCGCTTCGGCGAGCCGGTCGCTGCCGGAGCCTGGCGTTGCCTCCCCGACGAGGACCACGACGGCTTCACCGTGCAGGTCTTCGAACGCCGCACTGCGGCTGGCGGAACCGCGCAAGAATCGCGCGAACGCCTGTATTGACAGGCCTCAGCACTTGCTCTATCGTGCTCGACGAAGTCGTCACCCATCGAACGTAGCGTTCAACAAGGAGGAGCAATGGCGGGCAAAGCAGACATCGTGGAGCACGTTGCGAACAGCGTGGACGGTCTGACGAAGAAGCAGGCGGCCGAGGCGTTCGACGCGGTGGTCGAGGCCATCACCAAGGGCCTCAAGAAGGGCGATCGCGTGCAGATCCCCGGCTTCGGCAGCTTCAGCGTCAGCAAGCGCGCGGCGCGCAAGGGCCGCAATCCGGCGACCGGCGCGACCATCACCATCAAGGCCAGCAAGAACGCTCGCTTCAAGGCTGGCAAGGAGCTCAAGGAGTCGCTGAACAAGGGCAAGTGAAACCCTGGCCCTGCTGCTGCCGAAAGCCCTGCGGAGCTAGCGCCCGCAGGGCTTTTGTGCGTTTGGCGCCGGGGCGCGGGTGCTAGCATCGCGACGAGAACGGCGGTGACGAAACCCCGACAGCTGACCCATCTCGACGCGCGTGGCGAGGCGCGCATGGTGGATGTCTCGACGAAGCCGGTGACCCGTCGCGTCGCCGAGGCGTCGTGCCGGTTGGTGTGCGCCGCCGAGACGATCGCCCGGCTCGGTGCGCTGCCCAAGGGGGACGCTTTCGCGGTGGCACGTCTCGCCGGAATCCAGGCGGCGAAACGGACCGCGGAGTGGATTCCGCTCGCCCATCCGCTGCCGCTCGACAGCGTCGAGGTCGAGCTCTCGCCGGAAGAGGCCGCAGTGCGCATCGCGAGTCGCGTCGTGACCACCGCGCGCACCGGCGCCGAGATGGAGGCGCTGACCGCCTGCGCCGCGGCCGCCCTGGCGCTCTACGACATGGTGAAGGCGATCGATCGCGGCGCGGTGGTGAGCGAGCTCCGGCTCGAGGCGAAGAGCGGCGGCAAGAGCGGCGACTACCGTCGAACGCCATGATCGCGACCGGCCTCGACCGCCTGGTCGCCGAGCCCTCGGCCTTGCGCGGGCGCCGGTTCGGTCTGCTGGCGCACGGTGCATCGTTGACCGCGCAGTGTGTTCCGGCGCACCTCGCCCTGGCTGCTGCGGGCTTCACGCCCGGGCGCCTCTTCGGTCCGGAGCACGGCTACTACGGCGTCGAGCAGGACATGGTGGCGAGCGCCGATCAGACCGACCCCTGGACCGGCGCGCCGATCGTCTCGCTCTACGGCGACGACGAACGCTCGCTGCTGCCGCGGCCCGAGGCCTTTACGGGCCTCGATCTCCTGCTCGTCGATCTCCAGGACATCGGCTCGCGCTACTACACCTACGCGGCGACCGCGGTCTGGGCGGCCGAGGCCGCGCGCGCCGCCGGCTGCGAGGTCTGGGTGCTGGACCGGCCCAACCCGCTGGGCGGCGAAGTCGTCGAGGGGAACCTCCCGCGGCCCGGCTTCGCCTCGTTCGTCGGCGCCTTCCGCCTGCCAGTGCGTCACGGGCTGACGCTCGGCGAGCTGGTCCGGCTCGAGGCGCTGCGGCGCGAGTGGCGCGAGGCGCCGCGCGTCCTCGCGGTCGAAGGGTGGCGGCGCGGCGACCTCTGGCCGAGCCTCGGCCGGCCGTGGATCGCTCCTTCGCCCAACATGCCGAGCTTCGCGACCGCGCTGCTCTATCCCGGGCTCTGCCTGCTCGAGGCGACGACGCTCTCCGAGGGCCGGGGAACCACCCGCCCGTTCTTCCTGGTCGGGGCGCCGCACATCGACCCGGTGCGGTTCGCCGCGGCGCTCGCCGCGCTGGCGCGGTTCGGCGTGCAGGCGGTGCCGACCTACTTCCGTCCGCAGTTCCAGAAGCACCGCGGTCAGGTGTGCGGCGGCGTCGAACTGCTGCTCGTGGACGCGAGCCGCGTCGCCGCCTACCGCTGTGGCATCGAGCTGCTGGTGGCGGCGCGCAGCACCGCGGCCGATGCGTTCGGCTGGCGCGCCGAGCCCTACGAGTTCGTGAGCGACCGGCCGGCGATCGATCTGCTGACCGGCGGCGACGATTTCCGGAGGGCGCTCGAGGGCGAGGGCGGGCTCGACGAGTGGATCGCGAGCTGGACGACGGACGAAGCCGAGTTCCGGCGCGAGCGGCGCGACGCGCTGCTCTATCCGGAGGAGGGAGGCGCACGATGAGGATGCCCGCGCTCGTCGCGGTGGACGCGCCGGCGGAGGCCTTCGTCGAGCTCTTCCGCGCGCTCCGCGAGGACGGAATGCGCTGCGGCTGGCTCGAGCTCCAGGCGCCATCGGTCGTGCCGCCGGAGCTCGAGGAGGCCGCGGCGGAGGGCGTGCTGCGCGCCGTGGCGGTGGGCGAGGGGCGGAGCGTCGCGGTCAAGCCGCTCGCCGGTCCGCCGGTGCTGCGCGACCTGGTGCGCGAGCACTTCCTCGGCTGCGCGGTCGTGCTGGTGCGGGGCCACGCGGGATTCCCGCGCCTGGCGCCGAGCGGAGAGCGCTGGCGGCTGCGCTCGGGGGAGACGTCCGAGCGCGAGCTGCCGCTCGCCGTCCTGGTCGCCGAGCTGCGCCGGCCACGCTGGCGGGCGAGCGAGGCGGGGAGATGAGCGAGCCGATCCACTACTTCGTGCCCGGGCCGGTCTACGTGCTCGAAGCGGCGCGCGCCGCGATGACCGGGCCGGTCGTCGGCCATCGCTCCGCGGAGTTCAAGCCGGTCTACCGTCGCATCACGGGCGCTCTGCCGGGGATCTTCCGGACCTCGCGCGAAGCCTACCTGGCGACCTCGAGCGCCACCCTGCTGATGGAGGCCGCGCTCGTCTCGCTCACCGGGGGGGCGGTGCTCCACACCACCTGTGGCGCGTTCTCGGAGCGCTGGCGCGACGTCGGCAGGTCGCTCGGGCGGCCGGTCGACGAGCTCGCGGTCCCCTGGGGGGAGATCGTCGATCCCGACCTGCTGCGCGCCACCCTGCGCCGCAAGCGCTACGACGCGGTGACCCTGGTGCACAACGAAACCTCGACCGGGGTGATGAATCCGTTGCCGGAGCTCGCGCGCGTGGTGCGCGAGGAGAGCGACGCGCTGATCCTGGTCGACGCCGTGTCGTCGCTGGCCGGCGCTCCCCTGGAGACCGACGCCTGGGGCCTCGACTTCGTCTTCGCGGGCTCGCAGAAAGGCCTCGCCGCGCCGCCCGGGCTCGCGGTATTCGCCTTTTCGGAGCGCGCCGAGCGGCGGGCCGAGGCGATCCCGCACCGCGGCTATTACGGCGACCTGCTGCGCTATCGCGACAAGCATCGCGAGGGCGGACCGATCACCACCGCGGCGGTGTCGATCGCCTACGCTCTCGATTGGCAGCTCGCCCGGATCGCGACCGAGGGCATCGAGGCGAGATGGCGCCGCCACGCCGAGCTCGCGCGGGCGACCGCGGACTGGGCCGCCACGCACGGTTTCGCCTTCGCTTCCTCGGCGAAGGGCAGATCGCTCACGGTGAGCTGTCTGCGGCCGCCGGTCGGTCGCTCCGCGACCGGCCTGGTCGACGGTTTGAAGCGGCGCGGCTTCACCTTGGGGGGTGGGTACGGCGCCTGGAAGGCGAGCACCTTCCGCATCGGCCACATGGGAGAGGTCCGCCGGGAGGACCTGACGGCGCTGCTCGAGGCCCTCGCCGCGGAGGCCGCGGCGTGACCCGCGTCCTGATCGCCGATCCGCTCGAGAACGCGGGGCTCGCGATCCTGCGCGCCGCCGGCGCCGAGCTGATCGAGCCCGCGGGCGGCGACCGTTCGCGCCTGCCGGAGCTGCTCGCCGGCGCCGACGCGCTCATCGTGCGCAGCGCCACCCGGGTCACCCGCGAGCTGCTCGCCGGCGCCCCGCGGCTGCGGGTGATCGGGCGCGCCGGCGTTGGCGTCGACAACATCGACGTCGACGCCGCAGCGGAGCGCGGCATCCAGGTGGTCAACGCGCCGACCGGCAACGTGCTGGCGGCGACCGAACAGACGTTCGCGCTCCTGCTCGCGCTGGCGCGGCGGGTTCCGGCTGCCGATGCCTCGATGAAGCGTGGGGAGTGGGACCGCAAGAGCTTCCGCGGCATCGAGCTGGCCGGCAAGACGCTCGGCATCGTGGGCTTCGGCCGCATCGGGCAACGCGTGGGAGCGCGGGCGAAAGCCTTCGAGATGAACGTCGTCGCGTGCGACCCGAGGATCGATCCGGCGGTGGCCGAGCGGCTCGAGGTGCCGCTCCTCGCCCTCGACGACCTGCTGCCGATCGCCGACGTCGTGACCCTGCACACGCCGCTCGACCGCTCGACCCGCGGGATGCTCGACGCCGCGAGGATCGCGCGGATGAAGCCCGGAGCGCTGCTGGTCAATTGCGCGCGCGGCGGTCTGATCGACGAGGCGGCGCTCGTCGCCGCGCTCGACTCCGGCGGCCTGGCCGGCGCGGCGCTCGACGTCTACGACGAGGAGCCGACGCCCCGCCAGGAGCTGGTGCGTCATCCGCTGGTCGTCGCCGCGCCGCACCTCGGGGCGCAGACTCGCGAGGCCCAGGTGCGTGTCGCGGTGGAGACCGCCGAGCGGGTGGTCGCAGCGCTCGCTCGGAGCGCTCCGCGCGGCGGCGCAGCCGGCTGAGCCGGCCTCAGTTCGGCGGCGCGCCGAGAGTTGCGACGACCAGGGCGGCGAAGCCGGCGCGCTGCACGCGCTGTCGCATCCGCTCGGCCTCCTCGCGCGTGGCGTAGTCGCCGATCTGCACGCGATGCCAGACCGCGTCGGAGCTCACCGCGGTCTGCGGGAAGTCGCCGTTCAATCGTGCCGCCAGAGCCTGGGCGAGCGCGAGCTCCTGGAAGGCGCCCGCCTGGACGACGTAGCGTGGGCCGGAGGGAACCCGAAGCGTCCGCAGCTCGACGCGTGCGGTTCCCGGGCCGATCATGCCGATCGACCGGGCGGCCGCGTAGGAGAGATCGATGATGCGGTTCTTCTTGAACGGGCCGCGGTCGGTGATCGTGACCTCGACGGTCGCGCCGTTGTCGAGGTTCCGCACCTCGACCACCGTGCCGAAAGGCAGGGTGCGATGGGCGGCCGTCATCTGGTGCATGTCGTAGGACGCGCCGGAGGCCGTCTTGCGGCCGTGGAAATCGCTGCCATACCAGGAGGCGACGCCCTGTTCGACCCCGGGAGTGGCGCGCGGCCGCGCCGTGGCGCAGCCGGCGAGCAGCGCGGCGACGAGGAGCGGCAGGTAGCGGGAGACCGGGTCGCGCGCCATCGGATCCTCCGATCCGGCGCGCCCCGCGTCAGATGCGGGGCGCCTCGAGCTCCGCGCCTTCGACGTCGGAGAGCAGCGGCTCGACGACGTCGCGCAGATATTCGTCGACCTGCTCGGCGGAGCGCCCGGTGAACGCCTGGGGATCGACCCAGCGCGCGATCTCTTCCTCGGACATCCGGAACTCCGCGTCGGCGGCAATTGTAGCAAGCA
>CAZPZW010000079.1:0-14746 GCA_964591165.1 uncultured Thermoanaerobaculia bacterium | reverse complement strand
GCCTCGCCCGCGGCGGTCAGCCAGGCGGTGAACGCCGCCAGGTTGTCCGGCGCGTTGTTGTCGTCGTCCACCAGCAGCGTCGGCGGAACCGCCCGCGTGGTGAACGAGAAAGCCGTCGAGTTCGCGCCGGTCGAGCAGAGATTGGTCGCCCGGACACGCCAGTAGTACTGAGTCAACGGCGCGAGCGCCGAAGTCAGCGTGTGGCTCGTCCCGGCGATCCCGCTCTGGGTGTAGACGATGTTGCTGAAGCCGGAGTCGGTCGCCACGTCGACGGCGTAGGTCTGTCCCTGGGTCGCCGCGCTCCATTGCAGTTGCGGCACCAGCACCACGTCCGTCGCACCGTCGGCCGGCGAGGTGAGGGTCGGCGCCCCCGGCGCTCCGGTGAAGACGGTCAGACCGACGTTCGTCGAGTGTGGACCGCTAGTCGAAGTCCCGTCGATCGAGAGAACATAGCTCCCTGCCGCCACCGTCCCGGTGTTGCCGATTGTCATGGTGCTCGCGCCCGGCGGCGTCACCGGGTTGGGCGCGAAGCCCGCCGTCGCCGAGCCAGGGAGCGACGACCCGGCGAGCGTCACCGGATCGGTGTAGCTCGCGACCGAGCCGACGTTGACCGTGTAAACCGCGTTGGCCGGAGCGCAGATCGCCTGATTGGCCGGCGTCGCGCCCAGGTAGTAGTCCGGCGTGCCGCACTGGTCGAACCGGAAAGACCCGATGCGCAGCGTCCAGTTCCCGCCGGAGGCCGGGAACCACTCGTTGACGTACCAGAAGGTGCAGTCGTCCACCGGATCGACGTTCATCGAGGTGTAGTCGCCCCAACGAGCGCCGCTGGTCTGGGAGCCGGTGCCGTTGACGATCACCCCCTCGCCCTGCGGCATCTGCCCCAACGCATCGCCCACCAGCCGCCCGGTGTACCAGCTGCTGGGGAAGGTCGTGGTGCCGTTGGAGGCGCTGTAGCCGAGCGCCATGTTGCCGGCGGAGTCCATCGCGATGCTGCCCATCCAGCGGTGGATGCCGTCGCTGATCCCGGGCGCGTAGGTCCCCTCCTGGAAGATCGTCGGCGTCCCGCCGAGGTCGCGGATCTCCCACCAGCGGATGCCCGCCATGAGCGGCGAGGACGCCGCCTCGACCGACTGATTGGTGACGATCGCCTCGTGGTCGCCGAAGTTGCGGTAGGCGGCGCGGTGCAGGGGCCGCTGGCGATAGGAGAGGATGTCGAGCATCTGCCCCGTTCCAGGCTGCGGAATGCAACTCCGGCTGGAGGTGCAGCTCGAGGTCCCGAACATCGTGTCGAAGGGGGTGATCGGCAACGTCGAGGTCAGGGTGAAGCTCGAGCTCGCGGGCGTCACCCAGTCGACGTGGAACTCCCAGATCGTGAGCGCATCCTGCGGCGCACCGGTTCCGGCGCCATCGTCCATCGAGCCGATGAAGTAGTTCGGTGCTCCAGCGGGCGGCGCATTGAAACCGTCCCAGTCGGCCGGCAGCAGTCCGTTCCCGATGTTGTACGGCGTCGCGCCGTTCGGCACGAAGAAGCTGACCACCTGCGGCGCGGGGTTGCCGGCGATCATCTGGGCGCGATTCAGGGCGAAGGCCCCCACGCCCACCTGGCCGGAGGTGAAATCGCGGGTGCTGATGTAGTAGGCGTCCGGCCAGACGCCGTACTTGGGGTAGTCCGGGAAGTTGCCGCCGTTGTTGATCGCCCAACGATAGTAGGTGCCCGCCGGATCGCCCGTCGTCGAGAGCGCGACGCAGTTGTAGTAGAAACCGCTTCCGTCGGCGCTTCCGGTGAACTGGGTGAGCAGCCAGCGATCCGCCGCCTGGTCGTAGAGCACGATCGGGTCCCCGGCATTCTGGGTCTGACAGGCGCCTCCGAAACCGGCCCACAGGGTGTTGTTGGCGGCCGGTCCGTAGAGCAGCGTACCGGTCTTGTCGTAGACCGCGAAGTAGAGATTGCTCATCGCAACGTAGTGGTTCGGCCCGACGTCGCCGACCGGATCAGGGGGCTGCACCCCGGCGATGTTGGCCGGGCCGTTGAACGACTGGGTCGGAGCGGGAATCTCGCCGGGGGAGAAAGTCCAGTCCTGGACGATCGGATCCCGGTCCTGCGGGCCGAGCGGGCGCTCCCCATCGAACGGATCGTCCCCCATCTCGCGCAGCTCCTTGGGCGGCGCGAGCGGCAGAAGGGGTGGCAGATCCCGCAAGGGCGGCGAGATGTCGAACTTCACCACCGGCAGGAGTCCGCGGTAGATGCCCTGCGGCGCTTGGGCGTCGCCTTGAGCGAGCGCCGGCGGAGCGATGCCGAGCGCGGTGAACAGCAGGGCTGCGAACGCTTGGACGGCGAGCGAACGTCGGATCTTCATACGACCTCCTGGTTGGGCGCCGCCGATGGGTCGCGCGGGCGCGGAAGGCGATGAGAGAGATCTGAGAGTACCCCAATCGGGCCGCCGGTGCGGCGGACTATCCCGCCGGATGGGCGAGCAGGGCGCGGGGGTCGAGATCGAGCGGCAGCGGCGTCAGATTCTCCAGGCCCTCCGGCCCCAGCCAGACGAGATCCTCGAGTCGGATGCCGTAGCCGCCCGGGGCGGGCTCGTAGAGCCCGGGCTCGAGGGTGAGTGCATCGCCCGTCTCGAGCGTACCGCCGGCGACCGCCGTCTTGCGGAAGCTCGGCTGCTCGTGCAACTCGTAGCCGACGCCATGTCCCAGCCCGTGGACGTACCCCGAGAGAGTGCCGGGATGAGTCACCGGAGTCGGAAAGCCGAGCTCGGCGAAGCGCTCGCAGACCGCGAGCTGGAGATCCCAACCGCGCGCGCCTGGACGGGCCAGCCGATGCGCCAGCGCCAGGGTCTCGCGCACCGCGGCATGCGCGCGGGCGACTGCTTCCGGGACGGTATCCAGGCAGAAGGTCCGCGTGCAGTCGGCGAAGAGCTGGCCGCGCGGATAGAGGTCGACGACCAGCGTCTCGCCGGCGCGCACCACCCGCTCGAGTGTCCCCGAGCTGTGCGGCACTCCCCCCTCCTCGCCGGGCGCCAGGATATTGCCGCGCGGCTGCTCGAGGCGCTCGGCAGCGAGGCAGAGTGCGACCTCGGACTTGAGCCGGCCGATGCGCAACCGCTCCCCGGCGAGCCAGAGCTCCCCTTCCCTGCAAACCGCCGCGGCGAGCAGCTCGGCAACCCTCCGCAGCGCGCTCGCGGTGGCCCGCGCCACGCGGCGGATCTCGCCGAGCTCGTGCGCCCGCTTGTGCTTGCGCTCGCCGAGCAGCAGCTCCCCGCCGGAAACCCAGCTCCAACCCTCAGTGCCCAGCCGGGCGAGCAGCTCCGCAGCGAGCCCGAGCGGCAACCGGCCCGCGACCGCCAGCCGGCCCGGCGCGATCTCGCTGAGGAAGAGGGCCTGCGCGACGACGGCGGCGAGGAGCGCGCCCGCGCTGTCGGTCTCGCGCGTCCAGCGCTCGAGATCCAGGCGCTCCGGTGCCAGCAGCGCGAGGCCGGTCCCGGCCGCCTCGTCGCGCTCCATGGGAGTGAAGTACGCCAGCCGCGGTGCGCCGCCGCGCGGCACGACGACCAGGCTGTCACCCAGCTTGGCGCCGCCGGTGAACCAGGCTCGGTCGGGATCGTCGCCGCCCGACGAGACGACCAGCAAGGCGTCGGCGCCGAGCTCCTGCAGCCGGTCGCTCAGACTCGGGACGGATATCTCGGCGCCCTGTTCCACCGTCTCAGAGGTGCGCTGCGAGCAGATTGCGGAACATCCCCTTGGGCATGGCGCCGGCAGCGCGCTCGACCACCTCGCCGTTCTTGAAGAGCAGGAAGGCCGGGATGCTCGAGATGCGGAACTGGATCGCGAGGTCCTGATTCTCGTCGACGTTCAGCTTGGCGATTTGCACTTTGCCGTCGAGCTCGCCGGCGAGCTCCTCGAGAATCGGCGCCACCATGCGGCAGGGGCCGCACCAGGACGCCCAGAAATCGACCAGCACGGGCTTGTCGGCCTTCAGCACGGCGGTCTGGAAGTTCTCCTGCGTCACGGTGAGGATCTTCGGGCTCGACATGATGAGGGCGTCCTTTCGAGTTTGGGGGATCGGTTCAGCTCCTGCTCGCCGCGTCGGACCCGGCCGGGCGCCCGTTCGCCGCACCCTCCAGAGAACGCCGAAGCCCCGCGAAGTATTCTCGCGTCGACTCGACGTCCCGTTTGATCTGCGCCGAGAGCGCCATCACCGACGGGAAGAGCATCTCATCCCGGAGCCGCTTGAAGAAGAGCAGCTCGACGGTCTCGCCGTAGACGTCGGACCGGAAGTCGAGGATGTGGCTCTCGATGACCCGCTGATGGCTCTCGTAGACCGTCGGCCGGGTGCCGATGTTGGTCACCGAATCGAAGGTGGCCGGGAAGCTCGGAATCACCACTCGCGTCGCGTAAACCCCTTCGAACGGAAGGAGTTCGCCCTCTGGCTGGAGATTGATCGTGGGCCAGCCGAGGCGCTTTCCCATGCGGAAACCGCGCACGATCTCGCCCTCCAGCGAGAAGGGCCGACCCAGGAGCTCGCAGGCGAGCTCGATCCGACCGTCGCCGATCGCCCGGCGGACCCGGGTCGACGAGACCGGCTCGCCATCGTGGAGGACCTCCTCGACTCCCTCCGTCGTGAATCCCAGCGCCGCGCCCAGGCGATCGAGCAGCTCCAGCGACCCCTCACGGTTGCGTCCGAAGACGAAGCGGCGCCCCACCAGGAGCTCGCGCACGCCCAGCCGGCCGACCAGGAATTGCCGGACGAAGCTCTCGGCCGAGGTCGTCGCGAACTCGGCGGAGAACGGGATCACCGCCAGCAGGTCGATCCCGGCGGCGGCGAGCAGCGCTTCCTTCTGACGCGGCGTGGTGATCGCCGGCGGTTCGAGCTCCGGCGCGATCACGCGCAACGGGTGCGGCTGGAAGGTTACCGCGACCGCCGCCTGCCCGAGCTCGCGGGCGCGCGACACGACACGCTCCAGCAAGCTCCGCTGACCGCGGTGCAGTCCGTCGAAATTGCCGATCGTCGCCACGCAGCCACGCGGCAGGTCCGTGCTTCGCAGGGCGTCGGAGACCGTCTGCATCGCGGTCAGGCGACGCCGATCTGGACGCCGGGCGCACCCGCCGGCCCGACGATCCGGCCGACGAGATCGGCCGCGAAGGCGTCGGTGATCTCCACCTCGGCGAGGGTCCCGGCGGGCGCCGAGCCGTCGTTGATCAGCAGCCGGCCGTCGATCTCCGGCGCCATGCCGGCGTGGCGTCCCTCCAGCAGGTGTTCGGTCTCGGCGCAGACCCCTTCCACGAGCACCTGGAGCCGGCGGCCGACCAGCGCCCGGCGGCGGGCCAGCGCGATCGGCGCCTGCGTGGCGAGCAGCTTCCGGTGCCGCCGGCGCGCCACGCCCGGCGCGACCGCGCCGGGCAGCTCGGCCGCCGGCGTCCCCGGCTCCGCGCTGTAGGTGAACGCGCCCAGGTGGTCGAAGGCGGCTTGGCGAACGAACTCGAGCAGGTGGGCGAAGTGGTCTTCCGTCTCGCCAGGAAACCCGACGATGAAGGTCGTGCGCAGGAAGATGTCGGGCGCGAGCTCGCGCGCCCGGTCGAGCAGCCGCAGATAGCGCTCCGGACCACCGCCGCGCCGCATGGCACGGAGGATCTCGGGGTGGCTGTGTTGCAGCGGGATGTCGAGGTAGGAGACCAGGCGCTCCTCCTCGCCCATCAGGCGGAGCAGCGCCTCGTCGAGGGTCGTCGGATAGGCGTAGAGGAAGCGGATCCAGGGGAACCGAGTCGCGGCGAGCAGCGCTTCGGCCAGACGGGTCAGGCCATGCCGCCCGTAGCCCAGGTCTTCGCCGTAGCGCGTGGTGTCCTGGGCGATCAGGCAGAGCTCGCGGATTCCCGCCGCCTCGAGCTGCTGCGCCTCGACGACCAGACTCTCGATCGTGCGGCTGCGGAAGCGTCCACGCCACTGCGGGATCGCGCAGAAGGTGCAGGGATTGTTGCACCCCTCGGCGACCTTGAGGTAGCCGTAGCCGCGGGTGGTGAGCACGCGGGGCTCCGTATGGTCGAAGACCAGGTGCGACGGCGAGGGCGGCGGAGGGCCGCCGCCCAACTCCACCACGTTCGCCACTTCGCGTAGCCCATCGAGAGATACGAACCCGTCGATTTCCGGGATCTCGCGCTGCAGCTCTTCGCCGTAGCGGTTGAC
Source organism: uncultured Thermoanaerobaculia bacterium (assembly GCA_964591165.1). Lineage (GTDB taxonomy): Bacteria > Acidobacteriota > Thermoanaerobaculia > Multivoradales > JAGPDF01 > JAGPDF01. The sequence goes on along the minus strand of CAZPZW010000079.1, from coordinate 8,562 downwards.
CATGCAACCGGCCACCAGCAACCGCCCGACCCCATTCCCCTTGCGGGCGGCGACCTCCAGGATGGCGTCGATCGACTCCTGCTTCGCCTCGCCGATGAAGGCGCAGGTGTTCACGATCACCGTCTCGGCCTCGGCCAAGTCCGGGGTGATCGAGTGCCCGGCCCGCTGCAGCTCGCCGAGGAGGATTTCGCTATCGACTCGGTTCTTGGCGCAGCCCAGGCTGATCAGGCCGACTCGCGAGGGATGTAAAGGCTTCGCCACGACCGGCGGAGTCTAACAAACGGCCGGCGGCCCTCCCGCCTCAGCGCGCGGCTGTGGCGCCGAGGGCGAGGCGTTTGAGCAACCAGGCGACCAGACGCTCGGGACCCGCGAGTCGAGTCATTCCGAACTCGGTGGGCAGCCGGGGTGGCTCCATCAGATTGAGCGCACGATAGACCGCGTAGCTGAAGTTCTGCTGCACGCTGTCCTTCTTGCGATCGGCGAACATCGCCTTGAGACTCGAGAGCTGCTCGTCGAGCAGCGCGTCGAGGCTGGCGCCTTCGGCCGGGCTGCGCAGCTCGGCGCGCCGCCGCGCCGGGGCGCGGCGCTCGACGCCGAGCAGCGACGAGCGCAGCGAATCGAGCTCCGCGAGCACCGGATCGACCGGGCCCGTTCGCGGCCGCTCCGGTTCACCGTCGAGCAGCACCGGGAGGCCCTGGCAGTTCGCGCGATGCACGCGCGGATCCGCCACCACCCAGCCGAGCTGGGTGACTTCGAGCTGCGCCGACACGTTCTCCCCGAGATTGCGCGCGAATGGGAGGATCGCCGCCTGGTGGCTCTCCTCCACTCCGTCGAACATGTTCAGCACGTAGTGCACGCGGAAGTCGGCGACCACCGCCGCGAGCGCCTGCAGCAGGGGCTGCTCGCCGAACAACTCCCGGAGCTCGCGCATCGCCGCATCGAGATTCGGCACGCTGTCGTCGTAGGAGTCCTCGGCCCGGTCGAGGAGCTCATGGATGAGGTCCTTGCCGTCCGCGAACCCGGCGAGCTGATACACCTCGGAGCGCTCCGCGAAGACGGCGCGCAGCGTGCGGAAGAGGACCGCCTTGACGATGTCCGAGGCGGCGAGGCTCGCCTGCGGCAGGTGCGGCGTCAGCAGCAGCACTCCCGAGTTGGTGAAGGGGAGGAACTCCAGCACGTTGGGGTCGAGCCCGGCGCGCAGGTCGAGCACCACGTAGTCGGCCGGGAGGGCGTTGATCTCCTCGCTGATCCGTCGCCGGAAAGCGGCGCCCGGATTGCCCAGCTCGTCGAGGAAGTGGCGCGGTCCGGCGACGAAGCCGAATCTGCGATAGGTGCCGGCGGAATCCAGCGCGCCGTCGAGGCGGGTGATGCAGTCGGCGAGCGGCACGCCTTTCTTGTGGAAGTGGTAGAGGTCGCGCTGGACCGGGGCACGGAGCGAGCTGCGGACCGACGAGGTTCCGGTGTCGAGGTCGACCAGCACCGTGGGCGCGAAGCGGGAGAGCGCCAAGGCGAAGTTGACCGCGAACGTGGTCTTGCCCACGCCCCCCTTTCCGGAGGCAATCGGAACGATGCGCTTCGGCACGGTTTTCGAGCTTATCTCCGGGCACGAAGGGCGGGCAAACGGCTCCCGAGGGACGTCAGCCGGCGACCCGGACGACGATCTTTCCCAGCGGCCGGCCAGTGGCGAGGTGCTGGTAGGCGGCGGCGATCTGGCCGAGCTCGAAGCGCCGGTCGATCACCGGCATCAGCTCGCGGCGCTCCAACCTCCCCGCGGCGAAGGCGAGGAAGTCGCCGACCAGGCGCGCCTTCTCGGACCGCGACCGCGGCCGGAGCACCGAGCCGACGAGGCGCAGGCGCTCGCGCAGCAACCGGGCGAGATCGAGCGTCGCGCTGCGGCCCGCGGTGAGGCCCACGAGGACGAGACGGCCCCGCGGAGCGAGCACGGTGAGGAGCTCCGCGGTCTGCTCTCCGCCGACCAGGTCGAGCACCAGATCGGCGCCCGCGCCACCCGTCATCCGGCGCAGCCGCGCGCCGAGCTCCGGCCCGAACTCCAGGAGGTGCTCGGCGCCGAGCTCGCGGACCCGCGCCAAGCGCTCCAGGTCGCGCCCGACCGCGATCACCCGGCCCCCAAAGGCGTGCGCGAGCTGGACCGCGAAGGTGCCGACACCGCTCGTCGCGCCCGCGATCACCACGACTTCACCGGCCGCGAGAGCAGCCTCGTCGACCAGATTGGTCCAGGCCGTGATCGCCGCCTCGGGCAGCGCTGCCGCCTCGTCGAAGGACCAGCCCGCCGGAAGGGGCAGGAGCTGCCCGACCGGCACCGCGACCCGCTCGGCCTGCCCGCCTCCGGCAAGCAGCGCTGCAAAGCGCCCCCCCATCGCCACGCCGGTGATCCCGGGACCGAGCGCCACCACTCGGCCCGCCGCCTCGAGACCGGGGATCTCGCTCTCCCCCGGCGGGGCCGGATATTGCCCGCGGACCTGCAGCAGATCGGCCCGATTGAGCGCTGTCGCCACGACCTCGAGCAGGACTTCGCCCGGTCCCGGCGTGGGCTCCGGCTGCTCGACGAGCTCGGGCGTCGCGGGGGCGCCGGGGCGCCAGGGTCGGACCGCACGCATGCGGCTCAGCGGGCCCCCGCCGGCTCGCCAGCCGGCTGCTCGAGCGGCGTCCGGCGCGAACGGATGAGCGCGAAACCTACGCCGGCCAGGATCAAGCCGGTCCCGGCCGCCAGGCGCCAGGTGAAGGGCTCGCGGAAGGCCAGCCATCCCACCAGCACGGCGACCACCGGCACGGTGAAGGAGATCAGCGACGACGCCACGACGCTGCGTCGCGCCAGCAGCCGGAAGTAGAGCGTGAAGGTGAGCGCCGAGCCGGCGAGCGCCAGGTAGAGCGTGGCGAGCCAGGGTCCGGCCGACCAGCGGACCGCGAGATCCCGCTCGAATGCCGCCGCCAGCAAGCCGAGCGAGGCGCCGCCGATCAGCATCGGGACCGCGGCCATCGAGAGCGGCGGGATGCCGCCACCCCATCGCTTCAGTCCGACACTGCCGATCGCCGAGACCAGCGGGGCGAGCAGGAAGACGAGCGCCGCCCCGCGGATGTCGCTGGCCCCGAGCCGCGAGAAGTCCTCCGAGAAGAGGACCCCGACGCCGGTAAAACCGACTAGCAGCGCTGCGGCGCGGCGCGCCGTCAGGCGTTCCGCGGGCAGCGCGAAGTGCGCCAGGATCCCGACGAAGAGCGGAAAGGTGGCGAAGAGCACCGAGGCCAGCCCCGAGGGCACGGTCTGCTCGCTCCAGTAGACGATGCCGTAGGAGCCGGCGAAGGTGGTCAGGCCGTTGAGCCACCAGAGGCGCTGCTCGACCCGGGATCGGCCCAACGGGACGCCCCGAACCCGCGCCAAGGCGAACAGGAGGGCACCAGCGAAGAGGAAGCGCACGGCGACGCCGGTCATCGGCGGAATGGCTTCGAGAGTGACCCGGATGGCCGCCCAGGTCGTTCCCCAGATCAGGGTCAGGAGAGCGAAGATCGCGACGTCGGCGCCCAGCCCCTGGCGATGCACGAGGCCACTCTATCGGACCGTCGCGCGCCAGGACGCGCGATGCGGCAGAATCCCACCATGAGCGATTCTTCGGGTTTCTTGCAGCCCCTTCTGGGACCTCTGCTGCCGTTCCTCTACGTCGACTCGGTCTGGTGGACGGCCTTCGGCCTGCTCGGCAACGCTCTCTTCTCGAGCCGCTTCGTGATCCAGTGGCTGCACTCGGAGCGCAAGAAGGAGCTCGTCGTCCCGCCGCTCTTCTGGCATCTCTCGTTCTGGGGCAGCGCCATCTCGCTGATCTACGCGCTGCACATCGACAAGGTGCCGGTCATCCTCTCCTTCGCCTTCCTGCCGCCGCTCTACGCGCGCAACCTGGTGCTGCTCAAACGGGGCGTCGCGGCGACGGGCTCGTGACCGCGCGCGGACGGCGCGCAGCCGCGGTCGCTGCCCTGCTGGGCGGGGCGCTGATCGGCGAAGGGATGCTGCGCGTCGTCTTCTCCTGGCGGCCGACCGAGACCCGGCTGCGCACCAACTCGAGCCTCAGCTTCCAGCGCCGCTGGATCCAGGAGCACCGGGCGTGGACGGCGGAGTCCGAGCCGATCGTGCGCTATCACGCGCTGCTCGGCTGGGTGAACCGACCCCACCTCGACCGCCACGACCTGTGGATCGACAAGCGCCTGACCACCGACGGCCGGGGGGTGCGGCCGGACCGCGACCTGCCGTTCGCCCGCCATCCCGGCACCGCGCGCGTCCTGGCGATCGGCGACTCGTTCACCTTCGGCGACGAGGTGAGCGACGACGAGATCTGGACCCGCCGCCTCGAGGAGGCGCTGCCCGGCACCGAGGTAGTCAACCTCGGCGTCCGGGGCTACGGCCACGATCAGATGCTGCTCCTCTACCGCTCGCTCGGTCGGCGGTATCGCGCCGATCTCGTGCTGGTGGGCTTCGTCGAATCCGACCTGTCGCGCAACCTGCTGCGTTTCCGCGACTACGCCAAGCCCGCGTTCGAGCTGCGCCGCGGCGAGCTCCGCCTGGTCGGCGTGCCGGTCCCGCCCCCCGATCGCCTGCTGGCGACGGACTGGCGGCGCCCGCGCTGGCTCGACCTCGGCGACCTGCTGTGGACCCACCTGGTGGCAGCGAGCGGCCGCCGCGCCGCCGCGAAGTTGCGCATCACTCCGCCGATCCTGCGCCGATTGGCGGCGGAGATCCGCCAGGACGGCGCTCTCCCCGTGTTGGTCGAGCTGCCGTTCGGCGAGGCGCTCCGCTCGCCCGCGGCAGCCACCGAGGCGACGGCCTATTTCAGGCGACTCTGCTCGCCGGCCGATTGGGCCGCCTGCCTCTCGATCGCCGGGTCGCTGCGCCGTTTCGACGGCACCGGGACCGCGCTGACCCTGCCCGGCGGACACTGGACGCCGGCGGTGCACCGCGCCGCGGCGGAAGCGCTCGCGCAAGCTTTGGCGGACCGGCCCTGGGCCGTCGCGCCCGCCGGGGCGCTGCCCTAGTCGGGGGCGCTAGGGGTAAATCTTGTAGAGCAGGCGCGGGTAGGGAATCGTCTCGCGCAGGTGGTCGAGCTTGCACATCCAGGCGACGAACCGCTCGAGGCCCATGCCGAAGCCGGCGTGCGGACAGGAGCCGAACCTGCGCACGTCGAGGTACCACTGGAAAGCCTCGACGGGCAGGTCGTGCTCGCGGATGCGCTGCAGGAGGAAGTCGTGGTCGTGGATCCTCTGGCTGCCGCCGATGATCTCGCCGTAGCCTTCTGGCGCGATCATGTCGAGGCCGAGCACGACCTTCGGGTTCTCCGGATCGGGCTGCATGTAGAACGCCTTGAAAGCGGTCGGGAAGCGGCTCACCATCACCGGCCGGTCGAAGTCCGCCGAGATCAGGGTCTCCTCGTCGCCGCCGAAATCCTCGCCCCAAGCGATCGGATTGCCCTTGCCGTTCAGCCGCTCGATCGCCTCGCTGTAAGTGATCCGCGGGAAGGGGCCCACCACCCGCTCGAGCGGCGCGGTGTCCCGCTCCAGCACCTTCAGCTCCTCGGCGCACCGATCGAGCACCCGCGCGGTCAGGCTGACCACGAACTGTTCGGCCAGCTCGCAGAGTCCCTCGAACTCGAGGAACGCGACCTCGGGCTCGACCATCCAGAACTCCATCAGGTGGCGCCGCGTCTTCGACTTCTCCGCCCGGAAAGTCGGCCCGAAACAGTAAACCCGGCCGAACGCCGAGATCGCCGGCTCGAGGTAGAGCTGCCCCGACTGCGAGAGGAAGGCCTTCTCGCCGAAGTAGTCGGTGGCGAAGAGCGTCGACGTGCCCTCGCAGGCGGCCGGCGTCAGGATCGGCGAGTCGATGCGCACGAAGTCGCGCTCGTAGAAGAAGTCGTGGATCCCCTGCTCGACCTCGCTGCGCACCCGCAAGGCGGCGCGCTGGCGCGAGGAGCGCAGCCAGAGGTGCCGGTTCTCCATCAAGAAGGCGGTGCCGTGCTCCTTCGGAGTGATCGGAAAGTCCTGGGTGAGGAAGTCCACCGCGAAGTCGGAGAGCTGGATCTCGACGCCCAGCGGCGAGCGTCGGTCCTCCTTGACCTGCCCCGTCAGGCGGACCGTCGACTCCTGCGTGACCCGCTCGACGTCGGCCCAGGCGGCCGGTGAGAGGTCGGAGCGCGACGCCACCGCCTGGATGGTCCCGCTGCCGTCGCGCACCTGGAGGAAGCCGATCTTGCCGCTCGAGCGCTTGGCGACCAGCCAGCCGCGCAATTCGACGCTCTCGCCGAGGTGGTCGCGTAACCTGCGAATGGAGTAGGTCCGGGGAGTCATGGAACCGTCAATTGTAAGGATCGACGGAAACCCCGGTCAACCGCGCACCCGATGCCGGGCGCTGGCGCTTCGTCGCGATGCGCTCAGGGGCTCGGCGTCTCTGCCGCGAGGCCTGCCAGCGCAGCCGCCGCAGCGGCCTGCTCGGCGCTCTTCTTGGTCCGCCCCTGTCCCTGGCCGGCGAGCGCTCCCCGGAGGTTCACCTCGACAGCGAAGGTCTTGTCGTGATCGGGTCCCCGCTCCTCGACCACGACATAGACCGGCAACTCCCAGCCGCGAGCCTGCGCCAGCTCCTGCAGCGTCGTCTTGGCGTCGCGCGGCTTGCCCTCTTCCGGCCAGGCGCTCGCCGCCTCGAGGTAGCCCTCGACCACGCCGCGCGCGGCGCCGAAGCCGCCGTCCAGGTAGATCGCTCCGAAGAGCGCCTCCAGGGCATCGGCCAGCAGCGAGGCCTTGAGGCGACCCCCCGAGCGCTCCTCGCCGGTGCCCAGCCGCAAGTGCTCGCCCAGGGCGAGCTCCTCGGCATACCGCGCCAGCGCCCCCTCGCTCACCAGCATGGCCTTGAGACGCGACAGCTCTCCTTCCGGCCGCTCCGCCAAGCGGCGGAAAAGCCAGTCGGCGGTGGCCAGGCCGAGCACCGCGTCGCCGAGGAACTCCAGGCGCTCGTAGTGGGCCGGGGTGCCCGCCTCGTTGGCGAACGAGCGATGGGTGAGCGCCGCCTCGAGCAGCGTCCGGTCGGCGAAGTTATAGCCGAGGCGGGCCTCCAGGTCGACTGGCGGCGGCATCGCCATCACCATCCTCCCCGGCGGCTCATCGCCGGCCGAACCGTCGCTCGAGGTCGGCGTCCGAGAGCTCCAGGACCACCGGCCGACCGTGCGGACAGGCGTAGGGATTCTGGGCGGCGAAGAGCTCCGAGACCAGCGCCTCCTGCGCCGCCGCGGAGAGCGCGTCGTGCATCTTCACCGCCGCCCTGCAGGCGAGCGAAGCCGCGAAGTCGTCGAGCAGGCGCCGGCGGAGATTCTCCGGCGTCGCTTCGCCGTCGGCCGCCAGCCGCTCGAGCAGCGCTTCACTCTCCGCCGCCCCGAGCGCCGCCGGCGCGGCGAGACAGCCGACGCTGCCGCCGGAGAGCTCGGCGATCTCGAAGCCCGCGCCGGCGAGCGCCTCGGCGAGCTCGAGCAGCCGCAGCCGCTCGCCGCGCGAGAGCTCGAGCAGGCGTGGCGCCAGCAAACGCTGCGCGGCGACACGCTCCGCTTCGAGCGCCCGCCGCAGCCGCTCGTAGAGGATCCGCTCGTGCGCCACGTGCTGATCGATCAGGTAGAGACCGTCGGGTCCCTCGAGCAGCAGGAGCGCTCCCTTGTACTGGCCGAGCAGACGGAAACGGCGCGCGATGCCATCGCGCCCCGAGAGCGGCACCGGCGGCCGCTCGAGCGGCGCCAGCACCAGATCGGCGAGGACGCCCCGCTCACCCAGCGCGCTGCCGACCCCGAGGCCGTCGCGGATCTCCTCCCCGGCTCGCCCTCCCAACCCTTCCCAGGCCGGTCGGATGCCCGGCAGCTCCGCCGGCGCACGGAGCGGCGCCGGCTCGGTCCCGCGGGCGCGCGCCAAGGCGTCGCGCAACGCGAGGCTCAGCCGGTCCAGCAGATTCGCGTCGCGGAAACGCACCTCGGCCTTCTGCGGGTGGACGTTGACGTCCACCGCTTCGGGCGCCAGCTCGAGGAAGAGGAAGGCCGCCGGGAACTCCTCGCCACGCCACTCGTCGCGCACCGCGCGATAGAAGGTCGCCAGCACCGCACGGTCGCGCACCAGGCGGCGGTTGACGAAGACGAAGCTGCGCCGCGCGCCGCGCGCCGTGGCGGGCGAGCCGACGAAGCCGGAGGCGAAGCCGCCGGCGCCCTCGATCGGCGCGAGCTCGCCGGCGAGCGCCTCGCCGAAGACCGTCCGGATGCGCTCCCGTAACCCGGCCGAGGTCTCCGGCTGACCCGCCGTCTCGAGCAGCGTCCGCCCGTCGCTGCGCAGCCGGAAGGCGATCTCCGGCCGCGCCAGGACGTACCCTTCGACGACCTCGACCGAGCGCCGGAGCTCGGTCTCCCGCGACTTGAGGAACTTCCTCCGCGCCGGCACGTTGAAGAAGAGCGCAGCGACGTCGAGCGTCGTGCCGCGCGGCCGGGCGACCGGCTCGACGGCGAGCACCCGGCCGCCCTCGAGCAGGACCCGCGTCCCTTCACC